>JBJXFK010000087.1:0-7103 GCA_046155505.1 Phycisphaerae bacterium
GGCGTACGTCTGTTGCCCCATTTCGCGGAGCGCTTCGGCCGGAAACATCACCCGGTCCACCTCGACTTCGAAGTGGTTGACGAGCATGCGGCGGATCGATCCGTGGTCCGGATCGCAGTTTCCAACATCGAGGACACGGGTGATCGGCATGGCGGTTACCTCCTGCGGTCGGCTGCGTCAATGATATGCTGGGAGCGGGCCGATGAAATTGCCAAGCTTGACACTGGCGGAAGGCACTTGGAGAATCCGATAGTCTGCATATGATGAATCGGGCAGTTACGAACCCGCCGCGGCAGGAATTGCGCGGCGACGAACTTCGGCGCAGCATCGCCGAAGTGGGAGGCAGCGGCATGGAACAGCCTTCGACCCACCTGCGCATTAAGCGGGCGGAGAGTGTCTCGGTGGTCGAGTTCGCCGATCGCAAGATCCTGGAAGAGGTTTCGATTCAGGAAATTGGCGAAGAGCTCGCACAACTCGTCGAGGCGCATCCCGGCATTCGGCTGCTGCTGAATTTTCGCAATGTCGATCACCTGTCGTCGGCGGCGCTGGGCATGCTGATCACCTTGAACAAGAAGGTGCGTGAGCAAAACGGCGCGCTCAAGCTCTCGGACATCAACCGGCAAATCTTCGAGGTGTTCAAGATCACGCGGCTGAACAAAGTGTTCGACATTCACGACTCGGCTGACGAGGCGATCTCGCGGTTTGACGCGTAAGCTGCCAGAGGGTGTCGTTATCCACAACGGCCGGACCAGCGTGATGCGAGTGCCCAGCGACTACGGGGTGCGCGACGACGACCTGAAACAGGCGGTCGTGCCGAGCGATTTGCGCACCGTGAAGGAGCCGGAGCAGCGTATTCTCGATGATCTCGCCCAGAATCAATACGACGAAGAATCGATCTTTGCGATTAAGCTGGCGCTGGAAGAAGCGCTGACCAACGGCGTGAAGCACGGCAATCGCAACGACCCCAACAAGACAATCACCGTGCGGTTTTATGTCGATCCGCGGCGCGTCGTGATCTGCGTGCGGGATGAGGGGCCGGGCTTTCGGCCCGAGCTGGTGCCCGATCCGACGGCGGATGAGAATCTGGAACGCCCGAACGGTCGCGGCATCATGTTGATGCACGCGTACATGACCAAGGTTTGCTACAACGAGACGGGCAACGAAGTATGGATGCTCAAGGAAAAGTAGCCGACGGATCGGCGCTGTCCGAAATCGTGACCGGCGTCGAGCAGGTCGGCGGTTGCACGGTGGTGCGGCTGCGCGGCGAGTTGAACGTTGGGCAGCGCGGCGAGCTGGAGCGCGTGCTACGCGAATTGTTCGAGACGACCGGCACGCGCGTGGTGCTCGATTGCGCGGCGCTGGGATTTGTCGCGTCGGCGGGGCTGGGTACGCTGGTGGGCATGCAAAAGCTGTCGCGGCAAAAGGGCGGCTCGCTGTGCATGGCTGCGGCTCGCGGGCCGATCGTGTCGCTGATGAAGATGACGCGGCTGGAGCAGGTCATTCCGATGTTTGAAAGCGTCGAGCAGGCGATCGCCGCCGACGTGCGCGAAGACTGATCAAGAATACCTAGAACAACTTCGAAATCACCGGTGACGTCGGGTGTCATACCGACGAGCGGTACTCCGCCGTCGGCATGTCTTCAATGGCGCTGCGAAGACGCCCCGTTGTTCCCTTGTTCCCTTGTTCCTTTGTTCCCTTGTCCCCAAAGAAAGCAGCCGAGGGCGGCAGCTCCAGACGGCGTTTGAGCTGCGCTCGACGCACTCACTTCGAAATTACGCGATGACGTCGCACCAGACCGAATCCATACGTCGCAATGCGGTGCGTGCCGAAGGGCGTGAAGCCGGCCTTTTCGATGCCGCGGATCGACGCGGCATTGTCGGCCTGGGCCCAGATGTAGGCCGTGTGCTGTGGGAAGCGCTCGCGGTAGATGTGCAGGCTGTGGGTGAGCAGGCGGCCGTAGGCACCCTTGCCGCGCTGCTGCTCGTCGGTCCAGTAGGGGCCGAGGCAGAGCCACGGCTCAGTGAGCCAGCCGAATTCGTAGCGTAGTGCGGGGCCGAGTTGCAGCCAGCCGTAGGCGATGGGGTCGGGGTCGTCGCTTAGAACGAGCAGTGAGGCTTGTTGTTTTTTGAGGCGAGCCATCATCAGGATGCGGCCGGTCACGCCGTTGTGGTGGTCGTACCAATCGAGCACGTCGCGCGGCGGCGGCGAGGCGTGGTCGAAATAGCGAATCGCGGCGTCGGCGATCGCGGGTTGCGCGGGCACAGCGACGAACATGCGATAGTCGCGGCGACGAGCAACGGCTCGTTCGAACACACGCTGGATGAAGTGCCGCATGACGACTCCACTTCAGCGCGGGCGGCGCTTGCCGGCTTGCCAATCGCTATGCACGCGTTCGAGCACCTTCACGAACTGGCCACCGAGTTCCACGCGATTGAACTGCGCCTCGGCCAGCTTGCGCCCGCGAGCGCCCATCGCGGGTAGCTGAGCGCGGTTATCGCGCAGCCAAACGCACGCATCGGCAAATGCCTTGGCATCGTTGGGCGGTACGACGACCCCGCACTTGTGCTGTTCGATCATTCCGGCGAGCCAGCCGGGGTAGTTGTTGAGCACGGGGATGCCGGCGGCGATGTAATCGAAAAATTTGTTGGGCGACGTGCCGTAATAGAACGCGGGCAGGTTTTTGAGGATCATCATTCCGACATCCATGCGTGGCAGGATGCGGGCGAGTTCCGTTTTGGGGATGAGCTCGAGCCAGGTGGTCATGCCGTCGAGGCCTTCGCGCTTGCAGCGTTCGATGAGCCCCGGTCGCTCCTTGCCCTGGCCGATGAAGCAGAAGCGGATGTTCTTCTCGCCGCGTCGTTTCAGTTCGACGGCGGCGTCGAGGACGGCGTCGAGGCCGTTGGCCATGCCGTGCGCGCCGGTGAAGCAGAAGCGCAGTTCATCAGTCGAGCCGAAGCGTGGATCGTCGAGCGGCGCGTCATCGGGGTTGAACAGGTCGAGATCGCTTGCGTTAGGGATCATGCTCGTAAAGTCGCGCGGCACGCCTTCGCTGATGATGCCGTCGCGAATGCCGGGCGAGAGGCCGACGACGTGCTCGGCGGCGTGATAAATCTTGCGCTCGAGGTGCTTGGTGTACCACTTGATCGCGGGATTCTTGATGACGCCGAGCGCGATGGGCAACTCGGGCCAGAGGTCGCGCACTTCAAAGACGAATGGCACGTTGCGACGACGTGCCGATTTCATGCCGGGGATGCCGACGGTGAGCGGCGTCGACGTAGCGAAGACCAGATCGGCGTCGAGCTCGCGCACCACGTCGGCGGCGGTGTTGGCGAAACTCAGAAACGCCTGAATGCGTCGCCAGAAGCCCATCTTGTTGGCGTACGGCTCGTTGATGCAATAGACGTCGATGCCGTCGAAGTGCAGCTTGCCGACACGGCCGTCGACCTGCAACACGTCTTTGGATTGTTCGGCGACGCCGCAGATCATGCTGACTTTGTGCCCGGCGGTGACGAGGCAGCGGGCGAGCTCAAAGCTGCGCGTGCCGGTCTTGCCGGCCCGCGTCGAAAAGTGCTGATGGATGTACGCAACGTGCATGAACCGATTCCTTGGCTCGCGCGGCGGTGCCGGGCGAGGCGTTATTACTCGTCTTCGAGTCGCAGCAGGACGTACAAGTCTCCCTGGCGCTGCCACAGTGCCCCGGTTAGCTGGGGGGCGGGATTGTCGCGGTCGCGCGGGACGAGCACAACGGTGCGCCCGCTTTGCAGTGCCTCGCGAATCGTCGAGCGTTCGATGCCTTCGAGCCGCAGGTATTCATAGACGACGAGCTGCACCGTCGCCGGATGTCGGCGGATGGCCTGCTCATACTTCATGGCGAACTGGGTCATGAGGTCGTCGATGACGATCATGCCGTCACTGCCGGCAAGGGTGTAGGCCTCTTCGCTGGTGCGGCGGACGTAGCCGCGATCACCCCAGGGCATGAAGAGATCGCGATATCCGTCGCGATAGGGCTTGTTGCCGAGCGTGCCCTTGAGGAAGCCGTTGGCGCGGGTCACTTCGGCTGCGGTGGCGTAAAGCAGCGGCGACCAGGTGGAGGTGATGAGCACGGCGCTAAGCAGGATGGTGCGCGCCAGTTCGGTCCAGTGGCGCAACATCTGTCCGAGGGCAATTCCAGCCAGCAGCGCGAGCAGCGCATAGACGGGGAAAAAGAAGGTGTATTGATCGGCGATCGAGTAGCGCATGACAAACGCGACGTAGATCGCCAGTAGTGCGGGGATAGCCCAGTAGAGCGGACGGCGGCGCTCGACGCGCCAGAAGAGCGCGTGCGCGGCGAGCGGAAGGATCAGGTTGGGCAGGTTGTAAAACACGAAGCCGGCCGACATGGCGAGGCTGCGCAGCGAGAGCGATGTGTTGAGCACCTGCTCACGGAAATCGCCCACGGTGGCCGAGCGTATAGTCTCTGCGAAATTGCCGGTCTCGGCGAAACGCTGCCAGACGAGCGTGGTGTAGGGTAGCGTGCAGACGGCCCAGGCAACGAGCGATGTCGGCGCGACCCACCAAGGCATGCCGCGGCGCAGGACGGCCCAGATGATGATGATCGCATCGATCGGCGTGGCGAGCGCGGCGAGCATGTGGTTCGACAGGCCCAGGCCGTTGGTCGCCGCGAGCAACACGAGATAAATCGGGTGCGGCGTGAGCGCGAAACGGGCGATGCAGAGCCATTCGAACGTGAGCAGCGCACCGACGAGGGCGTAGCTTTCGGTGTGCGTCGAGTGTTGCCAAAACGTGTGCGACATCATGAACGCGAAGGCGGTCGCGGACGCGGCGCGGCGGTCGTCGGTGAGCAGGTGGATCGTGGCCGCGAGATTAGCCACGGCGAGCGCGCCGGCGATGACGCTGATGAGCGTGATGGCGAGCGCGGGTTCGGGGATCGGCAGCAGCAGCACGAAGCGGCCGAGGTAGAAATGCAGCGGGTGCGTGAGCGCGAGGCCGAGCGGGTGGTTGATCTCGCCGCTAACGATGCGAAGTTGCTGCCAGCCGGAGTCCTGCCACTGTGGGCCGCGATCGGCGGTGAGCAGGTAGAGTGCCAGCGCGATCAGGAACATGATCGGATAGTGGCCGCCGATGTGCGGTACGACGCGCCGCTCGCCGGCGTCGATGGTTGCGACGGCGGTCATTTGCGGCCCGCCTGTGCGTCGCGGATTTCGATCAGCGTGCGCTGGGCGAGACGGTCGGGGCGAGCCAGGACGAGCGTGCGTTCGTGTTGGCCGTCGCGCGTCTGCCAATATTCGCATTCGCCGGTGGTTGAGAGGAGTCGCGGTGCGGCCAGCGAGCCGGGGCCGCAAAGCGTGACGATGCGCAGCGGCAGCGGGCCGTGCAGGGTCGCTTCGACGACGGGGATCGGGAAGCGATGGCTGTAGACGCGCGAGGAAAAGCCGCGGAGATGCGTGGCATCTTCGACGCCGCGATCGACGCGGAGTGCGAGCGGTTGCCGTGCGGCGCAGGCGATTGACCATTGGCCGGCGAGGGTATCGAGCGTGACGCAGCCGCGCACGGGTTCGAGGCGATAGGGTGCGTCCAGCAGATGCCAGCGGGCGCGCGCGGTGTGGCTGCCGCGGCCGAGAACGTCGTCAACGATAACCCAGGTGTCGTCGTCGAGGCCGATGATGGCGCGGCGGTGGACGCAGCGCCAGGGACTGCGCGCGTAGGCGTGGCTCTCGCCCTCGAAATAGAGCGGGCCGTCGATCGCGCCCTCAAAGTCGCGTTCGACGGCGCGCGGCCACGGGAACCAGAGGAAACGCGACACGAGTTCAAGCGGCGACTGGCCGTCCAGTTCGATCGTGTTGTGCGCGGCGATCGACTTGAAGTGCTTCTCGACGGCCTTGTTTTCCGGCGTGAAGTATTGATAGCTGCCGCAATCCTGGAGCATGTTCTGGCCGCGCCACCAAAGATCGACGTGGAGCATGTCAACATGCGCGGGGCGATCGCGGTAGGTGTGACAGCGGGTCATCGCGCAGCTTTCGCGGTTGCGAAGCGTGTAGTAGCCGCCGGCGTCGAAGGCGCTGCTGACGGGGCTGCGTAGCTCGGCGCGTTTGCCGGTCAGGGCGTCGGGGCCGAAGAGCCAGACGAGGTCCTCGTCCCACGGGCCGTCGGGCAGGAGCTTTTCACGGCGGGCGAGGTAGTGGGCGGCCTGAATCGACGGGCGGAAATCCGGGAAGCCGCACTCACTGAGCGGGAGGACGAGCGCGCCGTCGTTGCTGCCGTAGTTGGGCAATTGACCGGTCGTCGGGTCCATCAGTTGGAATAGAAACTCGCTACCGGCGGCGATTTTGTCGATGGCGCTGCGCTCGAGCGGGTCGCCGGCTAGTTCGCAGAGGCGGGCGGCGACGACCGAGATGTTGAGCATGACGCGGTGATAGTTGGTCGATTGCTGGACGTACGAGCCGTCGGCGTAGACCTGCCGCGCGAGTTCCTGTGTGATGACGCGTTTGCCGCAGGCACGCCATTCGGCCGATTCGCGGAACTCGGGGAAAAGTTGGCTGACGAGGATCAGGCCGCACGCTTCGCTGAGCGAGTGGTTGTTCTTCTGCGAGATCGCGTAGTCGATGTGGTGCCGCACGCGATAGCCGGTGACCCAGGCAAGGCGCGCGAATTTCTGCCAGCGCTCGGGCGTGGTGGCCGGGTCGTCAGCGACGGCCCAGAGGCCGAAGGCGAGCGCGATGAGCCGCGTCGAGGCTTCCTGCCCGCATTTCCATTGCACGCCGACGAACGGCGGGCAGGCGTCGAGCCAGGACTCGAGCAGCCGCCAGTAGATCGCGCCGGCGTCGCTGGCGATGTTGTGCGATGCAGCGCGGGCGAGGTCGATCGCCCACGCGCCGCGCGAGGCATCCCAGAGCGTGCGCAGATCGCCTTGCTCTGGGAGGAAGTCGGGAATTTCGAACCAGAGTTTGTCAGCGACGCCGCGCTGCGCGGTGTGGACGTTGCGATACCAGTCGTATGCATGTGGCGATACGAATTGGAAGAAGTGGACCATGCGACCGGATTCGAGGAGCGCGAGGCGCTCGGGGAGCGCGGGTGTGCGGCTCTCCCTGCGTCGCTCCGTCGCT
>JBJXFK010000099.1:0-2725 GCA_046155505.1 Phycisphaerae bacterium
ATCAGCAAAAATGGCCGCTCGCTATCGGGCCGCTTGCAGATCTCGCGCAGAAACCCCATCGGACTCGGCGTGTGCGTCAGCGTGGCCAAGCCGACCGCATGACACGCCGCCAGCAACAACCCGCACGCCAGGCCGCAACTCTCCGCCGGGTAATAACTCTTGTGCCGCTTGCCATCGAGCTCTTCATAGTCGATGCGAAAGACGACGATCAGGAGCGGCGCGATTTCAATAAACGGCTTGTGCCAATCGGTGCCCAGCGGCTCCAGCGCTTCGAGCCAATCGTCCGGCATGCGATGCTCATAGCTCTCGCGCTCCTCGGCCTCGGCGGCGATGCGAATCTCGCGTTTGATCGCCGGATCGTCAATCACCACAAACCGCCACGGCTTTCGATTTGCGCCGCTGGGCGCGGTATTGGCGATGGCCAGCACTTGTTCGATCACGCGGCGATCGACGGGCGTCGGCGCAAAATCGCGACAACTGCGGCGCATGTTCAACAGCTCAAACCATTCCGCGGCTCGTGCGTGTTGCCACTCGGTTGTTCGTTGCGGAAGTGAATACGGAATCCGCGGTGCAGGCATTGTCAGTCTCCAATTGTCCAAGGCCGCAGCATCGTACCCGGTGCGCGATCTCCGCACCGCTCGACTCTATCGCCTGACATCGGGTTACCATCTGCACATGACGTCCGCCGATCTCGCGACCCTTGGCCATCACATCGCGACAGACGCCCACGCACGCCTAGACCGCTTTGTCGGCGCTCTGCTGGATGAAAACTCACGGCACAACCTCACCGCGACTCGCGATGCGCCCGGCGTCTGGAGACGGCACGTCTGCGACGCCTTCGCACTGCTCCCGCTTTTGGACGCCGAGCAACCTGCGCGGTTACTCGATGTTGGCAGCGGCGGCGGATTGCCGGGCGTGCCGCTGGCGTGTGTCCGGCCCGAACTGCACGTCACACTGCTCGACTCCACGCGCAAGAAGATCGATGCAACCACGCGCATCGCCGTTGCCGCCGGCCTGCAAAACGTCCGCTGCATCTGGGGCCGCGCCGAGTCGCTCGCCCACGAGGTGCCGCATCGTGAGCAGTTCGATCTCGTCACCGCCCGCGCCGTCGCATCGCTCGATCAACTGGTCGAATTGTGCGCTGCGTTCGCTCGCGTCGGCGGCGCATGCGTTTTTCCCAAGTCGCAACAAGGCGTCGCCGCCGAATTGCCTGCCGCCCTGCCGATCGCACGCCGCTGCGGCCTCGCGGACGAATCGACGCACGCCTACCGCCTGCCCGACGGATCAACCGACCGCGTGCTCGTCATTTTCCGCAAGCGCAGCCCGACGCCGCCCGACTTGCCGCGCGACGGTTCGCGAATCGGCACGCCCATCGCCTGAGCTTCCGCCGCCGACCTGCTTTGCGTGTAAACTCCGTCGCCAAACGTGCGAAATCGAGGCCTCGCGACATGCGATTTGCGATCTGTCTGCTCAGTTGTGCGGCGCTCCTGCTTACCGGTTGCGCGCCGCCGCGAACCCGCGTCGCAGCGCCGATCCCCGAATCCGATCCGCCGTTTCAGAAAGCGTATATGCACGCCGACCTGCAATTGTTCGACATTCCCGCCGACGCGCCGCGCGACGCGCAGCTTCAGCAGTCGCTCGAAGCGATTGATCGGCGCATCGGGGACGAACTTGGCATCCGCGCCGGCGATCGCGCCATTGGCGTGCTCGACATCACTGAACTGCGGCTCGCAATGGTCAACGCTGATCAAATTTTCTACGGCGCGAGCGTGCCCAAGACCGTCATCGCGCTCGGCTTCGTCGAAAAAAGCGCGGCGGCCAACGAACTCATCAGCGACGAGCAAATGATCGAACTCGGCCGCATGATTCGCGAATCCGACAACGACCTTGCCGCCAAGTACAGCGAACTCGCCGGCCTCGACTATCTGCAAGCGATCGTCCAGACCAGCCGCTATCGCCTCTACGACCGCAATCACGGCGGCGGCCTTTGGTGCGGCAAGCATTATGGCGCGGCCCAGCCACGCCGCGGCGACCCGGTCGGCGATCACTCGCACGCGGCGACCGTGCGTCAATGCCTGCGCTTTTACCTCATGCTCGAACAAAACCGGCTCGGCAGCAGCGCGATCAGTGCGCAGCTCCGCCAAATCTTCGCCACGCCCTGGCTGTATCCGCACGCCGACGGCTTCGTCCGCGGCGTCGCCGGTCGTGATGTCGCCATCTTGCGCAAGAACGGCTTGTGGGAGGATTGGCATCTCGACACCGCGCGCGTGCAGCACGGCGACCGTGCGTACCTGCTTGCCGGCATGGTCAAGCACACGCGCGGCGAAGAGTATCTGGCACGCATGGCGAGCGAACTCGACACGCTGCTTTGCGGCAACGCGCCGCCGCTCGCTTATCAACATCGACTGTGGTTGCAGGAGACGTTTGACGAGGTGCGTTTCAGCAACGCCGCGAGCGACGACGCGGCCCCGGTGCGGTCCAGCGTCGACGGCGAATCGCTCATGCTGAGCGATGGTGCGACCTATGAATCGCCGATCGTGCTGTCGCCGATCAAGTTCAACGAACTGCTGCTTTCGTGGAACGCCGATGTGCCGCCCCAAGCGGGCATGACGATCGAGCTGCGCGTCGGTCACCGCCTCGCCGATTCATGGACGCCTTGGCTGACGCTGGCCGATTGGGGCGACGCTCCACCGCCGGGCGAACGCGTGACCAAAGCCGACAACGG
>JBJXFK010000110.1:0-24691 GCA_046155505.1 Phycisphaerae bacterium
TGTACGATTCTGCAAGCCGAAGAGTCCCGCCGCGTGCTGCATGTGCTCGGCACGACCGGTATTGACTCAAACGTCCCGCTGCGCAAGATGCACTACCCCTACGGCTTTTCATGTAGCGGCTGGATCGCGGCCAACAAGCAGACGCTCGCCACCGAGGATTATCGCAGTTGCGAAGTGCGCCAAGGCCCGGTCTACACCGACATCACCGCGTCGGTCGATCGTTTTCAATATCTCGGCGCGCCGCTGCTTTCGAACGACGGCGAGATGCTGGGCGTGGTTCGGCTGCGCAACAAGATTCCGCCGACCGGCTTTGCGTGGCCGACATGCCTGAACTATCTTGACCGCAAACGCGTAGAACGCGTGGCCAAGACGCTCGCGCCACTGATTTCGCTGATGATCAAGGAACGCGAGCGCTCGGCCACGATGGAGCGCATCCGCCACGACATCGATATGCCCGCCACCGCGATCCGCGATAGCGCGGGCATCCTCGTGCGCGAGCCGGACGCGGCGTTTCAAAACGACCTGACGCGCGTGCGGCAACGGCTCGAAGACATGGAGAGTTTCGCCGAGATTCTGCTGGTGAATTCCGAGCTCATGGGTCTGGATCGCATCGCCGACGTGCCGTTTCGTCCAGAGAATGTGCTGCCGCTGGCGGGATTCGTGGCCAAGCTGTGCAAAATGCTGTCGCCTGCCGCGCGGCGCAAGGGCTTGAGCGGAATCCTCTACAACCAGGGCAGCTTTTTCTCCATCCCGTCGCTATGGATGGACCCGCGGCTGTTTCAGATCGCGATGTACAACCTGCTGCAAAACGCAATCAAGTACAGCAACCCCGGCACGGTCGTCACGGTCGAGGGCGACGCGCAGCGCAGCGACGTTGAGACGTGGTACAACATCCACGTCAAGAACACCGGCATTGGCATCACCGATGACGAAGCCCCGTACATCTTCGACCGCGCGTATCGATCAAAGCGCGCCCGCAAACGCTCCGAAACCGGACTCGGCATCGGCCTCACCACTGCAAAGGAACTCATCGAACGCCACGGCGGGCGGCTGATATTGACCAAGCAGAACAACCCAACGATTTTCACGATCGCGTTGCCGGGATACCTCGCGACGCGCCGGCCGGAGTAGGGCATCTGCTATTCGATAAGTAGGCTTGGTTGGCCAAAACCGAATTCAGCTTCTGAAACTCCACGGCTCCCGCTACGATTGCAGCGGCCCTTCGGATCGGTGCCATGACTTCGGTTCCGGATGATCGCACTGCGACTACCCATCGGTCGGCGCAACCACGCGACGACCTCGCCGACGCTGTCGCCGAATTTGCCGACCTCCGAAGCCGCGATCGGCTGGCCGACGCCATGCTCTTTGCCGCCGCCCGGCCCGACGTGCCCGGTTTGCTTGCGGCGCTGCGCGAACGCGGAATGCTGGCGTCGCTGGACGAGACCAAACTCAGCGCCGGCGATCTGACCAGCACCGTCGCCGCCGAAAAACGCCCCCCCACCGACACAACCGCGGGCGTGGCGTTCCCCGGATATGACCACCCCCTCGAACTCAGCCGCGGCGGACAGGGCGTTGTCTATCGCGCCATGCAGGTCGGCACCCGCCGCGAAGTCGCGATCAAGGTGCTGCTGCACGGCGAACATGCGTCCGATTCAGTCCGTCGCCGCTTCGAACGCGAGATCGAGCTGGCCGCCGCGCTCCAGCATCCTTCGATCGTGACGATCTTTCATTCCGGCACGACGACATCCGCACTGCCGTTTTACGTCATGGACTTTGTCCGCGGCCTGCCGCTCAATCGCTTCACCAGGGACAAGGGCCTGCGCATCGACGGTACGGTCGAGTTGTTCATCAAGCTCTGCGAGGCGGTCGCGTACGCGCACCAGCGCGGCGTGATCCACCGCGACCTGAAGCCGTCCAACATCCTGGTCGACGAGCGCGGCGATGTGAAGATCCTCGACTTCGGTCTGGCGAAACGGGTCAATCGCGAGGACGAACTGACGCTGAGCGACGAGGTGATGGGCACGCTCGCATACATGTCGCCCGAGCAGACCCGCGGCAAACGCGACGAGATCGACACGCGCTCCGATATCTACGCCCTCGGCGTGATTCTCTTTGAGTTGGTGACGGGCGAGAAGCCCTATCCGGTCAGCGGGTCCATCCTCGAAATCCTGAGGAACATCAACGAAACACCGCCCGCCTCGCCATCGTCGCTGTGGACGCTCGGCACGGGCGCCCCGCCGATGAAATCGCGACGCCCCTGGCGCTCCAGAACGCCGATCGACCGCGACCTCGAGACCATTTTGCTGAAAACCCTCGATAAACAACCTGCGCGTCGCTATCAGTCGGCGGGAGAGCTTGCCGCGGATCTGCAGCGCTGGCTTCGCTCCGAGCCGATCGAGGCTCGACGCGACAGCAGCGTCTATTGGCTGCTCAAGATGGCCCGCAAGCATGTCGGCGTCAGCGTCACACTCGTCTCGCTCGTGATGCTGGTCGTCGCATTCTCGATCGTCGTAGCCTTCCTGCTTTTCGACGAGCGGCTCGCGCGTGTTCGGTCGGAGCATTCGGCTCGAAAGGCATCCGAACTCGCCGACGAGCGAAATGAGACGATTCTCGCCGCAATTAATGTCCGCGCGCGGGATCGAGCACGGTACTTACTGGAAGCGGTGCGGCAGTCCGCGCTGCCGATCGCCGAATGGGTGGCCAACGAGAATCCGCCGATGCGCGCCTGCTATGACTATTTGACCGGAGTCGAACCCGACGCCGCCCGACTGCGCAGCGCGCTCGGTCCAGCCAACGAAGCCTTGGCGCGGCTCATGGAAGCCGAGCGCGCGGCGCTGCGCGGCGACGAGACCGCCGCGATCGCCGCGTATCGTTACACGGCCGAAACACCGAAGCCGCACTGGGCCGAGGAAATCGCCCGGCAACGGCTGATGGATCGCGGGATCCATGATTTCACCAAGGAATCCGAATGGCCCGCACTACCAAACAAGGGAGGCGCGACGCCATGAGCACAGCCTGGGCACCTGCGCGGCGGTCGGCGTTTACGCTGATCGAGTTGCTCGTGGTGGTTTCGATCATCACGCTGCTGCTGGCGATTCTTTTGCCGAGCCTGCGCGCCGCGCGCGAGGCCGCAAAGCGGACACTTTGCCAGACGAACCTGAAGCAGATCGCTAGCGCGTGGCACTTGTATCTCGATGACGCCGCTCAACGCGACCGATTTCTGCGCGGTGCGAACGCCGATTGGGTGTACGGCGGGCAACAGGGCGCGGCCGGACCCGCGTTTGGCGCGAATCCGAACTTCCCGCTCGCCCGGGTTCTGAATCGATATCTCGGACTCGAGCCGATCAGCGGTCGATTCGCCCTGCCCGGCATCGGCCAGAATCGCACCCCAGATCGCGCGGCGGAAATCTTCCGCTGCCCGAGCGACGAAGGAATTGAAGCCGAGCCGACCGTGCTGTTCGAATCCTACGGCAACAGCTATCGCCTAAATCAGTTTATTTGCTTCGACAGCCTCTCGTGGGTCTCGAGCCATCCCTACGCGGCGATTATCAACTCCATGAACACGCGCGGCCGCGACCTGATTCGATCGAAGGTCAATTTTGACCCCGCGCGCCTGATCCATCTCGGCGACGGCGGCTGGCCAGATACCTGGAATCCGCTCAGAACCTGGGACCAGGCCGCAATATCGTTCTGGCACCGCCAGCGTGCGATGCACAATCTGGCGTTCCTCGACGGACATGTTGAGTACCTACGGCTGAAGAAGGGGCTGCTGGTCGACTCGGACTACTCGGTCATCCCGTTCCGCGACGTGGCGGACCGACTGCTTGAACTACCGCAAGTCGAAGTGCCGCCGTAGCCCAGCTGGCGAACCTGCGGCGCGGCTGGCCTGGGTTCGGCTTATAACGCCCACAAATTCGTTTTTCGCTCGCGGAATCGGAGGCGTTTGATACAGTACGTATTCAGTTCCTTGCAAAGCACAGAAGCACGCAATTGCGGTTTGTCCCCGAAATCACGTCCAGTCGGGGCGGCACTGACGGTATTCACCATTTGGTGCGTCGCGCACTGCGCGCGGTCGCGTGGAGTGTCGAAATGATCAAACTTCGCGGCTACCCGATTGTGGTCTCCGTTTGGTGCGTGCTACTCGCAGCCGCATCGGATGCAGCAATTCTGCGCGTTCGCGCCGGCGCGAGCGGCAACGGCGACGGCTCGACTTGGAATGACGCGTTCCCGCATCTCTCCACCGCGCTCGCCGCGGCCCAAACCGGCGACGAAATCTGGGTGGCTGCCGGTACGTATCGGCCCGACGAGTCCGCCGCGAACCCGAACGGAACCGGCGATCGGACGCTCAGTTTCATCCTGCGCAGCGGGGTGGCGGTGTACGGCGGATTCGCCGGAAACGAGATCGCGCTCGCCGAGCGTGATTTTGGGGCGAATCTCACCATCCTGAGCGGTGACCTCGATCCCGTGGGCGGGCTGGATGGTCCGAACTTCACCAATTACGGTGATAACAGCGATCACGTCCTTACCGCACACGGCGTCGCCACCTCCGCTGTTCTCGACGGCATGACCGTGCGCGGCGGTGATGCTCCCGCATTCGGCACGAATGGCTTCGGCGGTGGACTGTTCGCAATCGGCGGCAGCCCGACGCTTCGCAACTGCATTTTCGCCGCAAATCGCGCCGCCTCGGGCGGCGGGATCGAACTGCAAGGCTTCTGCGCGGCCACGCTGCAGCGAGTCACGCTCGCAGACAATGCGGCCACATCGGCGCACGCCGGGCTCAGCGTTGAGGGCAACAGCGGCGGCCCCTACGCCAGTGTCTTAATTGAAAATTGCACATTCGTGCGCAACCTTGCCCCACTCTCGGGCGCAGGTGCCGGCGGCGGATTGTCGAGTGGTGCCGCAAACACAACGGTTCGCGACTGCATTTTCGACGCGAACGTCGCGGCCCGCGGCGCGGGAATTATCACGGGCGGCGAAGGCACGCTGAATATTTCGGGCTGCCTGTTTCTCCGCAATTTTGCCGGCGGTCCGGCGACGTTTTGCTCGGGGGGCGGAATCCGCATCGCCGGGAATCTCGATCAGGTTACGATTCAGGGCTGTTCGTTCTACGGCAACCGTGCGACGAATGCAGCCGCGGATGGCGAGGGGGGCGGCATTTACGTCTCGGTTGCCGCCGATGCAACGCTCATTTCCAGCTGCACGTTTGTTGGCAACACGGCCAATCGCGGGGGCGGCGTGCGTACGTCGAACCCGTCAACGGCGATCAGCAACTGCACGCTGATCTCCAACGTCGCATTACAGAGCGGGGGCGGGGTGGGTTTCCTCGCGACGCCGACGAACGGGTCGCTCTGGAATTCCATCGTTTGGGCCAATATCGACGCGTTTGGCGGCGGCAGCGCGACGGCCCAGATCGAGGTCGCCGGTCCGCCCGCCACAATCAGCTATTCAATCGTTCAGGGCGGTTTTGCGGGTACCGAGATCGACGACGCTGATCCCGCCCTGCGCGAAAACCCGAGTCCCGGCGCGGATGGCGTCTGGGACGGAAACGGCGACAGCTATGGCGACCTCCGCCCCTCCGCGTCATCCGCGGCGATCGACGCAGGAAACAACGCGTTTTTGGCGGCCGATCGAGCCGATCTCGACGGCGACGGCGATACGACCGAGCCGGCACCGTACGACATTGGCCGCCGAGCAAGATTGCGCGATTTCTGGTCGGTCGTCGACCAAGGCGTCGGCAGCGGGGCAATTGTGGACATCGGCGCTTATGAGCATGTCGGCGGAGAAATTCTAGTCAGCAACGATCCGTCGTTGACGCCGTGGCCCCCGGAGGCCGAGACCGACAGCCTAGCCGCGGCGCTCAACTTCGCCGGCGAATATGCCGACGAGGTCAGCGAAATCTGGATCGCGGCAGGTGTTTATACACCGGATTTCTGGCCAGGCGTCGTCACGCCCGGCGATCGTGCGGCGACATTCGAGCTGCCGTCCGGCGTCGCGGTGTATGGCGGGTTCGCCGGCGACGAAACCGACCTCGCGCAGCGCGACATCGCCGCGAACGTCAGCATTCTCAGCGGCGATCTCACAGGCGGCGATCAATACTACGACCCCACCGACGGCACACCCTTCGTGGGCTACAACGAGAATTCGTATCACGTCGTCTCGGCGACGACCGGGCTCGCTGAACGCATCCTCGACGGAGTCACCGTACGCGGCGGATACGCGCACAGCAGCGGCGCAATCCTCAACGGCGCCGGCGTGTATGCCACCAGCGGCGCGCTCACGATCCGCAATTGCACGTTCCGCGAGAATCGTTCGGCGCAGCCCGGCGGCGCGGTCTATCACAGCACTGCGACACAGGCCACGCTGCTCATCGACGGCTGCCTGTTTGAGCGCAATCAAGCCAACGCCAACGGCGGTGCGGCGGTGTTCAGCAGCGGCAGTTCGGCGCTGGACGTGCGAAATGCGATTGTTCGCCGCAACACCAGCGCCGGTGCCATCAGCGCCGTCGCCACGCCCAACGCACGCGTCGCCGACTGCCTCTTTGAGCAGAATCTCGGATCAGCGCTCGTGCTCTGGCGGCGTCCGCGCGCGGTGATTCGCTGCGATTTCATCGCCAATCGCAGTCCGGGCAGCGGCGGCGCGGTCTTTCTCACGCATACTCCCGGCCCGACGGCGGATTTCGTCAGTTGCCGGTTCATAGGCAACATGGCAACCGGCCCCGCCTCCGATCCGGACAGCGGCGGCGGCGCGATTTTCAGCAAGTCCACTTCCTCCCAGCCGGGGAGCATCCTGAGGGCCACGAACTGCGTCTTCGTCGGCAATACCGCAGTTCGCGGCGGCGCGGTCATGCTCGCCAATCACGATCTGGGCGGCGGGTCTGCGTCGTTCATCAACTGCTCGTTCGCCGAGAATGTCGCGGCCACGGACGGCGGCGGGATTTGGGCTGGAACTACGCAGATTCCAGGCGGCACGAGCAGCTTCACCGTTCGCAATTCGATCTTCTGGAACAATCGCGACAGCGGCCCGCTCGACGAAACCGCGCAAATCTTCGTCGCGAGCGGCACGCCAACTGTTACCGACAGCCTGATTCGAGGAGGCTGGACCAACCCCGACGGCAATCGCATCATCAGCTTTGATCCGCTCTTTACCCGTAGTCCTTCGCCAGGTGGCGACGGACTCTGGGACGGCGTAAATGACGACTACGGCGACCTGCGGCTCTATCGCGGCTCGCCCGCGATCGACTTGGCAAACCTCAGCTTTGTGCCAACCGACATCACCGATCTTGACGACGATCTTGACGTACTGGAATTGACGCCGCTGGATATCGATGGCAACGCCCGCTTTCTGCAGGATGGATGCCTCGCCGACCGCTCGGCCAGCCCGCCTGATTTTGCGGCCGATCTTGGCGCGTATGAACGCGTCGCCTCTCCGGGACCGGCGCAGGCCGTCGTATACGTGGACGGTGCCGCGACGGGAGCGGACAACGGCACAAATTGGGATGACGCCTACACAGACCTCGCCGACGCACTCTGCCGCGCCGCAAACGGCGTCGGCGTGCAGGAACTCTGGGTTGCCGCGGGAACGTATCAACCAACGTCGCGCGGCGAGCGGATCGATTCGTTCATCCTGCCGCCCGGCCTCGCGATCTATGGCGGGTTCGCCGGCGACGAGCTGCTGCGCGACGAGCGCGATCCGGCCGCGAATCTCACAATCCTCACCGGCGATCGCGCGGGGGACGACTCCGCCATTCCTTTCGACCCGCTGACCACACCACCCGCGACCTGGAACGAGAACGCCGCCCACGTCGTTCGTTGCGTGCGCGGCACCGGCTGGACACTCGATGGATTTACCATCACGCGCGGCTTTGCAAACCTGACCGACGGCGGCGCAGAGGACGCAAAGGGTGGCGGACTCTGGCTGATCGGCAGCGACGGCACCATTCGAAACTGCCGCGTATTCGAGAACGCCACCAACGCCTCCGGCGGCGGCGCACATGTGGGCCGATACACCCCGGGGTTGGCATCCGACGTGGCCTTCGAAAGCTGCGTCTTCGAGCGAAATCGCGCCGCGCAATACGGCGGTGGAATGCGCTATGGCGACGGCATTGGCACGCTCAATGATTGCCTTTTCACCACGAATATCGCCGGACTCGGCGGCGGCGGCGCATTGCTAGACGGCGACGGAAAACGCACCATCCGACGCACTCATTTTCTGCTCAATCAGGCCCAATCGTCGGCTGGCGGTGCGGACTCCGGCGGTGCCAACGACTTCATCGATTGCACGTTCGAACGCAATAGCCTGCGATCGGCCGGCTCAGGCGGCGGACTCTACGCCTCCGAACGCGTCCTCAACGTCGTCGGGTGCAGATTCGTCGGAAACAGCGCCGGCGGCGGATTCGGCGGCGCGCTGCGCGTTCCCAATGGCAACGTCCGCGTCGCCACGTTCACGGCGGCCAATTGCCTATTCATCGGAAACACCGCGGGCAGCGGCGGCGCGATCACCGTGCCAACGCTGGGCGTCGCCGGCTCGACGGCCTCGATCGTCAACTGTACGTTTTCCGAAAACGTCGCGATCTCCAGCGGCGGCGGGATTATCTGCGGCGCGCAAGGCAACAACGCGGCGTTCAATCCATCGATCACCAATTGCGTGTTCTGGAACAATCGCGATGCCGGCGGAACCGACGAATCGGCGCAGATTCACGTCACGACGGGCGCGCCGATCGTCAATTACTCGCTAGTCCAGGGCGATTGGAGCGGCGCAGGCGATGTCGGAATCGTCGCCGGAAATCCGCGCGTTCTGCGCGCGCCCTCGCCGGGCATCGACGGTTTCTGGAACGGCGTCAACGACGACTACGGCGATCTGCGCCTGGGCTACGGCTCGCCCGCGATCGACAGCGGCGATTCGACCGCACTGCCGATCGATTCGGCGGATATCGACGCCGATGGCAACACCACTGAATTGCTCCCGATCGATGCCGCCGGCCTGCCGCGCCAAGTGGACGAGCCCTGCGCCACAAACTCCGGCGTCGGTTCCCCACCGACCGACATGGGCGCGCACGAACGCGCTTTCACAGCTCCGACCCAAACGGTTCTGTACGTCAATTCAACCGCCGACGGCGCTACCGACGGAACAACCTGGGCTGATGCGTTTGTCGATCTGCAATCCGCACTCTGCGCCGCCCGCAATAGCGCCGGCATCGTCCGCGAAATCTGGGTCGCCGCAGGAACCTACAAGCCCGAGATCGCCGGCGGCTCGCGTGCGTCGTCATTCGGACTGCTGAGCGGCGTCGCGCTCTACGGCGGCTTCGCCGGCAACGAATTCACGCGCGCCCAGCGCGACGCGGCGATCAACGTGACAATCCTCTCCGGCGACCTGACCGGCAACGATCAGCCGGCGGACGAACCCGGCAGCGCAAACTACACCGAAAACTCGCTGCACGTCGTCGACGCCAGCAGTACCGACGAAACCGCCATTCTCGACGGCTTCACGATTCGCGGCGGCTTCGCGAAACTGCCCGACACCGACAGCGGCGGCGGACTGTACGTCAACAACGGGTCCCCGACGATTGTCGCGTGCGCCTTCGAGTCAAATGCCGGCTCCAACGGCGGTGCGGTCGGCGTGCGCGGCAACTCGAATCCCACGCTCACGGATTGCCGTTTCATCAAGAACCGCGCAAACGAGCCGACCGTCGGCGACGGCGGCGCGATCTACAGCTTCGCCGTCGGTACGATCGCGCTGCGCGACTGCGTGTTTGAGGAAAATCTGGCCGTCGACGGCGGCGGCGCGATATCGGTCGCGGTCGGCACCTCTGCGCTCGAAGCCGTACTGTCCCGATTCGAGCGCAACCGCGCCGCGCGCGGCGCGGCGGTCTTTCTCGGCAGCACAAACCCAATGGAACTTGTCAGTTGCCGCTTCATCGCCAACACCGCCGCCGCTCAGGGCGGCGGCCTCGCGCTACAAGGTGCCTCGCCCGCAATCGTGAACTGCATCTTCGTCGGCAACACGGCTGCGACCGGCACGGGTGGTGCGATCTACAGCACCGCCGGCAGCCCGCTCCTGCTGAATTGCTCGCTCGCGTCGAATTCGGCCCAGTCCGGCGGCGCGCTTTGGTACTCCGGCATTGCCACAGCGCCGCGTGTCGCGAATTCGATCCTCTGGGGCAACGTCGATACGACGCTGGGCACGACCACCGATCAGATCTTCCGCAATCAACTCGACCTGCCACCGCTCATCTTGCGCCACACCATTATTCAGGGCGGCTGGGTCGGCAGCGGCGACAACAACACCACCGCGAACCCGCTGTTTGCGCGCACGCCCAGCGACGGCGGGGACGGCTGGGGCATCGGCATTGACGATCCCGGCGATCTCGCCCTGCTCGACATGTCGCCCGGCCGCAACACGGGCGACAACTCGGAATTACCGCCTGACGCCGCCGACATCGACTGCGACGGCGACCGCGGCGAACTGATGCCGCTCGATCTCAAACGCGGCCCGCGCGTCACGGGCACGCCGCAAATCGTCGAGCGCGGCGCGCTCGAAGAGGGCGGCGGAGCATCGAGTCGCATCTACGTGAAAGCCGGCGCGACCGGCCTCGGCGACGGATCGAGCTGGGACAACGCCTATCCCGAACTGCGCGAAGCCCTCAATTTTCTCTCCATCGCCGGCTGCACGAACATCGAGGTCTGGGTCGCCGCCGGAACCTACAAACCCGGCACGAGCCGCGCTTCATCGTTCCAACTCGCCGACGGCGTGACGATCATCGGTGGCCTTGTCGGCGACGAAATCGCGCTGCCGCCGGCGCGCGATGCCGCGCTCACGGTTCTTTCCGGCGACCTCGACGACAACGATGCCGGGCAGCAATTCAACGACAACTGCTATCATGTGATTCGCGCCGATCAAACGACCGCGCTGGCTGTCCTCGACGGCTTCACGATCCGCGGCGGCAACGCCGACGGTAGCGGGCGCGACAATTCCGCCGGCGGCATTTTGATCGGCTCAGGCAGCCCGGCGATCCGCAACTGCATCATCACTGCAAACCGCGGTGCATGCGCGTCGTCGATCGACGTGAACGGCGGCGCGCCCGCGCTTCACAACGTGATCATCGACGGTGCTGTCACGCAGTTCTCGCAGTCGTTCGCCCAGTCGCAGGTCGACTTGACCGAAGCCTGGACCCCCGGCGGCGTGACGACACTGTTCGGCACGTCGATCGTCGGTACCGGCACCCTGCAGTTGCCCTTCGGCGGCGAGCTGCGCGTTTCGACGTCGGCGGGCTGCGCTGCCGAAACCGTCATCGAGCTAGCCGCAACGCTGGCCGCGACACAAGTCTACGCGCCGGCGGTCGCCGGTTTGTTGCCCGCGCGCTGGGAGGTTCCTGCCGCGCAGCTGAGCAACGTGCTGGTGCGCGGCCCCGTGACGAGCTGGGTAATCGCCCCGGCGGGTACGCCCGCCGCAGCGCTTACCTGGACCGGCCACGCGCGCGATCGCGACCTTTCCAGCGCCGGCCGCGCCCGCTCGCGCTTTTCCGCCGGTTCCGCCGCCGCGCCCGCAACGCTGACGATCACCGGCGATTTGTACGACCGGCCACCCGCGCAAGGCGGGACATTGCTGCACAGCGGCGAGCTGCTCGTGTGCCGCGTCGGCGCGTTTGAGGTGCGTGAAACTACGACGAGCTCCGACACGCTCGCGTTTGCCACGCCGCCGGTAATGACGCCGATCGGCGGGTATCTCGTCGGCCGCGAAGACGGCCTGAGCGTTGGTGGCGCATTGCGGCTCTCAATGAACTTCGCGACCACCGCCGCGCCGCTCAGCAGCTTCGGCACCAGCGCGATCGAGCTCGGCGGAACGTCGGTCGTCGGCGCGCTGCCGCTTGCGCCGCCGTCGCCCGTCTCGAACATCACCAGCGACATTCGTGGCACCGGCAACATCACAATCGAGCGCGGCGCGACGCTCGCGCTCGCCGGCGAGGCCGTGCTGAATCTCAGCGGAATGCCCGACGACGTGTGCGTCACCAATGGCCAGATCGGCGCACCGCCAGGCGGCATCGTCAGCGTCAATGGCGCACTCCTCGTCCGCGATCAGGCGCGCGTCCGCAACACGCGCGTCGAAGTCAACGCGCTCACGGTCGAGGATGGATCGACCATCGTGCGCAACAACCTCAGCCTGCTCGAATCCACCAGCGGGTTTGGCGGCGAGTTCTTCGTCTCCGGCGACTCGACGATCGCCTGCAACAACATCACCTCCTACGGCGATCGCTACCTCGACCTCGACCCCGACCCGACCGACGGCTCGCAGCCGCTGGTCGAAAACAACCGCATCAAGGTCATCATCGCGCAGGGCGCCGGCAGCACACAGGGCGAATTGCTCGAATTGCGAACGCGCGACATTGATCTGGGCGTCGGCAACGGCGCGTCCGGTGCATTCCAACTTCCGCCCGGCGGCTCGGCCGGCGGATACAACGACTCGTGGTCCCTTGATGAGCTCATCATCACTGCCGGTGCAAAGGTGACGCTCACCAACCGTCAGGGTTTCCGCTTCCAACCCGCGAACGTGACCAACCCCGAGGCCCTCTACGTGCGGCACATCACGCTCGAATCCGGCGCGACGCTGAACACCGGCCTACAACGCGTCTATTACCAAACGATGTCGATGGCCCCGGACGCCCACATCGTCGATATTCCGCTGCTCGGCTTCTCGCTCAAGGTCATCGGTTTCGACGACGCCACGCTGCCGCCCAACAACGAAGTCGATGTTCGCCTAAAGCGCCGACTAGAAGACCCGTCTGACGCGCAGCCGACCGATCCGTCACAACCGCGCAAGCGCGGCAGCTGCGAGCGAATCACACACCAGTCCGACCCGATCGTCCCGCTCGCGCGCGGCGGCGTGCTCGACATGCGCACCCAGGCGATCGGCTTGCAATCCGCTTTGTCAATCGCGGCCCACGGCAGCTTCGCACGCGCCGGCGACGAACGCGTGACCGTCGCATTCGAGTACCAGTTTGTCTCAACGTCGTCCAACGCGCAGGCACCGACCGAGCTTGTCGTCTATTTGACGGAGTCCCCCGAATCGCGCTCGGCTGCGAATGCGGCGCAGTTCGTCGAACTCGCGCGGATCAGCCCACCGCGAAGCGGACTGCCCGGCTCTCCCGGAGCACCAAGCTTCGCCGTGTTTGCAGACACGTTCCCCGCCGGTGAATTGAATTTCCGCCGCGGTACCTACGTCGAGCTCGAACTGCGCGGCGAAGCTTCGCGCGTACACATCGACAATTTCGATCCTCATATTGACTGCAGCGATCCGCAGTGTCGCGATTTCACCGGCGACGGCGCGGTCACTGAACGAGACTTGCTCACCTTGCTCAGTTCGTACGGTCAAGCGCTCAGCCTTGCCGAGGGAAACGCCGCCGGAACGAGCTGCGTTGACAACGGCATGACGCGCGACGGCTATCTCGACATCGCCGACATCATCGCCTGGGACGCGCTGGCATTCGATCCCGACGCGCTGGGTACATGCGGCGACGGCGCGCCGCAACTGCGCGGCCCATTGCCCGGATGCGACGGGGTCGGCGGGATCACCGTTCCCGAGTCCGGCTTGATCGTGCTCGGCAAGACGCTTTCCCCAGACTTCACAATCATGTCCGGCGCGCGCCAGCAGCGGCTCTACTTCCTCGACGACGCCCTGTCATGCGGCGCGCCATCCGTTTATCCACCCATCGCGCCGGCCGCCGATGGCGCATACCGCGCTTGCGGTCGCATCATCACCGGCCCATTCAGCCAGCCTTATGTGCTGCATGCCCTGCAGGGACTCATCCGAGCCTGCGACGGAAAAATCGTCGTGCCGCCGACCAGCTCCATGTTCGGCAGCAGCACCGTCCACATCCATCTGCAGTCGCAGCCCGTTCCCGGCAACAGCGGCGCGCCGCTCGGCGTGCCCATCGCCGACGCGGCGTTCTCGCCCACCGAGCCGAACATCGTCTACGTCGCGCCGGTGCTCGTGTCGGTTCCGGGCGGCCCGCTCTGCACGCCGCAGATCTCTGCGCCGCTGCACCACTATCGCGCCGCCGCTCAACTGCGCATTCTGCCCGGCTGCGACGTGCAAGTCGAACAACTCTACGGCTTCGACCCCTATTGCGATCCCGATCGCAACGCGTTGCCGCCCGAAGCATCGGCGATCGATACGCAGCGCATCCGCGAGATTGAAGTGGACGCGTTCGGCAACGTGTTTGTGCTCGCCTGCAAGACGACGCTGCCGCCGCCGGCGGAGCCGCAACTCGCAACGCCCGCCAATAACGAGTGGCTGCTCGTGTATCCGACCAGCGGCGGGCAGCTTCGCATTCCGCTGCAAACGCGGTTCCCAGAGTCGACCTCGGCACCCCAAATGCGCAGCCCATCGGCTATGTACGTCTCGCGCACACCGTGCGGCTCGCCGTCCTTCAACAAGCTGTTGCTGACCTCGGCGATCAACGACTCAGCCGACGGCACGCGCATCTATCGCATGTCGATCATCCGCGGCAGCAAAAATACCGTGACCGACGTGATCGCCGACGGGGTCATTGAGCTTTCAAACATCCGCCACGTCGCGTCGCTCGTCGAGCGACTCGGCGCTAGCCCGAGCGGCAATCGCATCCTCGCCGTCGGGTTCGACATGCCGCAATTCCCAGCGGATCGACGATTCACCGACCTTGAGGATATGGAGTGCGCGCCGCGCGTTGCGAACTTCAGCGCCGACCTCGCGTCAGATTCGACCGTTGTCGCAAGCGATCTGCTTTGCGAAGACTTGGCCATGCCGATGTCCGCGGCGATAGTCGACGGTTGTCCGCCGAGTTGCCCTGGCGACGTTGATGGTGACAACGATGTCGATCTCACAGATCTGGCGACGCTTCTGTCGAACTACGGCACGCCCTCGGGTGCGGGTCGGCAGGACGGCGATCTCGACGGCAACGGCGCGGTGAATCTCACCGATCTGGCGAACTTGTTAGCGGTATTCGGAACGGCGTGCGAAAGTTGATTCCCGACAGGAGCGGTCAGAAATGAATGGGCGGTGAGGGCCTCGAACGCCTCGTGAAAACATCGCACAAATCGCATGTTGCGACCAGGGGCGGCACAGAATCCGGCACAGTCCGTCCGGACCGCGTCTCTGGGCAGCCAACGGACCTGCTTGAGGTCGTGAAGGCTTGGTCAACGCTGCCGGCCGCACTCCGAGCGGGAATCCTGGCGATGATACATGCCATGGAACTGCACGAGTCGTCTGCGTTCATTGACTCCGAAAGTTGATCGCACGGGCGGTGCCCCGCTTCAGTACGCGGCCAGCGAAGCGCCTCGTCGGAGTGATCAGACTGTTCCACAGACAGCGTCGAATCGTCTTTCGAAAGCGTCGAGCTACGTTCCCTCTCAACCGTTTTCGCAGCATTCCGTTCGGCATGCGGCGCTCTGCGTCATCGCGAGATCGAATCTCCGGCCGTCGATCGACGGAAAGCATGACCAACTTCGCGATCGCACCACAGTGCCGGCGCCGACGGCTTCGTCGACCACCGGCGACGATTCGGATCTATCGGCGGCAAAACTGGCCGAATTGAACGGTCGTCGTCGCGGCCAATGACGCCCGTTGGCGCTACGGCTTGGGGGGATACTTGTGCGGATTGGACCAAAACTCTCGCGGGCAGTTTGGGCAGCAGAAGCCGATGATTCGGCCTTCATGCACAATGACGTATTTCGGATCGACCGGCGCACCGGTCACAGGGCAGGCGATGTTTGCGGGCGTGAGCGCTGCCGACGACGCGCCGGGCAGAGGCGCATCGCTGGAAAACTTGAGTTCGCCTTCGGCTCCGAGGGGCGCCACGAGCGGCTCCTGGCCGGTAGTGATCTGCAAAGTCGGTCGCTCGGCGCGAAGCCGAGCGATCGCATCCGCGGAGATGCCGCAATTCCAAAGAGTGACGTGTTGCAATGTTGGAAGGGCGAGAAGCGCGTCGATCGCGGCGTCGGTGAGCGCGGTTTGCGAAAGAACCAGCGATTCAAGCCGCGGGCAGTTGCGGAGCGGCTCGAGGAACGCGGTCGAAACGGGCGTGGAGCGAACGTCGAGGCGGTGAAGATTGGGCATGCGCGCCATCAGTGGGCCGGTCGCATCGGTGATCCTCGCGCGTGCGAGTGAGAGCAAATGAACCTGCTCGAGAATCGGGGCGAGCAGTGCGGCGACTTCGGCATCGGCGAACTGCGGCGCGACGGCGGCGAAGTCGACCCAGAGGTGATTCGAGCCGGCGGCGATCGGCTCGACATGCACCAGAGATTGCCGCAACGCGGCCAGAGCCAGCGGCGGGGCTGGGGCGAGCGGCGGCAAACCGTCGCCGACGATCAACGCCGGGCTTGCAACGGAATCAGGGTCGGGTGTTGGTTCGTTGTGCGTGTTCGCCACGGCGCTACTGCCGACGGTCGGACTCGGCATCGTGGCACCGGCCGCGATCCAGGCTTCGATCGCTCGGATTTCGTCCTCGTCGGGCTGGGGCTTGCTCGACGGCGGCATGTGGCCGTCTTCGTCGATCGGCAGTCGCAGGCGCCGCACAAGTTCGCTGGCTCGGGCGTTGCCGGGCACGATCACCGGGCCTTCGTCGCCGCCGGCGGCGATTTGCTCGGGGCTGTCGAGTCGCAAGCCGCCTTTGCTTCGCGAGACGCTGTGACAGGCGTTGCAGCGCGATGCAAGGATCGGCGCGATCGCGGCGTACTCGGGAACCGAAGCGCTCGTAGTGGGCGATGATATCGCGGCAGGTGCGGACGCGGCGGGAGACGCCGATTCTGTGCGCGGCGCGGTGAACGGCTCAGTCAGAAAATCGGCACCGTGCGTCATCGATGCGCCGAGATGTCCGGTGGGAACCAGTAGCGCCGCGGTGAACAGTAGCGCTATGCGGTATGCCGTCGGCTTCGTGCGGAGGTGGAGCACGGCTGTAGCGAGCGCAGCTAGTCCGACGAGGATGCCGAGTCGCAGGTGGTTATCGAGCGTGTCGCCGCTGAAGTTGCCTTCGTAGCTCAACACGAAGCCGGTGGCGGTCGAGAAGAGCGATGTCGCGGCGGTCAGCCACACCAGCGGCGCGGCGAATTCGCGCGGAGGCGCTTGACGCCGCAAAAACCCGGCGATTTCGAGCAGGATCAAGCCGGCGATCAACCCGATCGGCAGATGCAGGACCATCGGGTGAAGTCGGCCGAAGAATTCGAACCAAATTGACACGCCGGTTCTCCGAAGAGCGAGCGCGAAGGATACGCCGCGGCGGTGGGTGGGCATAGAGCGGACGCGGTCGCCGATTTGGTCTCACGCGATGATGTCGCGCACCACGTTTCCGAAGACGTCGGTCAGGCGGTAATCGCGTCCCTGATGTCGGTAACTGAGACGAGTATGGTCGAATCCAAGCAGGTGCAGCAGCGTCGCGTGCAAATCGTGCACACTGACGGGATTCTCGATGATGTTGTAGCTGTACTCGTCTGTTTTTCCGAATGAGATGCCGGGTTTGATTCCGCCGCCGGCAGCCCAGAGCGTGAAACAGCGCGGGTGATGGTCTCGACCGTAGTTTTCCTGGGTCAACGTTCCCTGGCTGTAAACGGTTCGGCCGAATTCGCCGGCCCAGAGGACGAGCGTGTCGTCGAGCAGGCCGCGGCGGCGCAGGTCTTTGACAAGCGCGGCTTGCGGCTGGTCGACTGCCTGACTCTGCGCGCGGATTTCACCGGGTAGGTTGCCGTGCGCGTCCCAGCCGCGCATGTAGAGCTGCACGAAGCGCACGCCGCGTTCGGTGAGGCGACGAGCGAGCAGGCAGTTGGCCGCGAATGTGCCTGGCTTCCTGACTTCGGGCCCATACATTTCCAGCGTCTCCTCGTCTTCGTCGGAGAAGTCGGTCAGTTCGGGCACGGACATCTGCATGCGATACGCCATTTCGTATTGTGCAATTCGGGTGCGCACCTCGGGATCGAGGCTGCGCGCCGCTTCGCGCTCGTTGAGTTCGGCGACGAGATCGAGCATGCGGCGGCGTTGCGCGCGCGAAACGCCCGGCGGATCATTCAAGTACAGGACCGAATCGCCGCCACTGCGTAACCTGCATCCCTGATGCTCGCCGGGCAGGAATCCGCTGCCCCAGAAGCGGGCCGAGAGCGCCTGCATGTTGCCAAATCCCTGTGAAATGAGCACGACGAAACTGGGAAGGTTGGCGTTGGCGCTGCCGAGGCCGTAGCTGACCCACGAGCCGAATGACGGACGGCCCGGCTGCTGATTGCCGGTTTGGAAGAACGTGATCCCGGGTTCATGGTTGATGGCATCGGTATGCATCGAGTGAATGAAGCAGAGTTCGCCGGCGACGCGGGCGGTGTGCGGCATGAGTTCGCTGATCCACACGCCATTTTGGTTGTTGGCATATCGGGAGAACTTAAAGATCGACGGTGCGATCGGCAGACGAGTCTGATCGCTGGTCATTCCGGTGATGCGCTGCCCGCCACGAATGGAATCGGGTAAGTCCTGATTGAATCGCTGTCGCAGGCCGGACTTGTAGTCCCACAGGTCGATTTGGCTCGGGGCACCCTCCATGTGCATGTAGATCATGCGTCGGGCGCGCGGGAGGTGATGGGGACCGTAAGGCGAAACCGGCGCGCCGGAAGGGGCGACAATCGGCGGCTCACCGGCGCGAAGGAGCGAGGCGAGAGCCATCGAGCCGAGGCCGGCACCAACGGATCGCGCGGCCACGCCGAAAAATCGGCGACGAGTGATGTTGAGATACTGTTCTTCGATCGGGTCCATCGCGGGCTCTCCGAGTCTTCAGTTCTGGCTCAAGACGAGATCCAGATTCAGTGCGGCGCTTGCGACCATGGTCCATGCTGCAAGTTCGATCGGCTCGATTTCCGGCGCGGCTGGCGCCTCGCCGACATTGAGCAATTTGGCGGCTTCGTCTGGTGCGAGAGAGTAGCTTGCGCGGAACGCCCGAAGCGAGGCGGCCAGCGCCGCCAACTCTTGCGGCTCGGGTTTTCGTCCGGCGCACGCGTGGTGCAGCCAGGTCAGACGCTCGGCATCCGTCGCCGCGGCGTGGATCGCACGTTCGGCAAGTTTGCGGGCTGCTTCGACGAATTGCTCATCGTTCCACAACACGAGCGCCTGGAGCGGCGTGTTGGTATTCAGCCGGCGGACGGTGCAGGACTCGCGGGTCGGGGCGTCAAACGCCATCAGCGACGGTGGCGGACAGGCGCGCTTCCAATAGGTGTACAGGCTGCGCCGCCACAAGCCGTCGCCTTTGTCGCGTTCGAAGATGCGCGTATTCGACTGAGGCATGGAGATTTCCTGCCACAGACCGTCGGGCTGATAGGGTCGAGCGGACGGGCCGCCGAATCGCTCGACGAGCAATCCGGACAGGAATAGCGCCTGGTCCCGGATGATCTCGGCCGAGTGTCGACGTCGCGGAAAGTGCGTGAGCCACTGGTTCGTCGGGTCGCGTTCGCGGATGTCCGGGCGGATGCGCGAATCCTGTTGATACGTCGCGCTCGAGACGATGAGCCGCACAATGTGCCGCATGTCCCAACCACTCTCGCGGAATTCGACTGCGAGCCAGTCGAGCAATTCCGGGTGCGAGGGCCAAGCACTCTGCATGCCGAAATCTTCGCTGGTCGAAACCAGCCCGGTGCCAAAGAACTGTTCCCACAGTCGATTGACGGTTACGCGGGCGAGCAACGGGTTCCCAGGCGAGACGAGCCACTGCGCAAGCCCCAGTCGATTGTTCGGTGCATCATCGGGAAGGTGGCCGAGGGCGGCCGGTATGCCCCGCCGAACGGGGCGCGCCTTGTCGGGCTTGTCGTATTCACCGCGTGTAAGCACAAATGTTTCGCGCGGCGTCGGCAGTTCCTTCATCACCATCGTTTGCGGAATGGCGGCGTTGGCTTCGGCGAGCTTCTTTTCCAGGCCGGAGAGGACTTCACGCCGCGCGCGGTGGTCCGGCGAGTATTCGAATTTCCAGCCAAGCTGAACGCGGGAGATCAGTTCGGGCCAGCGCGCGTATTTCGGTAGGAGCGCCGCGGCCAGCGGACCGGCTAGCTCGTGCGCTCGCGACTGCGCGCGATAATAGAATCCAGCCTGCCCGCCCGTGTTGATGATCTTGAACACCAGCACGTTCAATCCCGTGTGGAGTTCGATCGTGGCCTTGTCCTGGTCTGGGGCGGCACCGCGTTCGACTTTGCGGGCCGCGACCTGCTTGCCGTTGAGAAACAGTTGAAAACCGTCGTCACTGCCGAGCGAAAGTTCGACGGTGCGTGGCGTCGGCGCGAAAATACGCCGCGCGACATACGTTACGTTCCGGCCGTCGGGCAGGGCGTTGACCCGGTCATCCACAAAGGTCTCGACGAAGCGCCACATTTGGTTGCCTGCGCCGAAGTTTCGCTTTAGATCGATCTGTACGTCGGACTCTGGTTCGAACGACTGCTGGTACGGCTCGCGCGTGGCTTCGAGCGGGAACGGTCCGACCGTGTACCAACCGCTCGCCGCGGCGGGGAGCGCGTCGAGGCCGCCATCGCCGATCGACGCCAGACTGACGCGCACTCGGCCGAAGGCGTGCTGCGCATAATTCGATCGGTATTGCAACGTTACGCGAACTTCCGTGCCGCCCTCGAATCCGAATGGCGCGTCGGCCAACAGCAGCGCGGCGCGCGGCCCCTCGCGGTCGTGCGCATTCACCGCCCAGCCGAGATGGTCGCTTGAATCGAGCACGTTCACGACCCGAAAGTCGCCGTTGGCCTGCTCGAAGTCTGCCCAGCCCCAAATGACGCGAACCGCGCGGCGCTGAGACGGTTCGCGGATCGAGATTGCCTCGACTTCGATACCGCTGAGGACCGCATTGCCGTTGTCGGCGCGGCCGACGCGGCCATTGACGAACGCCGGATCAGCCAGGGCCTCGAGCGCGATCAGCCGCGAGTCCGTGGCGGTCGTGCGGAGCGTGATCATGTGCTCGTCGGTCGCTGGATTTTCCCCGCCGACGAGGATCGAGCCGTCGGCTTGCGGGGTCATCGTCGCGCCGCCGGTTGACGTTGCGCTGACGAGCGAGAAGTCGCGCCAGGCGATGCCGCTGCGCGTCGGAAGCTCGCGCTGAAACTGATCCCAGCGCAGCGCATCTTCCGGCGTCGTTTGCTCCATCAATTTCTTCGCTGCGGCGAGCTCGACCTGGAGCGCTGCGATGCGGCTCTCGTCCTCAGCCGACGGAACCTGGATAAACGGCTCGAACGCGCGGTTCACGTCCGGCAATTGCGAGTAAAGGCCGGGTTCATCGATCGAATTGAAGTACGCGTACAAGCTGTAAAATTCGCTTTGCGAAATTGGGTCGAACTTGTGATCGTGGCAGCGCGCGCAGCCGACCGTGAGGCCGAGAAACACCGAGCCGGTCGTCGCCGCGCGATCGACGGCGTATTCGACCAGATATTCCTCCGGGATCGCTCCGCCCTCGTCCGTGGTCACATGGCAACGGTTGAACCCGCTCGCGACTTTCTGATTCAGCGTCGCATCCGGAACGAGATCGCCAGCCAGTTGCTCTACGACGAACCGGTCGAACGGCAAGTTGTCGCGAAACGCCGCCAACACCCAATCGCGGTACATCCACATCTGTCGGCCGGCATCCAGGTGAATTCCACAGGTGTCGGCGTAACGCGCCGCGTCGAGCCAGGGCGTCGCCATTCGTTCGGCGACGCGCGAGCGGTATGGCTCCTTGGTGAGCAGCGTTTCAACCCAGGCGTCGTACTGCGCCGCCTTGAGCGCTGTCGACTGCGCGGCGTCCGCGCTTTGTGCGCCCGCTTGCGGAATCGCGGAAAGTTCGTCGACGGTTGGTGGCAAGCCTGTGAGATCGAGGGTTACCCGGCGGATCAGCGTCGGAAGTTCGGCGGGCGGAGACGGGCGAATGCCCCTCTCCTCCAGCGTCGAGAGAATGAACTCATCGATCGGGTTTTTGCTCCAGCCAACCGTGCGGTTGGTTGGCGGCGAACGGCGTACGGGTGGAACAAAAGACCAGTGCGGCTCGTACGCCGCGCCGGCCTCAATCCAATCGTGGATTGTGCGAAGCTCATCGACGCTCAGAGGTCGTTTGCTGCTGTCCGAGGGCGGCATCATTACGGCCGGATCGCGACTGTTGATTCGTCGCCAGACTTCGCTTTCCGCGACTCGGCCCGGCGCGATCGCCCACACCGAGTCTCGTTCGCCGGTCGCTGCGGCGAACTCGTCGAGGCGCAACCCCGCTTGGCGCGTTCCGGCATCGGGTCCGTGGCATTTGAAGCAACGATCGGAGAGGATCGGACGGACGTCACGATCGTAGCTCGGACCGTCCGCCAGCGCGACAGCGGCCGCGAGCATTGCGATCGACAGGGCAGAATTGAGCAGTCGCATACGGGCATGATACACAGGCGGACGGAGCGCCCTAGTGAGATTTCGGTTTCGCGTGTGCCGAGCACCGACGCTTCGGCAGCGCGTGCGCTCGATTGGGCGCGGCGTTCTGCGCAGCAGCCAGTAGCCGCACCGCGACGATCGGAAGTGCCGAGAGGATCGAGAAAGGCTACAAAATTTGGCGAAAACGGCACGGAATGTGCCGAGGTGCGTTCCGATTTATCGAGTGCAATAGCGGGCTGATGGGCGGTGAGGGACTCGAACCCACGACCTTCTGGGTGTAAACCGGACGCTCTAGCCAGCTGAGCTAACCGCCCTTTTCTAACGCGCTCAGATCATACCGCATTCGCGACCGCGCGGGAGTCGCGAACTACGCGCACTGCGCGCACGATGCGTTGCACGTCGCTTTCCGCCGCTTGCGACGCCAGAGTCGCGCTGCAACCACAGCAAATCGGGCAAGCTCCCGCATTTGCCCAGTCGTCGCCAGATTTTTCGCCCAGTTCCGAAAACGCGCGTTACACTTCTATCGACAAATCGCCTTCAGCTTTGCAGCGATGCCTTCGGGGGGATCGCCGCGAATCTGCGATTCACACTTCCGTGTCGAGGGGAACACCATGCAAAACGTCCGTCCACAGAACCGCTCTCTCGCTATCGCCATCTGGCTCACGCTTACCGTCGCCGCCGCGTCCGCCGGCGTTGAGATCATTCCAAGCTCCGTCTCGCCGCTGCGAAACGAAGGCAATATCGATCTCGCAGCGCCGATCGTCGTGAACTTCGACCGCCCGATCAACACGTCCACGGTAAACGCGCTCAGCTTTTGGGCGTTCGGGCGATTCTCGGGCGCCGCCGTCGGCAACATCAGCTTTACAAACGGTAATCAATCGATGGTGCTCACGCCGAACCGCCGGTTTCAGGCGGGCGAGACCGTGACCGTGTTCCTGTCGCGCAACATCCAGATGGCCGACGGCAACCCGCTGCGCACTGCCGGCTATTCGTGGCAGTTCACCACACGCACACGCTGCTCGCCGGGGCTGAGCTTCACGCAGATCGACCAGTTCTCCAATCGCGACGAATTCAACGGCCAGACCCGCATCTACGGCGCGGTCACCACCGACTTCACCAACGACGGCTGGGTCGATATCGCCACCATCAACGAAGTCTCCGCCGACATGCGGCTATTCGTTAACCGCGCCGACGGCACGGGCCTGTATGAGGAAAATTACGTCGAGCCGGTCGTGTCACTGCGCGACGAAGTCAGCCCGAACGAGCCGGGCGATTTCAACCGCGACGGCAACGCCGACTTCGCAGTCGCCAGCTCCGCGACGAACACGCTCTGCATCGTGCTCGGCAATGGTGACGGCACCTTTTCGCCAGCGCAGTTTCTCGCGGTCGGTGCGCAGCCCCACGGCGTCGCGGTTCTCGACTTCGACGGCGACGGCGATGCCGACATCGCCACCGCCAATTCCAGCGGTAACAACATCACGCTGCTACGCAACAACGGCAGCGGCGTGTTCGCAAACATCGGCAACATCGAAAGCGGCGGTAACGGCGAATATGGGCTCATCGCCGGCGACATGAATCACGACGGCCTGCTCGACCTGATCGTCGGTGCCCGCAGCGGCCAGCGCGCGATCGTCATGCGCGCCAACGGCAACGCCAGCTTTACCACCATCACCAACGTCACGATCGGCGGCGAAGTTTGGGTGATCGTCGCCGGCGATCTCAACGGCGATCGCAATCTCGACATCGCGGCGGGTAACGCCTTCAGCAACAACGGCACGATTCTCTTCGGCACTGCCACCGGCGGCCTCTCGGCCCCTACCGCCTATCCCTCGCCCGGCCACACGCCTTCGGCAGACATCGGCGACCTCGACGGCGACGGCGATCTCGACTGGGTGCTCTCGTCCTTCGGTGGGAATTCGTGGCGCATGTATCGCAACAACGGTCTCGGCGTGTTCACGTTCGTCACCGACATTGCGGCTCCGGATAATCCGTCGTGCGCGGCATTGTTCGACACCGACAACGATGGCGACATCGACCTGACGCTCTATGACGAAATCGCCGACGTGGTGAAGCTGCTTCGCAACAACAGCTCGCGCTGGGCGGGCGATTTGGATCTGGATGGCGACGTTGATCTCACCGACCTGTCGCGTTTGCTTGCAAACTTCGGCGTCGGCACCGGAGCCGAGTTGAACGACGGCGATATCGACTTTGACGGCGATGTCGATCTCACCGATTTGTCTCAATTGCTCAGCACGTTTGGACAGGGCTGTCCGTAAGATCTGATTACGGCACTATTTGAGTCATACGCCCGGCTTGCCCCCGCCGG
>JBJXFK010000115.1:0-5897 GCA_046155505.1 Phycisphaerae bacterium
CTCCGGCCGGTGCGAGTTGAATTCGCACCGACCGGAGGCCGATGCTCCCCCGGCGCAGAACACCGAACGACAATTTAGTAAAACACGGTCACGATCAAGTGCGGCTCGGCGTGTTTGCCGTCGATGATGCCGATGCTGTTGGTCGCAAACTTGATCACGATGTCCTCGTGCCCGTCGATCCACTCGTTGATCTGGTCGTTCATGTGTTGAAAGCCCGCTTCGCTCAGCCGGCAGTGAAACGTGCGGCAACGGGTGGAATATTGCGCGTCGGGTACCAGCGCCCGCTGAAACGTGTGTGCCCGCGGCGTGCCGATTGTGGCGGTAACGGCGCCGGCCGACTGTGCCCGTCTCTGCGGCAGGCAGTGCGGGCACAGCAGCTTGCCGCCGAGCCGATCGGCGGTGCGGCTTTCGAGATGTTCCGGATAAATCGAAGCGCCGCACGCGTCGCAGACTTTGACGTCTTCCGTGTTCACTGTCATGGCGACCTCGCAGAAGGATGTGGCCGTTCGCGGCTCGGCGACCGGCGTGTGACGAAAGTTTGCCCGCGGCGGGGCGATTTGTCACGCGAAATTCACGCGGGGAGCATCGGCCTCCGAGCCTGTGAATTTTTCTCTTCGCAGCTTCACGGATGAGATGGCACCGCATCGTTTGCCAGACCTGAGTGCCAATTAGTGCATTCCGTGATTGGTGACGTCGGAAAATTCACACGCTCTCCGGCCGGTGCGAACCGCATTGGCACCGGCCGGAGGCCGATGCTCCCCAAAGTGGGGCGTCGCTTCCAGACACGCTTTTCTGAGAATGCGTTTGCCGCGGCGGTAGGGCGGCTATAATGAACCGATCGGGCCGCGGCGAAGCCTCTACCGCCATCGGCCCGGGAGGGACCGACACTCTCGATGGCCAAGAGTACGTTCGCACAATCGGCGGCACGCGACGACTTCTCCGTTCGGCAGGAACGCGCGATTCTCGTCGGCGTGATTTTTGAACAAGGGCGACTCTGGGACGATCCGCTCATCGAGCTCGGCGAACTGGCCGAGTCGGCCGGGGCCCTCGTTGTCGGTCGCATCGTGCAGAAACGCAAGGCGTATGACCCCGCGACCTGCGTCGGCAAGGGCAAGGTCGAGGAAATTCGCCAGCAGGCCGATGCGTTCGAGGCCGACGTGGTGATTTTTGACAATGACCTGTCGCCGTCGCAGATTCGCGAACTCGAGAAGGGCACCGGGCGCAAGGTGCTTGATCGCAGCGAGTTGATTCTCGACATTTTTGCGACGCGCGCCCGCACTGCCGAGGCACGGCTGCAAGTCGAACTCGCGCAACTTCAATACACCGCACCGCGGCTGCGCGGCATGTGGACGCACCTCGAACGCATCGCCGGCGCGGGCGGCGGAACCGGCGTCGGCTCGGTCGGCGGCATCGGCACACGCGGCCCCGGCGAACGGCAAATCGAAATCGATCGCCGCCTAGTCTCGCGCCGCATCCAACTGCTTCGCGAAAAAATCGCCGAAATCGACAAACGCAAGGTGCGCGAAGTCGGCGCGCGAAAAGAGTTTTTCACAGTCTGCCTCGTCGGCTACACCAATGCCGGCAAAAGCACGCTGATGAACACGCTCACGCAGGCGAACACCGTCGCTCGCGATCGACTGTTCGAGACGCTCGACACGCTGACGCGCAAATGGAACTTCGGCGGCGGCCGGGCGGTGCTGCTGAGCGACACCGTAGGCTTCGTGAAAAATCTCCCGCCGCATTTGGTCGCGTCGTTTCGTGCCACGCTCGAAGAGGCAATTCACGCTGACATGCTGCTGCATGTGGCCGACGCGTCGAACAAGCTCATCGGCGAGCAGATCGCGGCGGTCAACGAAGTGCTCAAGGCGCTCGGTGCCGACCAGCGACCCACGTTGCTGGTGCTCAACAAGCTCGACGCGGTCGAGGACGAGGCGATGCCGCCGATCCTGCGACAGCAATATCCCGATGCGGTGTTTGTCAGCGCCCGCACCGGCGCGGGGCTGGAGAAAATCCGCGCCGCCGTTGACGAGCGCATGCGCGGCGAGCAGCAGCCGGTGAAGCTCTCGGTCGGTGCGGGCAACGGCAAGGCGCTGGTGCTGCTCGAGCGCCTGGGCGAGGTGCTCGACGTGCAATATGTCGACGGCCGGGCGCTGGTCGAGGTGCTGATCTCGCCGCGCGCGCTGGATTACCTACATAATCAATGCGCGGACGTGCGGCACACCGACGTGCCGACGGACGACTTCTGATCCGCTCGGCCAATTCGGGTGTAGCCACGGACTCTCGCACAGATTGTGACCGTTGCCCGAAACCGAGCCCGACGCGCAAGCTAGGTTTTCGCGTGAGACCGCGCGGAATCCTATCTTGCGCGTCGGGCTCGGATCGTTTGGCAAGACCCGTGGCCACGCCCGCGATTTCCGATCCGACGGCCGATTCCCGATTCAACGGCCCGCATGCCGCTATACTCCCGGCGGAGAGAGTGGTCGCATTCGATTTTCATCGCACATTTTCTGCGACCGCTGCGCCTCGGAGGCATCGTTTGTGAACGTCGAGTCGGTCCACGTCCCACCCGAAGTGCCGGTGTTTCCGTTGCCGGACGTGGTCCTCTTTCCGCGCCAAATCCTGCCGCTGCACATTTTCGAGCCGCGCTATCGCAAGATGGTCGCCGACGTGCTGGCCGGCGATCAATTCATGGCGGTCGCGCTGCTGCGGACCGGCTATGAAGACTCGTACCTCTCGGCGTCCGCGCCGATTCACTCGGTCATCGGCGTCGGGCGAATCATCGGATCCGAGCGGCTCGACGACGGGCGATACAACATTCTGCTGCGCGGCGAGGCGCGGGCGAAAATCGTTGACGAGCAGCCCGCGCGACCCTATCGCGTGGCCAATATCGAACCACTCGCGTGCTGTTGCGACAGCGATGTCGCCCGCAGCGCCGACCTGCGCGGCGAGCTGCGCATCGTCGTCGAATCGGCGTTTGGCGACGTGTGCGAGGCACGCGAGCAGCTTGAACAGTTGCTCACGGCGAATCTGCCGCTGACCGATCTGGTCGACCTGATCGCGGCAGGCATGCCCGCCCCCGGCGAGGTGCGGCAGGTGATGCTCGAAGAGCTGGACGTGACGCAGCGATTGCAGCTTTTGATCGACAACATCCGCACGACGGGCGCGCTGCTGCATCAATCCCGACTGCGCGGCGGCCGCGGGTCGTGCCACTTGAACTGAATTCGCCGCGGCGCGCGACCGCCGCAACGGTGCCTGTTGGCCGACGCGGGCTGCGCGACTTAGTTAAGCAAATCCCGATAGTGCCGATACCAGTCGCTCTGAAATAGTTCGTCGGGGTCGAATTGTCGCTTTGCCTCGAAGAACTCCCGGATGCGCGGGTAGCAGCGCTCAAGCTGCTCGACGGTCGCGAATCGGTGATAAGTCAGGTAGTAGCTTCCGCCCATGCCGCTCGCCAGGTCGATCAACCCACGAAACGCCATTGCTGTGCGTTCCATTGAAGCCGCGTTGTGGTCGACGTGAAGGTTGAAAATGATGCAGGCGTATCGGGATTTTGCCCACGCCAACACCGTCTCTTCGTCGGGGTTGATCAGCCGAATGGTTCCGTAGATGACCGGTGTCTGGCACTCGATCAACAGCCGAGCGGCTGCCCGTAGGAATTCGATCAGCCGATCAGGCGGCACATACAACTCGCTGATGATCTCCGATCCCGGACACGCGGCGCCGATCCGCCGATCGAGCTCGCCGTGATAGTCGTCGATATACTCGGCGAGTTGATGCGTGTCGCTGTGATAAAGCTGTCCGTCGGTAGCGAGATAGTGCTGTGCGTATCGCGTGAACGCACGCGCCTTATCCGTGTGCGCAAGCGTCAGCAGGTTCATCCAATCCTCGCGAGACAATGCGAGTTGAGTTTCGGGCGGCGGCGGCTCTTCGGCAACCGGAACGTAACCGGCATAGACTCCCTTGGTCAGAAAATCGGGCGAGCGCGGGTCGATGTCGAACTGGAAATCTCCGTAAACGAAACCTTCGCCGATGCGTCGTCTGGCGGCCGGAACCGCCTCTTCGATGTCCACGACGCGCACAACACGCCGCAAGTTTTGTCGCGCCGACAGGCGAAGCGTCACCTCCGTCAGAACGCCGAAGAGACCATAGCCCCCGATCGCGAGCGCGAATAAATTCGCGTTTTCGTCACGACTGCAATGCAAAGTGCGCGCTTGCGCATCAACGAGCACGAACGATTCGACATCGCTGACGATCGGTGCCATCAGCAAACCACGCCCGTGGACGTTCGCGGCGAGCGCTCCGCCGAGCGTCAACGCGTTCGCACCGGTCTGTTTCTGACGAATTCCCCAGTAGGGACGCTGAGCAGGCGCGCGGTCGCGTTGGATTCTGAGAATGCCGTCGATCAGTTCAGGCCACTGGATTCCGGCTTCGGCGCGGACGAGGCCGCGTTGCGTATCGAGGTCGAGGATACGGTTGAGGCCGCGCATGTCGAGCAGGAACGACTCCGAGAGAAACTGCTGCCCGCCCATCGCGTGCCGACCGCCGCTGACGGCGATTGGGCAACCAGAGCCCACTGCTAAGGTGACCGCGGCAATCACGTCTTGCGCGCTTGTTGGCTGCAATAACCTAACCTGCGTCGAATTGAGAGCCGAGTGAACGTCATTGACGCGCGTCAGCAGCGTGTTAGTAGAGGCTGTCATATCGACATCATACACGCTGAGTTCCGTCGAATCGCAACAATTGCTCTGCCGAATGCGCGTCAGTTCCCGGGCGATGCTCGGCACGATTGGCGAACGCGAGACGGTTATGTTCCACGGGCGCGCCATTCTGCGGTAATCTGCCGCGTCATGAAGATCCAATCACCACCCGGCATGCGCGATTTTTATCCCGAGGACATGCGGGTTCAGAACTGGCTGTTCGACCACTGGCGGGGCGTCTCCAGGGCCTTCGGCTGTCAGGAATACGAAGGGCCGATTTTTGAGTCGCTCGATCTCTATCGCCTCAAAAGCGGCGACGGCATCGTCAGCGAACTGTTCAACTTCAAGGATCGCGGCGAACGCGAATTCGCCATCCGGCCCGAGATGACGCCGACGCTGGCTCGCATGGTCGCGGCGCGGGCCAATGCGCTGCCGCGGCCGATCAAGTGGTTCAGCATTCCGCGCATGTGCCGGGCCGAGCGGCCGCAGCGCGGGCGGCTGCGTGAGTTTTTCCAGTGGAATGTTGATATTCTTGGCGCACCGGACGACGTGCTGGCCGACGCCGAGGTGATCGCGATCGCCGTCGAGTCGTTGAAGGCGGTCGGCCTGGGCAGCGGCGACGTGGTCGTGCGGATCAACAATCGCAAGCTGGCGTCGGCCATGCTCGGCGGCCTCGGTATTGTGGGTGATGCGACGGCCAAGGCGTTCGCGCTGATCGACCGGTTTGAGAAGCTGCCGCCGGAGGAATTTGATCGGCAATGGGACGCCGAATACGCCGCGACCGCACCGGCGGGGCGGTTGCGTGACTTGTTGACGCAAAAGTCGTTTGACGAGTGCTTGAAGCTGGCTGAAGCTGGGTTTGCGGCGGCTGGCGCAACCGCTCCCGAAAACGGCGATCGGCAGGGGGGTACCGTCGCGGAAATGCGACAGCTCTTCGATCGGCTGCGCGACTTCGGCGTTGCGGAGTTTTGCGAGTTTGACCCCGGCGTGGTTCGCGGCATCGCGTATTACACGGGCGTTGTGTTTGAGACGTATACGCGCGCCGGTTCGCTGCGGGCGTTGCAAGGCGGCGGGCGATACGACGACTTGTGCAGCCTGCTGGGCGGGCCGAAATTGTCGGGGATCGGCTTTGGCATGGGCGATGCGCCGCTGCTAGCCGCACTGGATGAACTCGGAAAGCTACCGACGCTAGCGGATCAA
>JBJXFK010000116.1:0-28446 GCA_046155505.1 Phycisphaerae bacterium
GGCGTCTTCACGAAGTCTTCATATCGGGATCGGAGCGTGAACATATGGGCGTACGCAACCCCAGCGACATCCGCAATGTCGCCCTGGTCGGACATTCAGCCGCCGGCAAAACCAGTCTTGGCGAGGCCATTCTGCACAAGATGGGCCTCACCAGCCGCCTCGGCAGCGTCGATGATCACACCAGTATTCTCGACCACGACGACGAATCGCGCGAGCGCAAGCACAGCACCGAATCCAGCCTGCTCTTCGTCGAGCACATGGGCAAGTTGCTCAATATCGTCGATACGCCCGGCATGCCTGACTACGCCGGCGCGTCGATTCCCGCGCTCGGCGGCGTCGATACCGCCGTCGTTTGCATCTCCGCCGCTAGCGGTATCGGCGTCAACACGCGAAAGATGTTCAATCTCGCCGGCGAATTCGGCCTGGCGCGGATGATCGTCATCACGCGCATCGATGCCGAGAATGTCGATCTGGCCGAGCTGGTCGCGGGCGTGCAGGAGTCGTTCGGCGTCGAGTGCCATCCGATCAACCTGCCCGCTGACAATGGGACCAAGGTCATCGACGTTTTGACGCACGAAGAGGGCACAGCCGATCTGCTCGACGTGCATCAGTGCCACAACGAGTTGCTCGACTCGATCGTCGAAACCGACGAAGCGCTGATGAACGAATACATGACCACGGGCAAGGTGCATTACGACAAAATCGACCCGGCGATCGAAAAAGCCGTCGCCAGTGGACATGTCATTCCCGTGCTCTTCGTAAACTCGAAAACCGGCGTCGGCGTGCCCGAGTTTCTCGAAGCACTCGTGCATTACTGCCCACCGCCGGAGTTTGCCAAGACGCGCACGCTGGTCATCGGCGAAGGTGACGCGAAAAAAGAAACGCCACTGCCGCCGAATCCGGATGGCGAGTTCGTCGCCCAGGTTTTCAAGATGACCGCCGACCCGAAGAGCAATATCAAGTACGCCGTCGCGCGCGTCTTTAGCGGCCAGGTCAAAGGCGATGGGCAGCTCTTCATCTCCGGCGACAAAAAGGGTCAGCGCCCCGGCCATATCTACAAGCTGCGCGGCGATCAGCACACCGAAGTGCCTGTCGCGTCGGCGGGCGACATCGTCGCATTCGCCAAGCTCGATCTGCACATCGGCAGCCTGCTACTCGGCCACGCCGGCGAAGGCGCGGTGGCACGACCCAAGCTGCCCATGCCGATGTTCGCGCTCGCGGTCGAGCCCAAGAGTCGCGGCGACATCGAAAAGGTCGGCACGGCGCTGCATCGCTTCCACGAGGAAGACCCGTGCTTTGAGTATCACCGCGACCATGACACGGGCGAGCTGGTCATGCAGGGCATCGGCGATCTGCACCTGACCGTCATTCGCAGCAAGATGAAGCGGCAATTCAAGCTCGAAATCGACACCAAGCCGCCGCGCATTCCCTATCGCGAAACGATTGTCGGCAGGGCCATCGACGTCGAGCACACGCACAAGAAACAATCGGGCGGCGCGGGGCAGTTCGCCAAGGTCGTGATCAACGTCGAGGCCAACGAACGCGGCAAGGGATATGAGTTCGTCGACAAGATTTACGGCGGCGCGATCGACCTTTCGTTCCGCCCGAGCGTCAACAAGGGCGTGCAGGAGATGCTCAAGCGCGGCGTGCTGGCGGGCTATCCGATCGTCGATGTCAAAGTGACTTTGACCGACGGCAAGACGCACCCGGTCGATTCGAAGGACATTGCGTTTACAGTCGCCGGCAAGCAGGCATTCAAAAAAGCGTTCATGGCCGCCAAGCCGATCTTGCTGGAGCCGGTGGTCAATGTTGAGGTGACGATCCCGGCGAACTACGTCGGCGAAATCACGCGCGACTTGTCTGGCAAGCGCGGGCAGATCCTGGGCCAAGACATGATGCCCGGCAACATGGCGATCGTGCGCGCGTCGGTGCCGCTCAGCGAAGTCGCGGGCTACAGCTCGCAACTCAAGAGCGTCACGTCGGGTCAGGGAAGCTACAGCATGGAACTGAGTCACTACGACGTGGTGCCGCCGTTGGTGCAGCAGCAAGTCGTGGCGGGTGCCAAGAAGGTGCATGACGAGGATGACGAGTAGGGTGCGCGATGCTGCTCGGCGGGAGGCGGCGTGAACGGTTCGGCATAGACTCTTGTGGCTGACGAGCCTGTTGGATGGGTGGCATCGAAAGCGAGCGAAGTCATGACGAATCGCCTTGTACGATTTCGCACGCGCCGCGACGCGCAAGCGGTCGAATCGCAGTCCGGCTATTGCCGTTCGGACTGCGGCGAACGCATCGAGAACGCCTCCGCACGCGCGAAATTCGTGCTCGTCGCCGCACTGCTCGCGGTCGCCGCGTGCGACGAGTCGCCTCGCCCGCCGGCACCGCCGCCGACCGTGAGCAGCGAAGTGCGTGGCGCGTCAATTGACGGGCGGGATGACCGCGTCGCCGAGGCCGCGCCAATCGAACCATCATCCGAAACGGCCACCACAACCTCGACCGACGAATCAGCGCCAGAATCACCTGAACACGAAGTGCTCTCCGCCGCCGACCTCGCCAAGTACATGCCGAAGGCCCCATCCACCCAGCCGATCGATCTCTCGCCCGACGATCTGCGGCTCATCGCCGGCAAGCTTACCGAGGCATCCGAAAAAGCCGCCGGCGGCGAGTTGAAACCTGTCGGACAGCCCGATCGCGATCGCGCCGGCTACCTCGGCATCGCGTGGGAGGATCTGCTCAGTTTCCATTTCGAACTGGTCGGCCTCGGCGAACGCCTGCGCAGCGGCAAACGCGAGGACGTGCTGCCCAAGCGCCTGCTCGATCTCGACGGCAAACAGGTTTCGATCGGCGGGTTCATCATGCCGGTCGTGGTGCAGGGCGATCGCTGCAAAAGTTTCATGCTGGTGCGCAGCCGCATGTTCTGCTGCTTTGGCGCGCCGCTGGGCCTGACCGATTGGGTGCTGGTCGAGCTTGATGGCGGCAAGTCGATCAAGCCGGTGCAAGACATGCCCATCACAGTGTTCGGCACGCTAAGCGTGAAGCCGGAGAGCAGTGACGGTCTCGTACTCAGCCTGCTCGAAATCCGGGCGACCGATACGAGTATGGACACGCCGAAGTAGCGCCCGCACATCGTCGGGCGCAGGCAGGGCCAACGCGTTCTAAGCAAAGTGCGTCGCGACGTGACGTGCGACATGGGGAGCATCGGCCTCCGGCCGGTGCCCAAGAAACTCGCCCCGGCCGGAGGCCGATGCTCCCCGCGCGATTTCCGCCCCTTTCTCTTGAAATGCGTATGCCCTGACCGTCGACTTCGCCGCCGCCCCGTGCGGTAGCGGGACGGTCAGGTTACGATAAGATTCCTGCACCCGCGCGATATTTGCGCATGGAGTCGGTTGCTCGACGGGCCTCGCCGAGATACATAGGACCGAAGCCGGAGAGCACTTCGCTTTCGATGGGAATCAAGCCATGAGTCGCATTCGAGTCATTCGCGTGTTTCTCGAAGTCCTGGGCGCGATCGCCATTCTCGGCGGTCTGGTCGGCGTGCTGGTCGAGCTCAACGACCTGAGCCGTACCGAAGCACCGACCTCGTCGGCGTACGCGGCGATCTTGCTGCGCGGCCTGGCAATCCTCGTCGGCGGCGGACTGCTCTGGGGCGTGGCCGAGCTGCTCGGCGCGCTTGAGGGCGTGCGGCAGCGCCGCGAATCGGGCAGTGCGAGTGCCGGCGATTTCGTGGAGAGCGAGCCAGAGCAGGCTGGCACGCTACCGTCGCACTCGATCGACGAGCTGGCCGTCCTGCTGCGCGAGGTACGCGACATTTCGCTACTCGACGGCGACCAGCGTCGCATGCGGCTGGAGATGCAGGGCCACGCCGCACTAGAGGTGTTGCAGCGCGACGTTCCGGCGCTGCTGCGCGAACACAACTGGATCGAGGCACGCCATCGCGTGCAGGACTCCCGTGCCCGTTTCCCGATGATTCGCGAGATCGGCACGCTCGAGCATCAGATCGAGCAGATGCGTTCGCAGGTCGAGAACGCCGACATCGAACATTGCGAGCGGCAGATCGACGATTTGATTCAACTCGGTGCGTGGGATCGCGTCGCCGAGGTGGTGACCGAATTGCTCAAGCGTCACCCCGATTCGCATCGCGCGATCGAGTTGTCGCAGAAAATTCGCGTGCAAAAGAACAGCGCCGAAGCCGAGCAGCGGGCCAAGACCATGGCCCAGGCACAGGAAGCGTCGAACAAGCGCGACTGGAAGACGGCCCTCGCGTTGGCCAACATCATCGTGCAGCGCTATCCCAAGAGCGCTGAGGCTCAGTCAGTGCGCATGCAATTACCCACGCTGCGCGAGAATGCCGAGATCCAGACGCGCAAGCAACTCGAACTGCAATACAGCGATTCGGTGCAGGCGCATCGCTACGGCGATGCACTGCGGCTCGCGAAAGAGATCATCGATCAATACCCGAATTCGCCGCAGGCCGAGGCCTTGCGCGGACAGCTTGCGCGGCTGCGCGACGCGGCGGGAGCAGCGGCAGCTTGACGACGCAAACGCACGCGAGCGCTACTCCTGCCTGCGTTCCATGGCTTTCTCAAAGTCCTTCTCGTTGTCGGCGACGACGCCGCGAAAAGTCCAGCTCGCGCATTGGAACTGATCGACCAGCTTTCGCATTTCGACCGTCGTTTCGGCTGCGTGCGCGGGGATGTGGTTGCTGCACCGCAACGTGCCCGAGAAGTACACTTGATCCCGCATTGTGTTCGCACCCAGATTCTCAATCACCCATTTCGGCAGCGGTCTAAATTCGCGAGACTCTTCCAAGTTTCCGTACTTGCAACCGGCACAGATTACACCGCACGCTAGAGCGGTGATCAGCACGCCCAGATTCGCAACGAAACGTCTCATAGGCCGCACTCCCGTAATACGCGCCTGAAAATCCGCGCACGCAGTCACTCGTGTCGCGAATCGCCGTCGTCCACACGAAGGGCGACGGTCGCGGCATTCTTCACCGAATCCCACGCCGCGCGCTGAAACGCGCCGGCCAGAAGCCCCACCAATCCGAGCGATTCGGGTCGATGATAGGATACCGCTGCGACCGTAAACAACTGCGGTAGCAGGATCGCCAGCACGGGTAACAGCGCGCCGAGCATGAAGCCCATGATCACTTTCGGCCCGATGCGCTGCGCGACGAGCTTTCGTCCCGCCATCACGGCTTGCTGAATCGCGAACATCAGCGCGCCGACGGCACCGCTCGCGCCGCACAGGATGAAGGCGACAACTTGCGAAGGCAATTTCGTCGACCCCGGAAACGCAGATGCCACAAACTCGCGCTGCAACTGGTAGTTCGCGGCGGCTTGTGACGCGTATGTGACATCGTTTACGACAACGGGTTGAGATTCCGTTGCCGCAATGCCGACCACGAACTGTCGCTCTAGATCAACGGCGAAGTAGCCGTACGCGGCAAAGTACGCGAACACGACGAGCGCGAAGACTGTCGCCACCCAGGCGGTCACTTCCTGACGCGGCGTAATCGCTTTCTTTGCCATCAGCCTCCTCCCATGCCGGTCGTGTCCATCCATACCCAGTCCCAAAGGTGGGCGGGTTGATACGGGTTGCACGGGTGCGGATGCACGCACGGTACCGCCATCCAGTATCCGGTCGGCTGCGGCGAATATTGTTGCCGAGAATAGCCGGTGCGCGCGGAAGGCGCCTCGCGCGGCATGGGCGTTTCCGTCGGTGCGTTCTTCTCGTCCGACACGGCGCGGCGCTCGAAGTCCGGATCGTAATTGCCCGTGCTCTGCTGGCACCCGCACGGGCACCAATTTGATGTCCGGCTTGCCGACTCGCCGCCGCCCTCCTTCCAGCCGAGGTGGACGGCCTTTCGCCGCACTTGCAACGGCGGGTGCTTACTTTGTTCGGGGCCGTGATGCTTGGCCGCAAGTGCGGTCATCGCCTGGTCGGCGTGCGACTTCTCGACTCCCATTTTTGCCATGACATAGCCTGCGATCGCGTCGGCCTCGAGCTCCTTTTGCCAATCCGATCGACCGTCGGCGAACGCGGCCACGCCGGCTGCGAACGGTGTCGCACGGTACGCGCGTTTCGAGTCGGTGTGGCAATGATGTCCGACTTCGTGCGCGAAGATGCCGAGCGCAGCGCCGGGCAACTGCTCGCGCAGTGCCTTGGTCCAGTGTCCATCGTAGATAATTACGCGCTTGCCGCCGGGCGTAAAGTCGGCCATCGCGTTCTTCGGACCGATCAGCACGCGGGCCTCGATGTGGTTGAAGTCGATCTGCAGTTTGTTGTCGCGATGCAGGGTCGTCACGATCTCATTGATTCTCTGCTGCGCATAGCTGTTCATGGGTTGCGATTCACGAACCGCGTCCGCACTCATCGAGCCGTACATGCACAGGCCCAGCGAACCGCTTGATCCGGATCCGCCGCCGCTTTCGCAGCCCGCTAGTCCGATCGATGTGAACACGAAAGCGCACACGAGGGACTTCCGCCGGTGGCGGCAACCGTCGACCGAAATCGATCGCATCAGTCGACCCTCGGTCTCTCGCCGGTCTTGATTCGGCCCTTGCCGTCGCAAGGATCGCACTCCAGCTTTTCTTGAATCGAACAGCCGACTTGTGCGCCGCCTCGGGCCCAACAACCCGGACAATTTGCTAAGTAGGGTTGGCCGTACGCATTGACCATTTGGACGTGGCCGCGACCATAGCACTGGAAACACACTTGCCAGTAAGTGCCGGTGCCATTGCACCGCCGGCAAAGCTCCATGTGATAGCCTCTGCCGTCGCAGCCTCGGCAATCTTCCATAACCGCTTCGTAAAGCTCGGCCCGCCGATCGGGCGGACATCCCAGCGCGCAGCTGAGAGTCGATATGACCACGAGCGTCGCGCACCGTACACCAACGTTGTACATTCGTGCCTCTCGCCGAGCGGATCGAGTCTTGCGCCTCGTACGAAACGAGATGTCTCTGACAATGATGAAAGCGGATCGTACTGCGATGTGAATCGCCGCACAAACTCGAATCGCATCGATGCGCATGCGGTTTCGGCGGCAAACGAAGTAACTCAGTCGTAGCGAGCGCAGGCCGGAGGCATACCGAAACTACCTCGCATGACGCAACTTGTTCAGCCCGGTTACCTGCCGAATGACCAGCCTGCCGTCCGTCGTCGCGCGGAGCCCGACTTTCGGGCGAATGTGCTCAGTCACGGGGGATCGAACGCGACGGCCCTGCCCTGAGGGCGCGTTCCGGCGGGCAGAAATCGGCGTCTCGCGGCAAAAAACGTGGGTACGAATCGCGTGAATGGGTATAGTGGAGCCAAGGCGCGTGTTGGAGGCTTCACGATGTGCTTGCGACGCATGGCTGCATTCGCGGCGCTTGTTTCGGGCGGTACGCTGCCGGACACGGCACGCGCTCAATACACGCTGTTCACTTCCGGGCAACTCGCGGCGTTTAATTCGGCGGCAGGCAACCCACCCGTGGCGATTTCGTTTGATGACATCGCGCCGGGCACGAATGTCGGAAACGGGCACTTCAGCGGCGCGACGCTCTATCGCTGGGATGCGTCTTTGATCGTCTGTCGCGGCGTTGACACAGTTACGCCGGGCGGTTTTTTCGACGCGCCAAACCCAGCCGCTAACCAGCTCTTCGCGACCAGCGGCGCAAACGTCTTGTCACCCGGCGGGACGCAGTTGGTGCCAGGACCGCTTGCCCTTATCGAAGGTGATGCGATCACGATCCAGTTTGATTCGCCGGTGGCGGCGTTCGCGTTTGATCATCTGTCGCAATCGGCTGACGGATTCGGCTTTACGCAGATTGCGATCTTCAGTGCGACGAACACGACGCTTTACGCGGGAGCCATTCCGATTTCGAATTTGGGAGGTGGCGGCGCGCCGGGCGCGGCGGATTTCTGGGGGATTGTTTTTCCGACGGCCGTGATTGATCGACTGAATATTTTCGAAAACGATGCCGACAACCAATTCCCGGATTGCAACATTGGATTCGACACGCTGCGTTTTCACCCGCCGGCGGTGTGCGTTGGGGATGTGGACGGAGACGGCGACGTGGATTTGACGGACCTTGCCACCCTGCTCACGAATTTCGGCCAGCCGTCGGGAGCGACGCTCGAAGATGGCGATCTCGACCGTGATGCCGACGTTGATCTGACCGATCTGGCGATGCTGCTCGCGCAGTTCGGCACAAGCTGTTAGTTTCGCCTGGCGATGCTGGGCCGTTGGACCCAGCCGCGCCGAACATGCTGCAGTCCATGCAAGCAACTCTCGAACTCCTGACTGAGCCGGCGCAGCAATCCGCCGGGCGGACTCTTGCGCTCGCTGGTGAGTTTGCCGGCGATGCCGTAAGCACGTTTGCCTGATGGTTTTTTGCCTCGGCGTCCAATCGAATCCTCAATCCGAGCCCGACACGCCAGCGAGGTCATCGTATGCACTCGCGCGGCGTCCTCGCTAGCGATTCGGCCCAAGATCGGTACCAGACTCGGTGGCCACAGCCTCCGGAATTACGGCTGGGTTCTCGGCCATGTCCGCGCCACGCAAATTCGTGAAATCCTTGGCAAAACCTGCTCATGCGCGGTGGCCTCCGTACACACTATCACTCATCGCCCCGCGCGCCACTGTCCGCCGTTCCGTTGCCTTCCGCCGCTCACGTCCGATACGGCGCTCGTCCAATAATGTGCTCGATTCCTGGAAATTCGCCCGAGGTTGTCAAATGAATGTCACGCCGAGGCGACGACTTGACCATCTCGATCAGCAGCGCCTACCACGCCTGGCTCGTCCGACATCCAATTTGCCGTCGTCCGATCGCGACCGCAAACCGAACCCACGCGCAAGCGACGTCTGCGTCCGCGAGCGCGCGGCGTCCCCGCGTGCGCTCCGGGCTCGGGTCGATGCCAAAATCCGTTGCCACAACCAAGTCGACGGTCAGCGGCGCTCGAGGGCGGCTGAAGCAGTCAAACGCGCGCCCAGCCAACGGCATTATAGGCCCGCGATTCAATTGGACTCCCACGCGCGCATCGGCGTAAAATGGTCTGTCTCGAATCGCTACCTTCGACGCCTATTTCGTATGTGGAGAGGATTCCCCGTGAAGCGCATCATCATCATCGGTTCAGGCATACTGTTGCTCGCGGGTTGCCCCAACACGCCCGACCTGCTCCCGTTCGCGATTCAAGAGCCCACCGCCGACCAAAAGATCGTCCCCGGCGGCATCAGCAATCTCACGCCGTTCTTCGGCAAATTCAAACGCTACGAAGATCAGCAAGAGGCCGGCGACTTTCTGCTCGGCAGTTGCGGCTGCGGCGATTGGCGCGTCCTCTTCCGCGACGCGGACGGCGACCAGACACAGTTCCCCGTCGGCTTCTACACCGCCGGCGAATATCAGCCGACCGGCGAGGTGCTCACGTATGGCACCGCCGAAGGCACGAACGACGTGTTCAGCGGAACCATCGACCAGGATACCGGCGACTTGACCGCGACGGCCCGAGTCAGCAGCCTCGAACGCGGCATCGAAGTTGCCCGCGTCGACATCCACGGCGGCGGCGGCACGGTGCTCGCCTGCATCATGTGCCACCTCGGCGATGATCCGATCTATCCGCTCGACGAAACCCATCCGGGCAACGCCCGCCGCGCAGAAGCCGGGCGCGATGATGTCTGTCTGGAATGCCACAGCGCGAACGGGCAGTAGGCCGCAGCGCGACCGCGGTACTCGTAGCGCTCGGGCCGCCGCGCCCGACGCTGTGGAGCAGCCGCCCTCGGCTGCCTTCGCTGGAGCACCGCGGCCCTCCGCGGTTTTCAAATGTAGGACAGCCGCCCCCGGCTGTTTCCGCCGCCACCCTCGGCCCTCCGCAGTTTTCTGATGAAGGACAGCCGCCCTCGGCGGTCGCTTCAAAACGCCACGCCTGCAGACGGAATTCCGCCGCACGCCGCCGTTCCCCGTTCCCTGCCCCCTCTTTCCAGTTTGCATGCAACATCTGCGAAAGTCTGCGAGTCGCTGCGAAAGTGTGTGTTCACACAATTTTCACGCCGCCGTAAGAAAATTACATTGACAGGACTATCAGTGGGTTGATAACTTGTCTGCACTGAGGCAGTCGTACGGCGACAGTTTTCGAGAAACGCTCGTCCTGCTTGCCGCCATTCGAACGAACCGCGCGCACAACGGAGTCCCGCATGTTCGCCATGTACCCCCCCCCCCCCGGCAGATCGGTGCTAACTCATTGTCGCAACTGACGTTCCGTGCGATTGTCGCGCTCGCCGTGCTGGCGTGCGCGGTTTCGCCGCCAGCGCTGGGGCAGTGCAACGAGTGCCAAGTCGATTGGAATGGCAACGGTGTCATTGATTTGCCCGATCAAGCATTTTTGCTCGCAAATTACCAAGTCAACGTCAATCCGCAGCATTCGGCGTACTGCATGGATTTCAATGCGAGCGGCGTTATCGACCTGACTGATTTGGCCGCAATGTTGGCGGCTTACGGTTCATTCTGTGAACTGACCGACCAGCCCGCAAACGCCGGCGGCTACCCGCGCGAGTGGCAAGGGGCGATTCGGGTCAGCAAATTCAGCACATACTGCCCTGGCACCGGCAATCTGTTAACCGTGATTCCGCTCGGCGGTCTCGATCCCATCGGCCCCCCGATGGGTTTCGCTTTGTACCACAACAGCGCGCACGCGATCGCCAACAAGTCAGGCGCGGCCGGGATGGGCTTTGACCTCGGCCCTGGTTGGAGCACGAGTTACAGCGGTCGAGTAGTCGCCGCTTCCGGCGCGCCCCCGGGCCAACAACTCTGGACGGTGATCGAAGATGACGGCGCGGAGAACACCTTTCGCCTCGTGAATGGGGTTTACGTGGCGCCGACCGGCGTTTTCGACACTTTGACCCGCCGAGAAACCGCGCCGGACAGCGGTGTCCATCAGTGGATTCTGACTCGCGTCGGGCAATCGCGCCGCGTCTTCAACGGAACGACAGGACTACTCGAACGAATCATCGATGCCGCTGGAAACAGCTTGATCGTTAACCGAGATTCGCAGGGCCGATTGGATCGCATAAGCAGTCCGGTGGATCTGTCGGTCGCGGTCGCAACTCATGCAATCTTTGTCAGTTACAACGGTGAGGGCCCCGGCGTCTTGGCAGTTGTGGATATTCCTGGCGGCACAGATAATCGGCCTCCGAGCACGTTGCACAGCGGCACGCACGGATACTTCGAAAGGTTGACCGTTCCGAATATCTCCATTGGGAATGTCAACGGCGCGCCGTTTTCGACTTTGACTGTGCGCTACGACACGAGCGGCCCGCCGGGGCGCATTTCGGAGATATCAGATCGAGACGAAATGAGATGGGGATACGACTACGACACTGTCACTACGACACCCGCAAATCCGACTAACCCCGCGCGACTGGAGTTTGTGCATGACTTTGGAAATGCCGCAAGCCTGGTGCCGCTATTCACGCAGGAAATTTCGCGCACGGTGCATCAAGTCCTCGGAAACACATATGCGTTGACGCTTCAGGATCGACGCAGCGAGGTGTGGCAACTCAACATTGCGACTCCGTTCGCGGGCGTTACACAGCTCGTTCGCTCAACCGATCCGCTTGGCGAATTGACACACTTCGCGTACGACGGGAGTTTCAATTTAGCCGCCGCGACCGATGCGCTCGGTCGAACTTGGTCGTACCTGTACGGCCCGGTCGGAAATCTCACCGAAGTGCGCTCGCCGCTCGTTCAGCAGCCGAGCGACCCCAACAATCCGTACCAAACTTGGAAGTTCGACTGGGAACAGGTCGGGACAACTGGCAATTTTCACCGACTGACGCTTGCGACCGATCCGCTCGGGCGCTGGACGCAGTATGGCTACGGCGACGCGACAGATCCCACCGCCGTCACAATTGTCCGTCAGATGCCGGCAACCGGTGCGGCGACGCCGTGCGACATCTACACGCCGGGCTGCTGCACCGGCTGTGCGGAGACAAAGCTCTCGTATTACGGCACGCTTGACCTCAACAAACGCGGGCAATTGAAGATGGTCGAAGACGCGAATGGCGTGCGACACCGCTTTGACTATGACGCTTACGGTTTCCTGCGCCAAATGATCGAAGGGCTGCAACTCTCCGATTTTCCAAACCAACCGGCGGTCCCGCCGCACATCTATCCAACCGTTGTCACACCCGGAGACCACGGACCTGGCGGGCATCCCACCGGCAACCCCTCGTCCGATGCGGGAGGCGACAGCGGCGACAATCGACCGGGGGGCGGGGAAATCATCTGCGGCTACGACTCCAACTGTAATCTGATCTGCATCAAGTGCCCCGATGACGCACCAGATGAGAACGGCGCGTCCGACCCATCGAACCAACAGCAATATGGTCCGCGACGGCTCGCGGATGTGGACGATGCACCGCTCGTTTCTCCGGCGCAGCCGCTTCTGGCCGACTTTATGCCGTCCTTAAGCGCTCGTTACGGCTGTTTCTCCGGACAGTACGATGTGGTCGGACGTCCGATCTGGTCGGAAACGTGCAACACCACATATGAGCGCAACGTGGACATCCGCCGCGACTTTGTTTTTGATCAACTGGGACGCCCAGCGATTCTCAAACGCGATCAGTACGACTACACCCACGACAATTTCATTCGTGAAACAACATTCGCATACTCGCTTGGCGAATCCGCCGGGCCAATGAGCGTGACCGGTCCGGATGGACGTACCACGTCGTTTGTCTACGACGAACTGGGTCGGGCCGAAATGGTCACGCGCGGCGACATGCGTGTCGTCACGGTGTTTGACGCCGTCGGTCGAGTCGAACGCATCGAGCGCTCTCAATTCAACCCGACCGGTAAGACGCGCTACTATTACGACGCGGCGGATCGGGTCACCGAGATTCGCCACGAAGCGCCGTCGGGCGCAATCCTGCACAAAACCGTCTACGCGTGGAACTTCGACAATACGATCGCGTCGCGCACCGAAACGGACAACGTCGCCGCCACGGTCGCGACCGTCGCCTTCACTTACGACAATCGCCAGCGACTGACGCGCGAGATTCGTACAGTCGCGGCAAGCACGATTTACGACTATTTGTACACCTACGACCAACTCGGCAACCGCAAGACGAAACGCGAGTATCGCGCAAGCGCCCCGATCGGCTACCAAAACCTCTTCACCAAGTACACATACGACACCGATCGGTCGCTGGCCGACGCCGCCAACCAGCCGTTCCCGACGCGAAACAACCGCCTCGAAAAGTACGACGTCTTCCAAGGCACGACCGAGACCGGCCCGCGTCTGCGCACCGTCCGCTACCTCTATTACAAGACCGGCGACGTGTGTAACATCACTGTCAAGGACGACTACATCGCCGGCATCACGCCCGGCGCGGCGGCGGCGTACGATCTGTACTACGATCTTGCGTTCTTCAACGACAAGGTCGGCAAGGTGCGCATGGTTCTGGCCGGGACATTCCGCGACGATGACGCGCTCGGCAGCGGCGCGCTGCCCTACGACTACCAGCGGCTCTGGGCGCGGGAGTTTATGTACGACAACCCGCGTCAGCGATACCTCGCCCGCGAGGTCGATGTGCAGACGTTCGCGCCCCGCGGCGACGATCCGGCGACGCCGGGGACGAACGAGAGTCTGTGGCAGTGGACCGATTACGCCGGGAATGCTCCCTACCTTGATTCGGATTTGGCTTGGGTGGGTAACGAGGATCCGCTGGCGATTACGGAAAAACGCTCATACGGCCCCGGCGGCTGGCAGGATTTGAATGACCCGGCGAGCGGCGCGACGACGGTGACGGCGACGCGCTATGCGCACGGCGACCTTGTGGGTTCGACGGTTCTGACGACCGACGGTTGCAGCACGGCCGCGCCGGGCTGCGCAGCCGGCACGCCGATCGCGACGGCGGCGTATACGGCATTCGGGGAATTGGTGGGCGGTGCCGGCAGCGGCAATCTGGACACCCGCTACCGCTATGTCGGCGGACACGGGTATGAGGCCGACGTGCTGTACGGCGCGCACGCACCACTGAACGGGCCGAACACAAATCTCTCGGCGATCACGCTGCTGCATGTCGGTGCGCGCTGGTATGACCCCGGCATCGGGCGCTTCGTGCAGCGCGATCCGATCGGACTCAGTGGCGGAGTCAACCTTTACGCGTATGTGCTCAACAACCCGAATTCGGACGTCGATCCGACCGGCCTTGCTCCCGACAGAAACGCGACTGGCGCGAAACTCGTTCTGTTTCTCACCGGCGGACGACGCCGAAGTTGGTTGGGGCTGGACGGGGAAGTGTACTGGTTCCTCAATTACTGTATTACCGGCGATCCTGGCGCTGCCGCAGGTGCCGGCGTCGCGACAGCGAACACCGCTAACTTCACTTACAAATGGGGAATTGGCAGGCCAATGAATATAGCGACTGCCGTACTCGGCGGTGTCTGGATTGGTTGGACAGGGGGGAAGGTCATCGTCTTTCTTGTCAATTGCACTCCACCGGCGGACGACTCGCCGCCGGATGAGCCCTTCCGCCCGAGTCCCTATGACAGGTGGTTCCCGTGATGACCTACCGGCACTGGAAGCTGACCCTATACGGCGCTGCGGCTATGGGCGTGCTTGGCGCAGCGCTGGCGATCACCACCCGGTTCCAGCCGGGTTGGATGAATGGATTCATCGTAGGATGCGCCTGCGTCACGTGTTTCGCAGCAGCCAAGCTCGAACGGGGCGAGCGGTAAGCGAGTGCGCCGTCGTCCGCTGGCAGGTGGCACTGTCCAACTACGAAAACCGTGCGTGTGGCCGGCGGCACTGGCGAACTACGAAAACCGTGCGCGTGGCAGGTGGCACTGTCGCACTACGAAAACCGTGCGGGTGGCAGGTGGCACTGTCGGTCTATGAAAACCGTGCGGGTGCCACTGCTCTGCGAGCAGTGCGAATCGACAGCGCGGCAGCGCCACGGTCGGCAGGCAACCCGATCGCCAAATCTCGTGCCGCCTTCCTCCGCCGGTCGCCGCCGCTCCACCCAAGCGCACGCGGCCGCGCATCGCCTCCGCATTCCCAAGCACTACACTCGTTTTTCTACACCCTTCGCCGCTTCGTCGCTCCGTCGCTCCGTCGCTTCGTCGCTCAGCCGCTCTCCCCCAATCAATTCCCCGCTCAATCCTGCAAAAATCCTCGAACCTCCCCGCAATTCCTCGGTGCTCTCTGTGACCTCTGTGGCAGCCGCCTTGTGATCCTCATAACCTCAATGGCATGATCGAATCGCCCACCAATCCGACCCACCCACAAACCAACCCCAGCGTCCCATTTCTCGCCACTCCGATAAAAACCGCCCCATCTCGCAATCCGCCCCAGATGATCAACAAAATGTCACGCCGCATCACCAACTTGACCATCTCGACGCCGCGCACCTATCAGGCCACCCATGCTTCTCGAGCAGCCGCCCCGATGGCTGCTTACGTCGCTCGATTCCACAAATCCGCTCCCTCGCGCGTCGCGCTCGCGTTCCGCTACAATCCCGCGTCAGAGTTCTTTGACAATCGGGGGCGAACTGGCTTCGACCGGGCAGGTTGAGGTCATGGTGGCGTGTCGAGGTCGCCGGGAGGCCTCGTAAAAAACCTGGCAAATTGTTATGTGCCAACAATGGCATGCGTCTCGCGGCCTAACTAGGTAACTAGTTAGCTTCCGCACGCCGATGCGGCAATGTCTGCTAATCGCGTCGGTGTAAAACAGCAGGCTGGTCTGTGCATTCCCGTCGGGCGGTGCATGGGCGAGATTTAGCCGGGCTGGACAAGTGGATGACCTGTCGGGGGTCTGCCATAAGTCGAGAACCAAATTCACCGACTACACACGTAGAGGCTATGGCTGAATGGCTTCGGGACGGGGGTTCGATTCCCCCCGCCTCCAGTATTTGGGTTCAGGGTTCAAGGTTCAGCGACCCAGGGATCAAGATCCAAGCAAACGCGAACTGCTGGGCTGCGAGAATCTGATACCGCAATGGTGTGCCGATCGAGATGACCGGGTGGAAACAGCGACTGAACGCCAGCTCGAGCGAGAATTCGAACCCCGAGAGCGAGCGAGCCGGGTTATCCGCGTAAGCGAGGAAAGCAGCCGAGCGCGGCAGCTCTACAACGTGGGGCGAGCGCGCCGCAATCCACCTACGCCCGGCGATAGTCACTCTTCCCGCCCGTCTTCTCAATCAACGCAATCTCTTCGATCACCATCGCCGGATCGACCGCCTTGCCCATGTCGATCACCGTCAGCGCCGCCACCGCCACCGCCGTGAGCGCTTCCATCTCGACGCCGGTGCGGGCATGCACGCGCGCTTCGGCGACAATCCGCACTCGCTCGCCGTCGAGCGTCACATCAACCGAAACATTGTCCAGCGGCAACGGGTGACAAAGCGGAATGAGGCCAGAGGTGCGTTTCGCAGCCTGAATGCCCGCGAGCCGTGCAACTTCGAGCAGGTTGCCCTTCTTCAGCGTGTTCGCCGCGATTTGACGCGCGAGCTCCGCCGATACGCGAACGCTGCCGCCCGCGACTGCTCGGCGATCCGTCGCCACTTTGTCGCCGACGTCGACCATCTTCGCCCGACCGGCGGCATCGACATGCGAGAGACCGGGCTGCAGGCGTTGCTGATCCATTCGTTGCTAACACCTCGACGGTCGAAAGTGTGAGCTTCTCGACTTAGCGAACTGCCGATTGCAACGCGGGTCGGCGGTCGGCGGGCAGAATGCCCGCCCCACCCGCACTACTTCCCACCGCCGCCCTTGGACGTTTGCGACTCAAACGTCGCCACCACGTCATATAGCTCATCCGCGGTTGCGGCCTGCTCGACCGCCTCGCGGAATGCCGGCTTGGTCATCAGCGAGCTCAGCTTGGCCAGCGCCTGAATGTGCGAACTGGTCTGGTCGCTCGGGCTGATCAGCATCACCACGAATGACACCGGCTTCTTGTCATAACTCTGAAAATCGACCGGCACCTGCGGCTTGCCGGCGGCCATGACCACCTGTTTGCACGCATCGGTCTTGCCGTGCGGGATGGCCAGCCCATAGCCGATGCCGGTCGTCCGCTCCGACTCCCGCCGCAGGACGGCCTCGAGCGCGACTTTAGGATCGGCCAGGCACTCGTTGGCGGCGAGCACGTCGATCAGCTCGGTGATGAGCGCGGTTTTGTCGGCTCCCAGCAGAGGAACCCTGACCCGCTCCGGTGCCAACAACTGGGACAGCAACATCTCGGCCCTTCCGCGTAGCTTGGAATCAATCTGGAAGCCGGTAGATATACCGTCAATATGCGCCGCTCGCCACTTGAAGCGGTGATGCGTTGCGCGCCCGCGCGAACCCGAGATATGCCCAGTTGCAGCCAGCGCTGGACCGGCTATACTGCGCTGACGAAGAAATCGTGCGCGGCCGGTCCCGTCCTGTGGGGCCGGTCGCTGTTTTCTAGGCCGATTCGCGTGGCGTGGCGGCTCGGCAAACAAACCTAAGTCGCGATGAGCAAGGTGCTTATGGCCTCCTCCGAGTTGAAGAGTCTGGTCGAAGCGGGCGATCTTGGCGCGATCGAAACCCGCATCCTCGAAACCCTTTCGAATAGCTCACTCAAACTGGCCGAGATCGTTACCACGTTTCGCCAGCTCGAGCAGCACCCCGAAAACAGCCGCGTGGCGAACCTCGCCCAGGTTGTGCTCGACAACAGCGACTCCAAGACCGATCCCGGCGCGGCACTCGCCATCGCGCGTGTCGGCATGATCGTCGATCCGTCGCACGCCGAGCTGCGCAAACGAATCATCGCGCTGTATCGCGACGTGCATGGCGAGAACCCCGGCTTCACCCAACTATTCGAAGCCTCAGGCCTCGAAACCGGCCGCCCCGCGCGCAGTGCGATCAAGATGCTCGAAATGGGCCTGGCGATCGCGATGGGCGATCCGCTCATCAGCCGCACCGAAGACAGCGTGGTCGAAATCACCGGCATCGATCACGCCAAGGGGCTGATCACCGTCCGCCGCGAGGGTCGAACCAAGACGCTCACGACGATGGAACTGTCGCGAGAATTCGAACGGGCCGACTCGGGCGATTTCCGCGTGCTGCGCGCCCTAAAGCCCGACGCACTGTCGGCGATGATTCAGAATGAACCGGTCAAGGTCGTCATCGGCCTGCTGCATTCGCACGGCGGCGAGCTGACCGCCGACGAGCTGAAGGCCGAACTGGTGCCGAAGTACATTCAAAACCCCGCGTGGACGGGGTGGTGGACCAGCACGCGCACCAAGCTCAAGAAAGATCCGCACATCTCGATGCAGGGTCGCTCGCCGGTGGTGTTGACATACACCAAGACGGCCCGCACGGTCGAAGACGACGTGTGGGACAAGTTCATTTCGCAGAACGAGCCGGACCACTGGCTTTCGACCGTCGAGAGCTACCTGCGCGATCGCAAAGCCGCGGCCGAGCCGGTGGACAAGGTGTTTTTGGAGCGCTGTCACGCGCACATCGTGGCGTATATCAAGGCGATCAAGGCCAAGCGCCCGGCCGAGGCGATGGCGTGCGCACTGGTCACGCAGCGCATCGACGACGAATGCGGCCTCTCGCACAGCGACGTGAAGAATCTCGAAATCGAAATGCTGAAGGCGTCTGAAAAGCCCTCGGCGCTGATTTCGCAGATGACCGACGCCGCCCTGTGGGAAGGCGCGCTGGCGGCGCTCGTCGCGGCTCGACCCGACGACGCGGCGACAGTCGCGGTCGAATTGCTGCCCAAGACGCCGGCGAACGTGCTCGATTCGGTTGCCGACCTGGCGGTGAAGGGCGGGTTCGCGGCGGAGGTGCAGAGTGCGATCGACGGCGCAATGGCCGATCCGCACAAATTCCCCGAGTTGATTTACTGGATGTGGAAGAGCGTGGTGAAGATCGAGGGCGTGAAGGTGCCGCCGGCGTCGGACCTGTTCACGCGCATCCTTCAAACGCTGAGCACGCTGGGCCGCACGCTGAATCCGCCGGCCGACATGATTCGCGAGTTTCGCGGTCGCATGCGCACCGCACTCGCGCTGCGCGATTTCGGTCTGGCCAAGACCGTGTTGTCGCAGACGTCCGCCGATCGCGCGGTGACGTTGAAGACGCAGCTCGATCGGCTTGACGGTCTCGGCGACAACACGCGTATCAAGCTGCTCGACCTGTTGCGCGACGTGCATCCGCAGCTTTGGATTAAGCACGAGAAGCGCATCGAGGTCTGGGCCGACGTCAACGTGGTCTGGACCACGCGCGCCGGCTTGCAACGCAAGACCGAGGAGCGCGAAACGCTGGTCAATGTCACCATGCGCGACAACGCCCGCCGCATCGGCGAGGCCGCGCAGCTCGGCGATCTGAGCGAAAACTCGGAGTACAAGTTCGCTCTCGAAGAGCGTGACTTCCTGCGAGCTCGTTTGGCCCAGATGAACAACGAGATGAGCATCGCCGAAGTGATCGAGCCGGCCGGCGTGCCGACCGAGCGCATCGGCATCGGCTCGCGTGCCAAGCTGCGCAACGTGCTCGAAGGCACCGAGCGCACGCTGACGTTCCTCGGCCCGTTCGACGGCGATCTCGACCAGGGAATCTACAATTACAAGGCACCGTCGGCGCAGAAGTTCATGGGCCTGAAAGTCGGCGATCATCTGAAGGTCAGCCTTGAAGGTCCGGATGTCGAGTACGAAATCGTCTCGATCGAAAACGGGCTGGCGTAGCGCGTAGGGTGGGCTTTGCCCACCACTTCACGCCGAGTCGATTACGCACCAACTGGTGGGCGATGCCCACCCTACGCGCTCGACGCGAAACGCCGCTGCCACCAGAGGTTGTGCATGATTCTCGCGGAAGCCGCCATCGCACCATCGCTCGTCTGGGTCTGGCCGTTCGCCACCATTCTGCTGTGCATCGCGGTGTTGCCGCTGATCAAGCGAACTGAGCATTGGTGGCACAGCAACGGTAACAAGCTGCTCGTCGCCGCGACCCTCGCGCTGGCAACGCTCGCGTACTACTTTCTGCGCGGCACGGGCATTGGCGCGCACGATTACGTCACCGCGCCCGGCACCGAGACCGTGATCGCCGTGCTCAAACACGCTGTGCTCGACGAGTACATTCCGTTCATGTCGCTGCTCTTCGCGCTCTATGTGATTGCCGGCGGAATATTCGTTCGTGGCGACATTCGCGCCACACCCAGCGCGAACACAGCGATTCTCGGCATCGGCGCGCTGCTGGCCAGCTTCATCGGTACGACCGGCGCGTCAATGGTGCTCATCCGCCTGCTGCTGCGGACCAATTCCGAACGACATCGCGTCGCGCACACGGTTGTGTTTTTCATCTTCATCGTCAGCAATTGCGGCGGCTTGCTGCTGCCCACCGGCGATCCGCCGCTGTTTCTCGGCTCGCTGCGCGGCGTTCCGTTCTTCTGGACGCTCAAGCTCTGGCCCGAGTGGTTAATGATGAACGCCGCGTTGCTGGCCATTTACTACATTTGGGATTGCGTCGAGTATCGCCGCGAGACCAAGTCCGACCTCATTCACGACCGCTTGGAAATTCAACCGATCCACATTTCCGGCACGCTGAATCTACTCTGGATGGCGCTGGTTGTCGGAGCGGCGGCAACGCTCGATCCGAACAAAGCGTTCCCGGGAACGTCGTGGCACGCGCCGACGTTTCTGCGCGAGGGCGTCTATCTCGTGCTTGTCGGCCTCTCGCTGGCGTGTACCTCAAAGATGCTCCGCACCGCCAACGGCTTCAACTACGGCGCGATTCTCGAAGTCGCGTGCCTCTTCATCGGCATCTTTATCACCATGCAGATTCCGCTGGAAATCCTGCACGCACGCGGACACGAACTCGGCGTCACGCAGCCCTGGCAATATTTCTGGGCCACCGGCATGCTCAGCAGCTTCCTCGATAACGCACCGACCTACGTCGTGTTTTTCGAACTCGCCAACACGCAGTCGCCCAACCCCGGCGTCGGCATTCTCAACCTCGTCGGCGGCGGACATATTCGCGAAGACCTGCTCATCGCCGTCAGTCTCGGCGCAGTGTTCATGGGAGCGAACACCTACATCGGCAACGGCCCGAATTTCATGGTCAAGACCATCGCCGAGCAGAGCGGCGTGAAGATGCCCAGCTTCTTCGGCTACATGATCTTTTCCGGTTTGGTTCTAATTCCGCTGTTCATCATCCTGACGTTCAGCTTTCTGCGACCCGCGTGGGAGACCGTTCGTCCGTAACGCGCGAGCGTGCAGTGCGGCCCGCTCGCCGGGGCTTGTGACCGAATCGGCGATTGCATTCGGCGGCTTACTGCTTCGGCGTCGGCGTAATGCCCAGATCCTCGCTGGTGAACAGCGCCTCAAACCGCACGCCCGCGCCCTCGATCGTGGCCCGCGCGCCTTCCTGTCGGTCGATGACGGCGACGATTGCGGTCACGATCGCGCCTTGGTTTTGCAATGTCTTGGCCGCTTCGAGCGCCTGCCCGCCCGACGTGGCGATATCCTCGACCAGCAGCACACGTTCGCCCGCTTCCAGCTTGCCCTCGATCAGCTTGCCCGTGCCGTAATCGGCTTTCTTCGAATTTCGCACGATCACAAAAGGCAGGCCGGTTTCCAGTGAAGTCGCCGTCGCCAGCGCTACCGCGCCCAGCTCGGCCCCGGCGATGCGCTGCGTATTCTTGTCGACGAATTTGGCGAACCGCGCGGCCAGTTCCTTGAGCAGCGACGGCTGCGTCTCGAACAGGTACTTGTCGAGGTAATACTTGCTCTTGCGTCCGCTGCGCAGCGTGAAATCGCCCTCCAGCAAAGCGTGTCGCTTGAGCGATGCGGCGAGATCGGCGTTGGTCATCATCGGCGGTCGTCCTCTAATCAATTGAATTCGTCTCGACAGCGCGACGAGCCTCGCCGCCGCACCGGAGAGCCAAACATGGTACGCGAATCCCACCGGGCGCGCGGCGCTTGTCGCCGCTTGCCGCGGCGCGTAACTTCTCGCCATGCGATCCGCTGCGTATGACCATCATCGTCCGACCACGCTCTGGGTCGCGCCGTTTGTGCTTGTTGTGCTTGCGCTCGTCTGTTCGGCGCTCGGCGTTTGGTCGCTGTCGGGCGTGTGGCAGCGGCTGCCGCAAAGCCGGTTGAAACAGAACTTGGCCGCGCAACTTGCCGATGCGCAGCGGGCGCTGCCGTCCGCTGAGACGCTTCGGCGAGGCATGATGATCCGCGAAGCCGGGCGCGTGCTGAAGAACTACTTGCCGCCCCGCGCGGCCGCTGGCGATCCGCAAGGTGACGTCCTGCGCATCTACGCCGGCGCGTCACCCGGCGAAATCAGCCGCATGCACCTGGCGGCGGCGCGAATGCTGACGCTCGAGAAAACCAATCAGCCGCGCGAGACGTGGTGGGCATCGCTCAGGCCGTTTTTCGAAGGCACCGCCGCCAGCCCGATGCCGACATTTGAACGCGATTTTCTGGTCACCGTCGCCGATGCGTACGACGCGAAAACGCCGCTCGACGTCGGCACCGCCTATGAGATGTCCGAGCAGACGATTCAACACACGCAGTCTGGCGTGGTGCAGTATCTCGGACAGCGCGTTCGACAAATCGTTGATGAACGCCGCGCCATCGGCGACGGACAGGGTGCGACGATCGCGCGGCTGGCGTTCGTTCAATTCATGCGCAGCCTGCTCGCGCCGAATGAGCCGGCGATGACGCGCCTGCTGGCCGCCGACGTGCTGGCCGACTTTCTCGCCCGCGAGCCGAAGGACATTCGCCCGCGCGAGGTGATCGCGGCGTTGCGTGCGTGGCGCGGCGAAATCACCAAAGCCGCCCATGCGCGAGCGTCGACAATGTTCGGCCTCAGCGGCGGGCCCGATCTTGTTTCGCCGTTGCAGCAGCATCTCGCGAATTCGATCGGGCGCAGTGCAAGCCTCGCGGTTGTTTGCTTATTGCTGGGAACGATCACGTTGCTGCTGGCGTGGCCGCTGCTGGCGGGCGGCATTTCGGCGATTCGCTATCGCGGCGTGGCGTATGCCGGCGTCGGCCTCGCGCTCGCGGTGATCGTCGCGGTGATGGTGTTGCAAGGTGCGATGACCGAGCGCGTGTTCGAGGACATTCGCCGCGCGCACCACGAGTCGTGGACGACGCTCGTGACGCCGCGGGTAGTTGGGGCGCTGACGCTCGCGCTGGCTCTTCTGGCGGTACTGATACCGCTGGGCGGGGCGCACCATGTCGGCAAGCTCGGGCGGGCCGGGGCGATTTGCGGAATCGCGTGGCTGTGTACGTCGCTGTGGCTGCTCGGTTCGTCGATCATGGCCGAGCGCGCTCGGCAGTCGTATGAAATCGAACTTGGTCGGGCGCTCCGCGGCGACCGCATCGCCCTGCTCGCCGGCAGCGACGTGGAGAAGAAGCTCGATCCCGTTCGCGCGTGGCAGCCGTAGGGTTGGCACCGCCCACCATTCGCGCCCGGGTCGACGGCGCGTGAAATGGTGGGCGATGCCCACCCTACGCGAGTGTCGCGAGTCGTGAAGAACCGCGGAGGGCCGCGGTGCTCCAGTGACCGCAGCCGGGGGCGGCTGCTCCACATCGCGGTGGCTCAACAACGCAAAATTCTTTCCTCACCGGAAAAAATTCCGCGGCCAGCGCCTAGATACCTGTGAGCCGCCGTTGGCGGCCCTTGCGATGTTGCCGCCCCCGCACGGCACGTCGCTCGCCCGCTTGGGAAAAGCAAAACGGGTTGCGGGAATCCTGCAAGAAAATGCAGAGGAGATCACATGGATCACACGGGACACACCACCGGTCTGCGCACGCTACTCGCGGGTCTGCTCGCGGCGGGCGCGATTTCGAGCGCGAACGCGGCAGTCATCCGCTCAGCCAGCGGCCTTGACGCGGCCAGCATCACCGGCGCGCTGAATGACTTCCGCGCCGATCTCGGCACGCTGAACCCCAACAGTCCCGGCTCGCTCGGCAGCGGGCGGCGCGAGATCAATTGGGACGCCGTGCCGGATTCGTTCTCGGCCCCCAACCTGTTGCCGGCCGACTTTTTCAACGGTGCCGCTGCGCCTCGCGCTCGCGGCGCGGTGTTCAGCACCCCGGGCAGCGGTTTCGCGGTCAGCGCGGACAGCGACAACCCGACCGCCACGCCGCGCGATTTTGCGAACATCAACAGCTCGTATGCCGATCAGTTCGAGCAGTTCAGTCCGCAGCGTCTGTTCACCGCGCTGGGCAGCAACGAGACCGAGGTTCGCTTCTTCATCCCCGGCAGCAACACGCCGGCACTGACGCGCGGCTTTGGCGCGATCTTCAGCGACGTGGATGTCACCGGCAACGCCCGCATCGAATATTACGACGCGGCCAATCAACTGCTGCTCAGCCAGGATGTGCTCGGAACGGCGGGCCTCGCGACGTTTAGCTTCCTCGGCGCGTCGTTCGACAACGCGATCGTGGCTCGCGTGAAAATCGTCAGCGGCACACACGCCCTCGACGCGGACAACAACGACAACCCGCTCAATGGTGTCGATGTCGCGGTGATGGATGACTTCGTCTACGGCGAGCCGGTCGTGCCGGAGCCGGCGACGCTCTCGCTACTGACAATCGGCGCGCTGGCGATGATGCGCCGACGCTAGAACGAGAAAGGCCGAAGGTTGAAGGTCGAAGGCCGAATGGAAGAGCGCACGGGCGCTCCGCCCTTCGGCCTTCGGCATTTGGCACTCAACCTTCGACATTCCGCCTTCAGCCTTCTCAGTTGCCGACAAAGCTCACGCTCGTCCCCACCTTCGTCCTTTGCCCGAGCCGCACAGCATCCCAGTTGGCGAGGCGGATGCAGCCGTGTGAGCCGGTTTTGCCGATGAGTTCGGGCCAGGGCGTGCCGTGAATGCCGTAGCCGGGCAGATCTAGGCCGATCCAGCAAAGGCCGACCGGGTTGCGCGGGCCGGGCATGATTTGCAGCACGTGATCGACGTTTTTCACCTCGGGCCACATCTCGGGGCGAAACGTGTACTCGGGGTTTTGCACGACGACTTTCACGGCAGCGTCGCCGCGCGGTCGCTTCTCGGCGAATGCGGCGATCGAACAGTGCAGCAGCATGTTCACCTTGCCGCCGGCATCGCGGACGCGAATCACTTTCTCTTCGAGATCGACCTCGATTGACGACACGTCGATATCCAGTCGCGACGGCCAGACGTTTGGGACGACGATCGCATCGCCGGTCTTCAGCCGCTCGAAATTCACACTGGGATTGAGTCGTTCGATGGTCGCTTTCGATGCGTGCCCGCGTTCGGCGATCATGGCGAGGTTGGATTCGTATCGCGCGCGGGTTAGCGCGGCGCGCTTGTTCCAGTCCTCGGGAATCGGCCCGCCGACGTCGTCGAGGTCGCTCGCAGTGACGTTGTAGCGCACCGTGGCGGGGACGCTTGCGAGGTTGAGCGCGGCGCGAGTCTTGTCGTCAAGCTCGCCGGTCTCGCGCAGGCCGCTCCAAGTCTGGTAGGCATGAATGGCGATCTGTGTCTTGCGGCCGATTTTGCCGTCGATGATGCCGGGCGAGAACCCGGCCCGATCGAGGGCGGCTTGCAGCGCGATCTCAGGCTCGGTTGTTTGGGCCTGCGCCTGCGTCGCGAGCATGAGCGCGACGAAAAGCAAAACGGACAGCGTCCGCATCGGCGACTCCATTCGCAACAGCGGGTTGGCGACCGGCGACTGCATCGCAGCTTGGACCGGCGTTCGTCGGGAAGGATAGCACGCAGTCAGGCTGGTCGCGACCCGTCGCGCAAGCGCTCCGAACGCGAAGCGCCAGCGAGTGCGTCTTCCCCGCTTCCCGTTCACCGCGCATTCGCCGCCGCGATCGCCCAGATTCCTCCACCGACCACAACCAAGATCGTCAGCACAAACGCCGCGATCTTTATCCAGCTATACGGCCGTTCGCCGCGGACTTCGCCGGTGCGGGCGTTGACCAGAAAGCGGAACGTCTTGTGGCGATAGCGGTAGGAGCTGATCCACAGCGGAAGCAGGACGTGCTTGAACGTGATGCGGTCATAGCGCACCTGCATCGAATCGATGCGCTGGTGGTCGCCGCCGATGTCGGATCGAATTGTCGCCTCGATTTTGGGCTTCATGATTTGCTTGGCCGTCTCGAAGCCCTCGGCCAGATCGATCTGGTAACTTTCGGCCCGAAAGCCGCTCAGATACTCGTCTGTGTACGGCACAAGCTGCTTCAAGTCCCACGGCTCCAGCGCGTCGGCCAGCGGGCGCGGCAACGACTTGCTGGCCAGCACGAGCAAGTCGTCGAAGGTGTTGCCGACCACGCCGCTGGCGTGCGACCAGCGCGTACGGCGAACCTGTCGCGTTTTGGTGACTGTGCGGCCGTTTTCGGCCGCGGTGTACGTCTCGGTGTCCCAATAATCGTCGCCGCGCTGGCCGGCGTAGCGCGTGGTTGTGCCCGTGTCGTATGTCCAATAGGGCACATACATGCCCGCGAGGCGGTGATCGACGCGGGCGAACTGCTTGAGCGCGCCTGGCGCGAACCAAAGCGAGCGCAGCCATTTGCGAAATGACTCGAGCGCCTGTTCGCGCACAATTTTGAACGGCAACAGCGCCCGCGGTTTGATCAGGCGGCGACTTTTCGCAGTGGCGACGATGTCGGCCCCGCAATAGGGACACGCGAACGCGGTCGCATTGGGCGGTTTCTCGATTTCGGCAGCACACGCGTCGCATTTCGAGCGCGTCACCTCGGCCACATCGGCCGAAGCGGCGAGTGCGGCGATCTGCTGGCGAAAATCGAGTTCCTCATGCGCCGCGGCGGCGGGTGCGGCTTGGGGAATGGTGGTCGTGTGCGAGCAATAGGGACATGTGAGCATGCTCGTCCCGGGGGCGAACTCCAGCTTCGCCCCACACTGCCCACAAGGAAACCGCCGGTCTTGCTCTGCCGTGTTCATCGACGCAGAAGATAACCACAGAGGCACAGAGACACAGAGGAGCACAGAGAGGATTTTTGGTGAATGCGAAAGGCAGACGAAGCGGTTGCTTGCGAGCTAACCGACACACCGTGGCGCGAGACGCGGTCGAGCAGCTAAAAATTCAGGCTTCTGCCTCTGTGCTTCTCTGTGCCTCCGTGTCTCTGTGGTTCATTCTTTCTTTGCAGAGCGCGTCAGCTCGGGGAACGCCTCCTGCAGCGCAATCATCGAATACGCCGTCGTTAGCGCCGGGTGACCTTCCATCCAGCGGTCCTTTTCGTTCACCCAACTGCCGTCGTCTTTTTGCATCTTGCCGAGTTGTTCGACCAGTTCCGTCCGCCAGTCGCGGTCGCGACCCGATTTGTCGCGGATCACCGGCTCGCCGAAGGCGGCGAGCGCTCGGCCAAACGTCATGTAGTAATAGAAGAGCCCCTCGTGCGACTGCTTCTCGGGCATGCTCGGGTTGAATTCGAGCGTCCAGTTCGCACCGATCCAGCCAATCGCGGCTTGCACCCGCGGATCCTGCGTGGTCAGCCCGGCGTAGATCATGCTCTTGAAGCCGGCGTAGGTCATCGAGCCGTAAGTTCGCAATTCGGTGCGCTCGCCGACGGTGCGTTCGCCGGCTTTGCTTTCGCCGCCATTCGCGGGCGAGTAGATGAACCCGCCGTCGGTCGAGTCCTTGGCGAGCGGCTGGTCGTTGTGTTCGCCGAGCATTTGGCAGCGGCTGATGAAGATGAGGGCTTTCTTATACGCCGGGCTGTCTTTGACCAGACCGCTGTCGCGCAGGGCGTCCATCATGATGTTGACGTTCGAGAGGTCGGGGCGTTTTCCGTTGCCGTAGCCCGTGCCGCCGTACCAGGGATCGTCAATCGAGCGGCCCTCGCCCTCGTCCCATTGGCCCTCGACGAGTTGCTTTTGCATCTTCTCGATCAGCGGTTTGTGTTTTGGATCGTCGAGTGCGACCAACATGCTGAGCGCGACGCTCATCTCGTAATTCTTGATCAGGCCGTCCGGCGAATAGAGGCCGCCCTCTTCGCGCTCGGCCTTCAGCACGAACTCGACGCCGCGTTCGACGGATGGGTGTTTGCTGCCAAAGTCGGGATGCCGGGCCAGCGCTCGAAGCGCGAGGGCGGAGATGCCGATGCCGGATTGGCCGGCCCACGCACCATCGGCGTCCTGCGAGTTGACAAGAAATTTAGCCCCGCGGTCGAGGAGTCTTTTCGCTTGCTCACGCGCCCGCTCGCGGCCCGCATCGGCCTTCTCAAGCGCGCGCGTCGCCGGCTGCGACTGCGCGATCGCGCTCGTCGTGATGAACATCATCGTTAGGATGGCCGCAATGCGTTGCATGGTGCACCTCTTCACTCGCTACTCGCTACTCAACACTTGTTCACGCATACCCCACATCGTCGAGATCATCCTCGTCCATCCCGAAATGATGCCCGATTTCGTGCAGGACGGTAATGCGAATTTCCTCGACCAACTCGGCGTAAGACTCGCACATCGCGCACAGGTTGTCACGAAAAATGAAGATTCGATCCGGCATCGTCGA
>JBJXFK010000117.1:0-25090 GCA_046155505.1 Phycisphaerae bacterium
GTGGCACTATGGGTAGTGTGGGTGCGGGCGAAATACCCCAAAAGCCGAACAATTGATCAGCCGATTCAGTGCGGAATAGCGGGAAGAGGTCGAAACACAGACGCGCGGCGGGCACCGAGAATAGGGAGCGGGGCGAATTTTGGTTCGTGATGCGCCGACACGCGAAGCGCGTCCGATCCACTTCGTCTTCCACTTGGCCCCACTTTCGAACGAGAGAAGGGACGAATGTCGCTGTCGAAAGGGAACTCCCGGCCCATCGTCTTTCAGGGTGCCGCGTATCGTTGGGCCGTCTCCGGCGACAGCGGGTGCATGTGGTTAGTCGTCGAGCGAGCCGACGCGGTCGGGCAGCGCCTCGAAGTGTGTTTCGACTATGCCAACCGCATCGAGCCGCGCCAGGACGGCTCTGCGACGCTTCACCAACAACGCTCGATCACGCCAGGCGTCGTCGCACGGGTCATCGAGGCCGCCCTCTCACGCGGCTGGGCACCGATCGCGAAAGGTCGCGCGCCGATGCGCATCGACGACGGAAACACGATTGCGAGTAGCGACACCAATTGACAGTCATTTTGCGCGTCCGAGCGCGCGGGTCGAACTCATCGTAGGGATCGCGCACAACGAAACTCTGCACCGTGACAGAACAACAACGCACCCGCAGCGAGTCTCCTCGGCGCGGGTGCGTTCATGACAATCAATGATCCGGTCTGCAACTTACGCCCGACGACGGCTTGCGAACGCCGCGCTTGCAAGCGCCAGCAGCATCACGCTCGTCGGCTCCGGAATCGTGTCCGGCACGAGAACCTTTGACAGCGAGCCGCCGGCGGCGTCAATCGGTACGGCATTGTAGTCGTTCGCGTTGGCGACATCGACGCCGAGGTCCGCGTTATACACAAAGCTCGAGCTGCCGCCCTTGGCGTAGAAGTCGCCCCACATCGGCTGACGCGTCGAGTCAAACGTCACCGTGCGCTGATCGCCGTTCAGGTCGAACTTGATGCCGAAGATTGACTCGCCGCCGGGGAAACCGGGATTCGACGGATGCGGCCCGAACGTATTGAACGTTGCCGACTGCACGTCGCCGCCGATGTTGTAAATGTCGGCCGAGGTGATGTTCTCGGACAACTGAATGATCATATGGCTGGTCGCAGGCGACAGGTTGTCATTGTCCTGCTCGGTGAACGTGTACTCATAGTGCCACGAGCTATCCATGTTCTGGCTGATGTTCCAGCTCACCTTGTAGCCGTTATCAGTCGGCGGAGGAGAGTACTGCCCGCCGCCGATCAGCGCGCCGTCGGCGGTGCTGCGGGAATCAACCAAGCTGGCCGTCGCCGGAGCGACGCCCAACGCAAACGCGGCAAGTGACAACGAGATTGCGAGCTTGTACGAGCGAACCATCAGTACTCCTCCTAATTCGAATCCGAGTCGAATGAACGAACCGCTTGCGATCGCGGGCTCGCAGCGGCGACAAATTCGCCAGCGGCGAGCGATGGTGGGACAACTTCGTGGATCGCGAATACGAGTGCCATCGCCGATGCTAGGTGTGCAAATTCACGCGATCAAATCAACGCACAGGAAATGTCGCAAACCCGACCGAGTTTCGCGCGGGAAATCGCTCGCAAGTGATCAGGCTGCCTGCCAGATGGACGAATCACTGCATTTTTAGGACGTGAGACGCCGACGTTATCGGCGACGGACGAGGAACTTGCGCCTTGAAACCAATGGGAACGACCCGGCTGACGAGCGTAATTCGTCAACCGGGTCGCAAGAAGTCTCAGGCCGACATCCGGCGCGCTTATCCGCCGGTGCCGAATTTCGCCAGCAACATCGCCAGATCCGTGAGGTCAACGATGTTGTCGCCATTGATGTCCGCGTCGCAGTCCGCCGCGCAACCAAACTGGCCGAGCAAGATCGCCAGATCTGTCAGATCGACATCGCCGTCGCCATCGATGTCGCCCGGCACGCGACTCGCCGGCGTCAGCAGCGCCACGCGCGACACGATGCCGCGATCTGTTTCCACCAGCGCCTCGGCGGCAATCTGCCCCGCGTCATTGATGCCGACCGCCGACAGCAACAACTCGAACGGCACGTTGGACGAATGCACGCGTGTGTTCAAATCGCGCATCACGCCGTCCTGCCAAATGAACGCACGCAGCGCGCCGTTGCCGTCATTCGAGTCGCCGACGATTTGCCGCGACGAATTGATGCCCCGGGCGAAGCTGTAATTGCCCGTGCCCAGCCAACCCAGCGCGACAAGCTGATTCTCGGCCCGCAGATGGGCCATCGCCTGCACTGAAGAATCTTCATACGACGAACGCCCGCAGGTGTCGCCCGCAGCGTTGATCGCGATCACCTCACTCAGCGACGCGCCAGCCAACGGACCGATCACAATCGCGGCAGCGGTCGGCGAGTCCCAGCGTGCGCCGACAAAGCCGGCCTCGAATCCGACGTAACCGCAAATCTGACCGGCAGCGTTCAGCGCATGCGCACCGCCGATGCTCGACTCGCTGGAGCCGTTGGGATCGGGCAACTGCACCGGCGTCTCATCGGTCGCGGCCCAGTAAACCGGCACCGAATAGCCGGCGAAATCGTTGGTGAACCACCCCACCGCCGCGCCGGTCGTGCTCACGCCGCGGGCTTCCCCGTTGAACCAGCCGGGCAGCGCCGGCAGCAGTTGCGGCACGCCGCTATTCCAGACGCATGGGGCGCTGATCGTCGAGCCGACGATCAAGTCGGCGCTGGCGATCGCGACAGGATAGTTATTCGAGTCGAAGAGTTGCCCGAGCGGATCGAGCACACCCGGCTCGACGCGCATCGGCAGGCCCGCCGGGTCATAACGATCATCGCCGGCAATACCGACGACCTGGCCCGAAGGACTGATCGCATACGGGAAGCCGCTCGATCGGCCAGCGGGCACGTCGAGAATCTCGACGTAGTAAAGCGGCGGGGTGGCGAGCACAGGGCACGCCGCAGCGACAGCCAGCGCGACGATGAGTTTGCGATGCCAACGCGTGCGCGAGAACGAATTGGACGACGGACGGGAGCAAGAGCGATTCACGAGCGCCTCCTTTTGGGCTAGGTGTGCGATCGCCGTCGGCCGCCGGCGATCGTACTGAGGGAGCAATCGGGTAGACGTCTCCTACAGCAAGGGTAGCTCATAAACGGGTTGCCGTCAAGTTGTATTGCAACTCTATTTCAACGCTTGCGTCACCGCGGCGAGCCGCTACAATGTTAGGGAGAACGCATAAGTCAAGTTCTCGCAAGTGCTAACAGACCAAGGACGCCGCGTGCAACCGCAACCGACGAGCACTACAACGTTCGAAGAATCCGCGGCGGAGCTTGGAAAAAATCTCGCGGCGACGCTCTCGACCGCCATCACCACCCTCGCCCCGCCCTCCACCGGGCCGCAGCAACTCGCCAAACTCGCCGGCGTAGACAAGGGCATCGCCAGCCGACTGCTCACCGCGATACGCGCCCGCGACCCGTTCACAACTCTCTCGCGCATTCCCGGCCCGGAACCCGTGCGACGCATCATCCGCGCACTCCAACGCCGCGGCACCGCGACCGAAATCGTGCGCAGCGCTGAGTTGGCGATCGACCAATTCGAACAATTCGTCCGCCAGTCCGCCGGCGACCGAGCCACCTTCGACGGCATCATCGCCCAGCTACTCCCCGACGCGCGGCGACAATTCGAAAGCCGCACGCGACAGTTGCTCTATCGCGGCCACAGCCAGCTCAAAGGCTTCAGCAGCGAACTCGAATTCACCACCGTGCTCGTGCAACCATCGCGCGAAGGCGATTTCGTCGATTACATCGTGCTGTTCGGCATGCAGGGTCTGCGTCGCCATCGTCCCGGCGCCGAAGTGCGGCTCGCGACGTGGATGATGTTCCACGATCGCCCGCCGTGGCAGCTCACGACGCTCGATGGCCAGCCGCTCACCGATTGGTCGGCCGGTCGGCTCGATGATTTCTCGACCGCCCCACCGCCGCGCATCCGCGTCCGCGAATCGGGCGATACCTATCTGTACACGCTCGCCGACGAAAATTTCGGCCCCGACTCGAGCGTCGATCTGGTATTCGCGCAGTGGAGCCGCAACACCGCGCCGCTCTATTCCGACCCGCCCGAGCGTCGCCGAACCGGGCTGGGGGCCGAGGTGGACCGCCCGACACGCGTGCTGCAGCTTGACGCGCTCGTGCGCGACGATGTGTATCCCGACTGCGAGCCGGAATTGTTCATGATCGATACATCGTTTCGCGGTATGGCGAACATCAACGACCCCGGACGCGCACCCGATCGCATCGACGGCGGCGAGACGATCACGCCGCTCGGTCGCGACCCGCGGAATTTCCGTTCGGCGCTCGTCGCCCGCTACGGCGAGATGCTGACAGAGGTCGCGCGCAAGGCCGGCTCAGACTTGAAACGCTTTCGCGGCTATCGCACGGTGATCGAGTATCCGCCGTATGGCAGCCAGATCACGATGGGTTTCCCGCGTCCGTTTCGACCGGACACGGACGCATCGCCAGCGTCTTGATCGGCGGGCATGTGGTGTACGTTCCGGACACAATGAGCGTTGCGGGTGCGCCACTGGCCATGCCAGCTCGAGTAGGATCATCCTTCGCGCAACGTTGGCAGCGGCTCGAATCATGTTGACAAGACGCGCGATTACGACACACTCGTCAGCATGAATTTCGACTTCGCGCCAACACACAAGCCCCGTCGGTCCGTTTCAGATCAAGAACTGGCCACAGTTCTTGCCGCGCACACACTTTGGAACGAAACAGGCGGAAGGGATGGTCAACGTGCCGATCTCTCCAACTTGGATATGCGTGCACGGAATTTTAGTTCCCGCAACTTGACTGGTCTCGTAGCGAACAATGCTGATTTCGGGCGCGCTTCCTGCGCGCGCTACGCTGGTGGACGCTCAGTTGCGCTGTTCTCGATTTGAGTACTCCGATATGAGTGGTGCGGTTCTGGCAAATTGCGACTGCTCCGGAAGTAGCGGCTGGCACGGCAAGGAAATGGTCCACGTTGGCTCGCCGCTAATATATGATCGCTCGCGCCCATGCCGGTTTCAGCGGTGGGGGGCGGGAAACTGGTACGGCGATTTCCCCGCCTGGAGCCAACTCAAGTCTCTGGGTGACCTCCCGTTCTTCGCATTATCAAACGCTCTCTTGGCGACGATCCTGGCGTATGCCGGAATCGCCGAGTGGTTCAACGGAATGGTGGATGCAGTCAAGGCCGCAGATTCGCCCGGCACTCCGCCGTGGGTTGTACACCTTCGGCATCTTCCTGCGCCGGTTCATTTAGGCCGACTGCTCCTCTCGCTGCTTGCCTTGCTAACCGCCTCGGTGCTTTACAAGATTGCCTGCCCAAGTGTCGTGAAAGAATTTGCCGAAATCGAACGTGAAGATAAGTACATCTATCAGCTTGAGTACGAGTCGGCAGACTACAGCAAGATGAGTTTGCGCTACGCGATCGGCGTACTGTTCTGTATAGGCGGCGTGTACACGGTCTACTACTTTTTTCGGCGCGTCATCTCGGCCGCGTACTTCTTCCTCACGAGCTGATGAATCGAGTGAAATCGATTGCCAACGATTCAAGTACCGCGCGCGAGTCTCCCGACCGCACTGCAACGGTCGCTGCGCCGTTCGCAGACAGGCTCGAATATGCTCACAGAATCGCAGCGCATTCGCAAGAACGAGCAGTCACTCGTCGCTTGATCAATCTCCCCGCTTTTCGCGCCTCGATCTGCTTTCCTCTTCCTTTCGCTCCTGCTCCTCGCGCTCCTCCTCCTCCTTCTCATCATACGTCTCGGGATTCTTGCGCGTGCTGAGCATCTTGCCCACCGCGCTAACCGTCGCAGCCGCGAGCGACTCATCGCCTGAACCTTCGCGAAACGCCCGCGTCTCGGCCAGCACCATCGCGTCGATCACCTGCTTGTCGTCCGCGAAGATGCGAACGCGCGTCAGCGCCAGGGCCGAGCTGAGTAGACCCTTTTTCTGGAAGTAGAGCACCTCGCTCTTCACCGTCAGCCCCGGCTCGCCGCCGGGATAGTCCTTCTTCAGATCAACCAGAATCTCAGCCGCGGTGTGGTCAAACGCCTGCACAAACGTCACAGGCACGATCCGTTCGCTCACGGCCCGTTCGAGCGGCATGAACTTCACGCCCTTGAAATTGAGCAGCGTGCGATCGCTCATATCTTCATTCAGCTTGATCTCGGCCCCCGCGCCGCTGATCTCGTAATACGCCTGTTTCAAGATCGTAGTGCAGCCGGTGAGGGCCATGCCGAGAACCACCAGCACACCGGCAAGCCCGATGCGCCGCGTAACATTCAATCTCATTTGAGCGCCTCCTGTCGTCATGCGGGCGGATGATACACAACGGCGCACGCGATGCGAGTTCGCGCCGCACACTTGACCGCCGCCGCAACGCAATGTAAACCGTTCGCACAGTTTCCGGGTTGGGCACGCCACACTCTCGAATCGACGGACAGGGATGCGCAATACAAGCTATGTTCGTGTTGCCGTCGCGGCTTTTGCGTCGGCGTGCTGCATCTCACGCGGTGCGGCGCAAGACTACGCCGGCGGTGAGAGTGTCGCACCTGCATCGCAAACGGCTTCGCAGGCGACAACGCAGCCGACCTCACAACCGTCCAGCGTGCCGTCGCTCGCCGATCGCGAAGACGCGCTCATCCCTGGACCCAAATACACAAAACCGCGCTACGACGACGACTTTAGCTACCTCGACGGCGGCCCCGGCACCTATAAACCCGATTTCTTCGACCCCATGAAGCGCCTCAAATTCGACGACTGGACGCTCAATATCGGCGGCGAAATTCGAGGCCGAGTCGAGAGCGAAGCCCGCAAACAGTTTGGTGCCGAAGCCGAGACGCAGGACACGTTTTTTCTGCATCGCTACCTGCTGAGCGCCGACCTGCGATATCGACAGTCGTTCCGCGTCTATCTTGAGGGCGTGACCGCATTCGTCGAAGATCGCGACGGGCCGATTGTCCGCAGCGGCGAAGATCGATTCGATTTTTCACAACTGTTCGCGGACCTGCGATTCCTCGGCGAAGACGTGCCGCTCACCTTGCGCGTCGGTCGACATGAAATGAACTACGGCCGCGGGCGGCTGATTGCGGGCGGCGACTGGTCAAACACCACGCGCGTCTTCGACGGCGTGAAAATTTTCTGGGTCGGCGAAAATTGGGATCTCGATGTGTGGTGGACTCAACCGGTCACGCGTACGCCGCGCTCAGCCGACATGGGCGAAAATGACCAGGACTTCTACGGCGTCTATGGGTCGTACAAGGGCCTGACCAATCACCGCATCGACGCGTACGTGCTCGCATTCACCGACAACGGAGATGTGACCAACGCCAACCTGCGCGTCGGCGACATCGGCGATCTCGCCGTCTACACCGCCGGATCACGTTTCGGCGGACGTTTGCCGCTCGGGGCCGACGTGTGGGACTATGACACCGAGTTCGCCGGCCAGTGGGGCAAATTCTCGGCCGACACCATTCAGGCGTTCATGTGGTCGCTCGACACCGGCTATACATTTGAGCGGGCAGCGATGAAGCCGCGGCTCGGTGTCGGACTCGACTACGCCAGCGGCGATCGCAACCCGTTCGACGACATTCACCAGACCTTCTCGCCGCTCTTCGGCAACAATCATTCGTACTTCGGTTGGATCGACCAGTTCACACGCAAGAACATCTGGGCCGCCAACACCAGCCTGAAACTACGCCCGATCAAGAATGTCGAAGCCACCGCCGTCTGGCACATGTTCTGGCTCGATAAGAACGAAGATGCGTACTACGGCTTCACCGGCTCGCCGTCGCGCCGAACACCCAACGGCGGCGGTACAGGCATGGAACTGGGCAATGAACTGGATATTTTGCTGTCCTGGCGAATCGATGCACATACACAGCTCCTGCTGGGCTACTCGCACCTGTTCACCGGCGAATATCTTGAACGTACAGGGCGCAGCGAAGACACTGACCTGATCTATTTGCAATATCGAATACAGTTCTGAACAGACGACGAGGAATTGCCCGCTCGACCGGGCCGGAGGTTGCTCATGAAGTGGTACATGAAACGCAAGGCGGCGATTCTGCTCATCGGCAGCGGCATGATGTTCCAGACGGCGACAACCGGCTGCCCCGACGGCCCGGCCCTGCTCGGCGTTGCATCAACATCAACGCAGTCGCTGCTCAACGGAATTTTCGCGCTCTACGTTCGGGTATTCGTGCAGCAGGCACTCGGGCTGTAGCGAGCGGGTCGTAGGCAAGTCGCGTAGGGTGGGCACCGCCCACCATTTTCTCCTCGTAGGGTCAAGCACCGCCAGTTCTGCGCGATACGCGCCCGCACACCAGTCCGCAGGTCGATCGAACGAGCGGCAAACGGTGGGCGATGCCCACCCTACGCGTCCGCACATCGGTCCGTTGATTGTGCGCACGGCGAGCCGTACCAAAACACCCGAGCCCGACTCGCCGGCGTGGTCCCCGCGTACTCATCGCGGTTCCCTCGCTTGCGCGTCGGGCTCGGATTACGTATGGGGCACCTCGGCTCGTTCGCCGACGCCGCGCTACTTGATGAACAGCAACTCGCGGTACGTCGGCAGCGGCCACAGGTCGTGCGCCACTTCGCCCTCAAGCTGATCGCCCAAGGTCCGCACTTCCTGCATCATCGGCACGACCTTGCCCTTCAGATGCTGCGCGTGCGTCAGCGGGTTGGCATCGTGATGGGCCGACGCCTCGGCAAGCTGATTGATCTTGCCTTCGAACTTCGCAATCGTGTTGACGAAGTCCTGCAACTTGGTTTTCTGATCGCCGGGGTTGATGCCCGCCGCAATCAGCGACGCCACCGCCTGCGCCGTGCGCGCCTGATGCTGCAACGCGGCCGGCATGATGAGCTGCCGCGCGATAAGCGCCATCGTCTCGGCCTCGATCGTGATCTGCTTCACGTACTTCTCGAGCGCGATATGCACGCGGCTCTCGACCTCTTCGCGCGAAAGCACGCCATACTTGCTGAACAGCGCCGCCGTCTTCTCGGCTCCCAGAATCGGCAACGCCGACACCGTGTCGCGCAAGTGCGGCAAGCCTCGCTTCTCGGCCTCGACATGCCAATCCTGCGAATAGTTGTCGCCGTTGAAGATGATCCGCTTGTGCTGCTTGATCACCTTCTGCATGACCGTGCGCACGGCGTTCTGCAAGCTCGCATCGTCGCTCTTGCCGCCCAGCGCGCCCTCAAGCTCGCCGGCGATGTAGTCGAGCGACTCGGCCACGATCGTGTTCATCACCGTGTTCGGCCACGCGCTCGTCGCCGAGCTGCCCACCGCGCGGAACTCGAACTTATTACCCGTGAACGCGAACGGCGACGTGCGATTCCGGTCGCCGCTGTGACGCGGCAGATCGGGCAGCGACGTCGAACCCAGGTCCAGATCCGCCCGCTTCAACGTGCGACTGGCCGTCCCGGTCTCGATCTGCTCGACGATGTCGGTCAGCATGTCGCCCAGGAAAATCGAAATAATCGCCGGCGGCGCCTCGTTCGCGCCGAGCCGATGATCATTGTTCGCGCTCGCGATCGACGCACGCAACAAATCCGCATGCAGATCGACCGCGCGAATCACCGCCGTCAGGAACACCAAAAACTGCATGTTCGTGTGCGTCTCGTCCTGCGGATCGAGCAGGTTCACGCCCGTGTCGGTGCTCATTGACCAGTTGTTATGCTTGCCCGAACCATTCACGCCCGCGAACGGCTTCTCGTGCAAAATGCACTGCAAGCCGAACCGCGACGCGATGCGCTTCAGCGTCTCCATCAAAAGCATCTGATGATCGCACGCGACATTGCTCGTCTCGAAAATCGGCGCGATCTCATACTGCGCCGGCGCAACCTCGTTGTGCCGCGTCTTGACCGGAATACCCACGCGATACAGCTCGCGCTCGACCTCGGTCATATACGCCAACACGCGCGGCGGAATCGAGCCGAAATAGTGATCCTCAAGCTGCTGCCCCTTCGGCGGCTTGGCACCGAACAGCGTGCGGTCACACGTCACCAGGTCAGGCCGCGCGTAATACAGATTGCGATCGACCAGGAAATATTCCTGCTCAGGCCCGACCGTCGTCATTACCCGGCTCACGCCCGCGTCGGTCTTGAAAATCTTCAATACCCGCATCGCCTGCTTGCTGAGCGCATCCATCGAGCGCAGCAGCGGCGTCTTCTGATCGAGCGCCGCGCCAGTCCACGACACAAACGCCGTCGGAATGCAAAGCGTCACGCTGTTCTCGCCGCGCATTAGAAACGCAGGGCTGGTCGGATCCCACGCGGTATAGCCGCGAGCCTCGAACGTCGCCCGCAGTCCGCCCGATGGGAAGCTCGACGCGTCCGGCTCGCCCTGCGTTAGTTCGCTACCCGACAGCGAATACAGCATGCCGCCCTGCCCGTCGGGCACGATCATCGAATCGTGCTTTTCAGCGGTCAGGCCGGTCAGCGGCTGAAACCAGTGCGTAAAGTGCGTCGCGCCCTTCTCGACCGCCCAATCCTTCATCGCGGCGGCGACGGTGTCGGCGATGTTCGGGTCCAGCGCTTCGCCGCGCTCGATCGTGCGCAGCAGCCGCTTGTAAACGTCCTTGGGCAGACGCTGCCGCATCGTTCGCAGGCTGAAAACGTCGCAGCCGAAGATGTCTTCCATGCGCTGCGTCTCGACCGTGACGCCGCTGATATCGTTCCAGTTTGTCGCCGCGTCGACCGCGGCGCTACGTGCGTGTGAGGCGTTCATTCGCGTGGCTCTCCGAAAAAGTCTCATCCGGCAGGTCGCGGCCCTCGGGCGGGCGACGATGCCGATCGGGTTTCAGTCACAAAAATCGCGGGATGTTGCAAACGTGCCCGGCTTCGCCGCGGAGCGATAGGCCGAACAACGATTTCAATGTGCAAAACCACCCTGTACCCGCGCGTCGCGCGGGCGCTGCGGCTGCGCACTCTGAGCGCTTATCGGCAGCGTGCGGACGATGGGATGAGTGGTTTGCGACGCGTGCATATGTATGGAATACGGCGAGTCGGTTATGCCGTCAAGGCGGCGCAGGTACGGCGCGAAGGGGTCGAGGGTTCGAGGGGCCCAGGGGCCAAGGGAAGAGGAGAAATCCCGCGTGCCCTCGGCCCCATGTCCCCTCGTCCCCTCGGCCCCTCGCCCCGTCGGCCCCTCGCCCCCTTTGCCCCCTCGCCCCCTTGGCCCCTCGCCCCCTCGGCCCCTCGCCCCCTCTCCCCCTCGGCCCCTTTCCACTCCCCCGCTCCCGAAAGATTTTTCACGAGGGTCCGAGATTTCGCTTGCAATCCGCCGCTGGGCCGATCAAACTATTGGGTGTTGTTTATTGCCCGATTCGCTTTGAAACGTTGGTTTTGAGGACGTATACATGAAACTCAGTCGTCACGTTGTATCCCTTTCGAGCCGTTGCGCGCACACGCGTGGTTTCACGCTGGTCGAACTGCTGACCGTTGTCGCCATCATCGGCCTGCTGATCGGCATTCTCGTGCCGGCCCTCGGTCGAGCACGCGAGCAAGCCAAAAACACCACCACCAAGGCCGCGATGAAGGCCATGGGCGATGGCCTCGACATGTTCCGCAATGACAACCCTGGCGAAGTTCGCGGCGAGGGATATCCCTCGTCGTCAGTGCAGGAAGACGAAACCGAAGAAGGCCGACAGGTCATCTTCGGTGCGCAGCTGCTCGTGCGCTATCTCATGGGCAAAGACCTGAACGGCTACGTGTCGAAGAAGACCGGCAAGGGATTCAACACGACGACGGTAGATGGTTGGAATCAGAAGGATTGGTACAACCTGACCCCGTCCGACAATCGCGCCCCGCTCGCGCGTCAGCCGTTGTATGCCAATCCGGATCAGCTCAAGGTTGTGAACCCGGCTGAGAAATTCGCCGTCTCGGCCGAAACTTCCGTCGGCATCGGCCTCGACGACAAATCACGCGAGCAACTCGTCGCGCTCGACAACTACGAGCGCCCGATTCTCTATTATGCCGCCAACGTCGCGCTATCGAGCGATCCGCGCTCGCCGCTCGCAATGAGCGGCCTCTCGTCGGACACGCGGGCCGGCATCTACAACCAGAGCGACAATGGCATGTTCACCGGCGCGTGCGACCAAGCCAGTTGCCGGTTCACTGCGTGGAACTTCGACAACCTTCCCGTAGATGCCACCCTCAGCGCGTATACGACACCGATGGGCAAGTTCGGCCAGCACACGGACAATATTCCGACGAAGGACTCGATCAACAATCCCGTCAACAAGAACACCTTCGTCAACTTCGTGCTGAATCGCGACGTTTTCGAGCAGACCGGCGGTTTTGACACCGCAAGCACGACGCGCATTCCGACAATTGTGCCCTACCGCAAGGACTCGTACATCATGGTCTCGGCGGGTAAGGACGGCATCTACGGCACCGAGGACGACGTAACGAACTTCAAGTAATGAACGGCATCGCGACATTATTGGGTACCACCCCGCCTTCGGGCGGGTCCATGTGTTCGGGGTTCAAATTTGAGAGGCCCTTTGCGGCCCAAGTCATCTCCACCACTCATCTCTCGAGAGGAGCATCGCATGAACAAGTTTCTGTCCACACGCCTGGGGCTGGCGATTGCCGCTACAGCGCTGACCGCCGGCATCGCAAACGCTGCGGATCGCATGGTCTTGGTCGAAGACTTCAACGCAACTTGGTGCGGTCCGTGTGTTCCGGCCGGAAGCGCGATGATTCAACTCGAAGACGCGCACGAAGACCAGGTGATCGCTGTCCAGATTCACGTCAGCGACAACGTCACGCTGACCTTTGGCACCAACCGCGCAGCGTGGTACAACGTCACGGGCATTCCGGCGTGCTGGTTTGACGGACGCACGGCGCAGGTCGGCGCGTTTCCAAATGTCGCCCAAAACGTCACACTTTACACAAATCTGATGAACGCGCGCTTGGCCGTACCCACCGACGTGGCCGTCCAGTTGTGGGCTACGCAAATTGACGGCGACTCGTACAACGTCACCGCCGAATACACGCTCGAGTCGGACGCGCCCGCAGCCCAAGCGATGAAGCTGACCATCTATCAGATCCGCGACAACTTCCCCACTACCGGAGCGCACTACTCGAACTGTCTGCGAGCCGTGTCCCCGGTCGAGACGGTCACTCTCCAGCCTGGCGCAACGCATACGCAGACCTGGGTATCAAATCTGGTAGCTGGCGATGCGACTAACATCAGCAAAGTTGGTTATGTCGCGTTCGCCCAGGAGACCGGTGCTACCCCCGGGCCAAACACGGAAGTGCTCAACGCAAACGTGATTCGCCATCCGTTCCCCGTGCCGCCGCCGACCGCGACGCCGGGCGACACGGACGCCGACGGCGACATTGACCTCGTCGATCTCGCCACGCTACTATCCAACTTCGGCGTCACCGCCGGTCGCAACTGGTCGCACGGCGACTTTGACGGCAACGGAGCGGTCAATCTGACCGACCTAGCGGCGCTTCTGAGCAATTTCGGTCTGTAAAGGCCGCCGTTACGCATTGAATCCACACTCGGGCCACGCGGACAACCCTCCGCGTGGCCCGCGTCGCACTCACACGAGAGCCGTAGGGTGGGCATCGCCCACCATTTTTCACATCGCAAAGCAGTGCCGTACGCCACGCAGAACGCCACGACGGCTCATCCGCTCATCCGAACCCGGAGCGCGAGCGACGGGGTCGCGTGCGGGAGGCGAAACGCTTCGACATCCGCAAACCTGTTCCCCATCGCGACTTACCCCGCTCGCGCGCTCGCGGTTCGGATTGGGAGTCCGGGTCGCTGCGCTGCGGGCACTCGCTCGCGCGTCGCGTTCGGTTGGCTTGTTTGCAACTCGCTACTCGATAATCGCTACTCGCCACTCTAAGCACGTTACCCCACTCGCTCACACTCTGGGTTCGGATTGGGACTCCCGGTCGCTGCGCTCCCGGCACTCGCTTGCGCGTCGCGTTCGGACCTCTGGCGCGACGCCCACCCGACGCGCTGTCCGTTGTACCGAAAGCTGGGCGATGCGCACCCTACGCCTAACGAATGCGCGAAATTTTGCCACGGCCACTCGGGCACGGCGTATCTTTCAGATGCCAAACGCCTGAGGCGACCATGAGATCCTGGCGCGAAACCCCGCGGCGGTTCGTCTTGCGGTGGACGCTCGTCCTCTGCGCGGCCCACCTCATCGGCCCGGTCGTTTTCGGAATCATGCCGATCCAGATTCCGACCGCGCGCGGCACCTATCGCATCCATGCATCCGGCATCACCCGCCATTGGGGCTGCATGCCGCAACCCATTTGGGATTTTTCCATCTCGTTTCTGGGTGTCGGCACCATCGCCGTGGTCCTACACGCGATCCGCCCGCCAAAGCCGCCGTGGCACTGTGCCCGCTGCGACTACAACCTGCACGCAAACGTGAGCGGCGTCTGCCCGGAATGCGGCAAGCCGATCGACCCGCTGACGCACAATTGAACCGCCGAACGCGGCGAATGAGTACCGACCGCCGCGTACCAACTTCCACGACACCTCCCGACGGCACACGCCCGGCCGTCTGATCGGATCGGCGGGCAGTGCCCACCCGACGCCCGACCGCACACTCGCCCCCCCTCCCGTCACGCTTCATGCGGGTGTGGCCGCGGATTTTGGCAAACTGAGCGATCGTCGCTTCAAACCGAGCCCGACGCGCAAGCTAGGTCTTTGCGCACGACCGCGCGGAATCCTAGCTTGCGCGTCATTGACCTCCACTCAATTCTTCTCGCCGCGAGAAGAATTTCACGCGCTCGCGGCCAGACGAGATATGTCGCTTTGCTGGGCGGCCAGTAGAGCGGTCGTAATTCTTCGCCCCGCCGCACTCAGTTGATAGCGGTGGCTTTTGGCAACCTTCACAATCAGCCCGTGCCTACGCAGCAGCCCCAGTTGCCGCGTCACCGCCGCACTTTGCCGACGACGCGACTCCGCATCCTTCGTGTCGCCAAACAGCGCCACACGCACGTCGGCGTTACGCAAGCCGCGCAGTAGAAAGTCCCCTTGCGCCAGAACCCGCAGCGGGTCGCCGTCCGGGCCGGCCAGCGGGTTGAGCGCGCGGGCCACGCGGCGTCCGTCCTGAAACACCGGTCGCCCCAGCGGTCGCAGCAACTCGCCCAGCGTGCGCGTCTCCGCCACGGTCGCCAGGCTTTCCGCCAAGCGCTGGTTGGCGGCGTGGCTGATTTCGGCGCGGCGGTCCAGATCGGCCACGCCCTTGCGCAGCTGCCGCCAACTCCGCGGCGCGTCGGGCGGGTCGTTCTCCTTGTGACGAAAGACCTTGAAGCCGCGCGGCTGGTTGATCGTGGTTTCGATGCGAAAGGACTGCGCTTCCTTGTCGTAGATCTTGAGCGAATTGGTGTCATACCAGAACTTCAAGCGCGTGCCCTCGGCCCGTCGCCGCAGATCGATCTTGACTTCGCCGGTGCAGCCGCCGTAGCCGCCGCTGGCACCGTCGTCGCGTAGCGGCAGTTTTTTGCCCAGATAGCGCAGCACGTCACGACATTGCAGCGTCTGCACGCCATGCCGCAGCCAACGCGGATACCAGGCCGCCAGTTCCTGCGGCGAATGAAAGACATAGTCACTGGCCCATTCGCTCTGTTCGCTCATCCAGTAATAGGGCGCGCGGGCGGTCTCGTGCAGATAGGACCAGAGCGGTTGAATCGGCCGCACGAGTTCGCTGAGTTGCTTGCACCAGTCCGCGCGGCGTTGCTGATCGAGAATCTCCTGAGCCGCCGCCGGGTTCTCGACCGCGACCAGCAGGTTGTCTCGGCGCTCGTGCCTGACGCCGCGTTTTTCCAACTGGCGATAGAGGCATTCGCGCCCGTTGACCCCGACCCGCACGGCGAAGGGAAACCAGCTTTGCAGGCGGACATAGCAAAGCCCGAGTTCATCGTGCAGGAAATAGTGGTAATAGTGCAGGCACTTTCCGGGCAACTTCAGCACAAAGTGGCGGCCGTCCTCGCCCTTGCGAATGCGGTAGGTCTGGCATTGCTCGACCGACGAAATCAGGGCCACGCGGCCGCTGGTCCTGTTGTGCGTTTTGGCGAGTTCGAGGGCGACGGCCTGCTTGTCGGCGGCGGCGTGATTGAGGGCGCGCAGCGGCACGTCTTCGTCGCGCGCTTGCTGTTCGGTTTTCCGCCGCAAGGTCTGCGTCAGATCAAAGGCGTGGTTCGGAAAATCGACGTAGCGGATTTTTTGCTGATAGAGATAGCTGTCGACGCCGCGTGGATTGATGAGCCAGCGTGATTCGCCGACGAAGCGGAGTCGGTCGAATCCGGAGAGGACGAACTTGATGAGCGTGCTGAATCGGGCTAGAAAAGCGTTCACGGCGTGCTCCACAGGTGAGGGTTGTTGATAGTCCCTTCACTCTCGGGGCACGCCGGCTTTTTGTCCATTGGGCTGCGGGCAACGCCCGCGCTGGGGGCTCGGATCGGTGCCAAACTGCCTGGCCACACCCCTTCATGCCGACTTCACGTTTCGCTATTGCATTCTTACCCGCAACAAGCGAACATGAATTGGTACATGGCATGTCTGGCGGCGTTCATTTCGACGCCGCAGGGAGAGGGCAAAGGAGAAAGCTCATGGTTCGTTCACGCTTTACGTATGCGCTCGCGCTATTGGCGGCGGGCGTCGGGTGCATCGCTGCGCACGCTTCGGTTGTCGCACGCCACCAGGGCTGCACCGACCCCACTAGCGAGGGCTGGACAACGCTCGGCTCGGGCATCGGCGTCGACGCCGAACCCCTCTGCGGCGGAGCCGGCGACGCCTGGCGGATTGACGACAACAGCACCGGCGGCAGCCTGCTCTATCGCAAGACGCTCAACACCGAGCGGCTCAATCTGGCGATGTCTGTCGGCTGGGAGCTGCGCGGCAACGTCGTTATTCTCGATTCCGCCGGCCAGAACCTGCCCTTCAGCACCACGCACGGACTCAATTTCCGCAGCGCCACGCGCGGCTATGACCTGTTTCTGCGCTTGCAATCGCCGACCACGCTCCGCGTCTGGGCCGTCACGCAATACGACCTCGGCGGCGGCGCGCTCGGCATCTCGGCCGACGTGCCAATCAACTTCGGCGAAACCGTCGAAGTCGCCATGTCATACGACCCAGTCGCGGGAACAGCGGGCATCGAGGTCGCCGGTAATGAAGTGATCAGCAACTACGCCGGTGCCGAGCTCGCCGCGATCGTCTGCTGCCAGCGCGGCGTCTCATGGGGCGCGACGCAGACCTCGGGCACGGGCGAGGGCCGCTGGTCGCTGGTCGAGCTCGACGTGAATTGCGACATTCCAATCGGCGACATCACAGGTGACGGTGCAGTCAATTTGACCGACTTAGCGATCCTGCTCGCTGCGTTCGGCCTGAACCAGGGCGACGCCGGCTACGTCGCGGCGGCGGATCTGGACGGCAGCAACAGCATCGGCCTGAGCGATCTGGCGCTGCTGCTCGCGAACTTCGGATCGTCGTGCCCGTAGAACGGCAAGCTACGGCGAGATCCGCAGCCGAAGCGCGAGCGAGCATCCGAACGCGACGCGCGAGTGCCGGGAGCGCAGCGAACGATCCGAACGCGACGCGCCAGCGAGTGAAAGCACGCGCAGCGTGCGTCCGATCCGAACCCGGAGCGCAAGCGACAGGGTGAGGTGCGATGACAGAAGAGTAGCGAGTTGTGAGCGGTGAATGTTCGTCTCAACTCGCTACTCGCCATTCGCCACAAGCTACTGCGCCGCGATCACGCCGTCGCCGCTGCCGCCTTCGGCTTCTCCTCCGGCGGGGGAACCCAAATCTGTGCACGCGACGAGCGCGGCGGCATCGTCTGAAGTACCAGCAACATCACCAAACCGATCGGCACCAGACACAGACTGATAAACTGCGAAATGGTGAAGCTGCCGACCGTGTCGATCGGGTTGTCGGCTCGAATCACCTCCAGCACATATCGCGTGATCGGCTCGATGACGAACATCGTCGCGATCACCTGTCCGTCGCGCGTCCGTCGCCAATACAGCGCGCTCAGAAACAGCGCGAGCAGACCTGCCGTGATCGTCGAATAAATCTGCGTCGGATGCACGGGGAGCGACATGTGCCTGGCCGCGAGCGCCCGAATCTCGGCCGCGGAGACTTTGTACTTTTCCATGTTCCGGCGAATGTCCATGTATCGCGCCTGCGCGGCGCTGTAACGATAGATCGCCAGCGAAGCGCGGCGTTCGGCGGTTTTCTTTGCCTCGCCAGTCGCCGACTTCTCGGCGGCGCGGGCCTCGTCGCGTTCCTGGCGAGCGGCCTTTTCTTCCTGAATCGCCGCCGCGATCTGCTCATCGGTCGCGGCCAGACTCTCGCGCGAGAGCGGTCGCGGAATGCCCGGCGGATAGATCATCAGCAACTCGCGCGGCAGTCCGGATTCGGGCAGCCGCGCCTGCCACTGCTCGGCTGACGCGCTGCTGCCGTACGGGAATCGCATCGCCTGCGGCCCGTCGCAGGTCGAGCCATAGCAGCAGCCATTGAGCAGACAGCCGACGCGCCCGACGGCGAGGCCGAGCACAACCGACGGTGCGACGATATCGAGATACCAGCGCAGCGAGACTTTCTCGTATCGCACGATCCAGATGATCGCCAGCAGCGTCGCGGTGAGCAGCCCGCCGTAGAATTCCATGCCGCCGCGACTGACATCGACAATGGCGAACAGGGTTTCGAGAAGTGAGCCGCGGTTGGCGAAGTCGCGTTCCCAGTAGTGAGCGACGTACATGAGCCGGCAGCCGACCACGCCGCCGACGAGCGCGACGAAACCGAGGTTGAGCACGACATCGGGATTTCCGCCGGACTTTGATGCGCGATTCGCGGCCCACCAGATCGCCCAAAGAAAGCCGATCATGAGTGCAAATCCGAAGCCGGGAATGGCGTAATTGATTCCGGGAATCGTGAAGACAACAGGCATCATGCGGGTTGCGAGCCTCCGACGAGCGCGACCGAGCGGGCGATGTCGCAATCCGGCGACGACGGCCCCTCGGAAATCTGAACCGATACCGCGGGCGTATTATGCCGGGAAAGGCCGAACGCTGCGCGCAACGAAACCGAACGCGACGCGCAAGCGAGTGCCCCGAGCGCGAGCTGAGGGTTCAGGGTTCGGGGTTCAGGGGTCAGGCAGGGCGTCCCGGTCGCTGACGCTCCGGGCGCTCGCTTGCGCTTCGCGTTCGGTGGTCCTGCCTTCAAATCGAAACTAGTTACTCGTTACTCGTTACTCGTTACTCGTTACTCGCAATTCTGCGCACGTCAACCCGCTCGCTCGCGCTCGGGGTTCGGATGCGCGTTGCGTGCGGCGTCGCTCGCGCTCGGTGTTCGGATGGGAGTAGCGTTCGGCCTCGCTCACGCTCTTAGCAAATCTGAATATTCCGCATCATCCCCATATCCTCGTGCTCGAGGTTGTGGCAGTGATAGAGGAACAGCCCCGGATACTTGCTGAAGCGAATCAGGATGCGCACCGTTTCGCCGGGCATCATCGTGAACGTGTCCTTCCAGCCCGCGTCGCAATAGCCCGCGCTCACCGTGTTCCACGCCGCGAGTCGCCCCGGCGTCACGCTGCGATCGAGAATTTGAAACTGCCGCCCGTGGAAGTGAATCGGGTGAATCACACTGGTGTTGTTCACAAATGACCAGACTTCGAGCGTGTCCTTCTCGACAATTTCGTTCGTCGCGACGGTCTCCATTTCGAACGGACCGCCGTTGAGCACGAACTGCGACGGACTTCCGATCGCGCTTGATGCGATCGCCTTGGGCGAGGCGATATTCACCGCGTCTTGCAGCCGATACTCCTCGATCGCCGAGAGCGTCGTCGGCAAGGTCAACGTCTCGGCCTCCGCCCGATCGATCGAAACGTTCATCACGTCGAACGCCGACGCCTGTGGCAACGTTGAATTGCCGCCCGGCCCAGCCCCGCTGAACGACAAACTGCGCAGCGTGATTTGCGCGCCGAGCGTCTTGTCGCGGAAGTCTGCCCACAGCTCGATCCGCTCGCCCGGCGAGAGCATGACATACGGATACGCGCGCGGCACGTCGATCAACCCGCCGTCGTTGCCGATCACCACCATCGGCGTGCCATCGCTCCATTGCAATTTGTATACCCGCGCGTTTGCACCGTTGACCAGGCGAAAACGATAGACCCGCGTCGCCGCCGACAGCGTGTAATTCGGGAAGCCGTTGACCAGCACCGTATCGCCGACATAGCCGGCGGGCATCTGCATCATCGGGTCGTCATACATGATTTGATTGTCGGCGTCGAAGATGCGGTCTTGCAGAATAAGCGGCACGTCATACTCGCCGCGCGGCAATGCGAGCGCTTGCTCGTGCGGGTCGCGCACGATGAACAGACCGGCCATGCCTTGCGCCACCTGAAAGCCGGTGCGCATGTCCGGGTGCGGATGAAACCAGTAGGTGCCGGCGCGATTGATCACGCGAAACTCATACAGATACTCCTCACCCGGCATCACGGCGAAGCGCGGGTGCCCATCGGCGAGTTCGGGCACGTCGAGGCCGTGCCAGTGCGTCGTGTGCATCTCGGGCAGATCGTTCTTCAGCATGATTCGCAACCGCGCGCCCTGATCGACGCGAAAAATCGGGCCGAGATAAGAACCGGGAATCGTGCTGAGCGTGGCTCGAGGCCCGCGCGGGACGTCGCCCTCATATAGCCAGACGTTGGTCGGCATGCCGGGCAAGATCTGTCGCTGGCGCTGCACACACGTCAGCCCGATCTCGATCGGTTCGAGTCGGGGCACGCCGCCCGCGATTCGACGACCGGCGATCGCGTCTTGCCCCAGCGCTTCCGACAACCCGCTGACAAACGGCGTCGCGCCCGCCGCAAGGCTGGCGATGCCAAGCCCGCTACGGCGCAGAAACTCGCGGCGATGGATCGATGTGTCGGCGGAATCAGACTCGCGGCGGCGGCTCATGCCCACTCCAGTCGTGCCAAGGTGTCGGGTCGGATGTCGCACGCGTAATCCACCACGGGTGCGGACGAGTCGTGCGACAGCTCTCGATAGTACCAGCGCGACGCGGTCAGGCGAACCGCAAATTCGATGAAACCCGGCGACGAGATTGGACCTTGGTCGGGTCCGGCGAGCAACGCGAGAAAGTGCGCGGCGGTTGGGCGATTTTTCGCCGTACCCAAAGCAGCGCGGCGGCTGCGACAATTCTGCCGCGCCGCCGCCGCCGCGTCTCGTTGCATCAATCAGTTGCAGGACGAGCCGAACACCGACAACAGTCGGCTCAGGTCGGTCAGGTCCACGTCGCCGTCCCCGTCGAGGTCGCCGTTCTCGCGTTCCGCACCCTCGGCAACGCCGAAGTTCGCGAGCAAACGCGACAGATCTGAGAGATCGACGTCGTTATCACCATCAACATCGCCCGGACAGGGGATGATGAGTCGAACCGAACCCATGTTGATCTGCAAGTCGACGATCTGAATTTGATCGCCGTGGGCCAGCGGTCGCGAAAGAGGAACGGTGATCGCTTCCGCTGACATCAAGCCGAGGCCGAGCACCTCGATCGGAAGGCCGTTTTCACCAAGCACCCGAATCTCCGCCGGATGGCCGGGCTTGCCGTGAACGATGAGCTGTGGGTCGCCCGCGTCCGGATCGCCGCCCCATGTCGGCGGATACATGATTACGCCGTCGAACGGCAGCGAACCCGGATCGAACGAGCCGTTGAAATCCGGATCGCTGAGCTTGAACACTTCCTCGTCCGGGGCGAACGCCGGCGCAAAATTATTGCCATCGATGAAGCCTTCCATCTGCGGCCCGCTGGGTGACATGCTGAACACAAACGTGTCGGACTCGTGTTGCAGCGAAGGACCGATGTACATCACCGGCCCCATTGCATCGGGCACGCCGTCAGCGTTGAAGTCGATCAAGCGGACCACTTTCTCCGCGAACATGGGGTTGAACGGATCGATCACGAGCGGATCGTCAAATTGCCCGAACCCGCGGTCGTAGGCCAGCACGTTTCCATTGACGTCAAGGAACAAATCGCGCAACCCGCGGAGCTGATTCGACTGCACGCCGTTGATCTGCTCGAACGGCTCGAACACGCCGTTGTTGTTGTTGTCGCGATAGCCGCGGACCGCTCCGCCGCCGCTGGGCGTGATGCCCGCGACCAGCAGCAGCGAATCGTTGAATCGCAGCGACAGATCGCGCACGCCGGTGAGGCCGGTCGAGAGAAATACGGACGTCGTCTCGCCGAGCACCTGTTCGATGATGCCGCTCTGGCCGTTGCCAATGATCACATTGCGCGGCTCGCCTTCGAGATTCGCGTTTCCGTCGCCGGTGTCGATCTTGGGATTTTCGGCCCGGTCATAGGCTTGCAAGAGGGCGGCGAGTGCGTCGCGCTTGGCTTCGGGCGTGGACACGTCCGCCGCAAGGAAGACTGCGCACGCGGCTTTCTTGGCCTCATACTTGGCAATTGCGGAATCGTTGCCCTTCTTGTTCTTCTTCAATTCATCGCACAGCGCCGTGAGCGCAGCGGTGCGCGCCGCCGGCTTGAGCGCCATCAGCTTTGCGAAAATTTTCTTCGTGGCTTCGTTCCACGCGGCGAGCGGCGTCGTCCCACCGCCCGCGATGTGTGCCTTCATCGCCTCCAGCTCGGCGATCCAGTTGTTCTCCGCCGTGTGCGCGTCGATTTCGTTGCACCACTTTTTCTTCTGCTCGGCGACGCGCTTTTTGTTCTCGTTCACCGGCGAAGTCGGATCGCCCGGCACGTCGCGCAGCGCATCCAGCTCGGCCGGGGTCAGCTCATAGCTCTGGCCGGCGTGAATCCCCTCGTGCAGAAGCGTCGTCACCAGCCAGTAAAACGTACCCGACAGGCAGTCGAGCGCGCCCGTACCCAGATGCTTGGCGTTGATGTTGATCTTGTCATCGGCGGTCCAGCCGGTTTTTTTGTCCACGCTTGCCGTGCCGTGCGCGCCGCTCATGTTGAACGAAATGCAGATGCGGCCTTTCTTCTTGAGTTCGAGCAGGCAATTGCCCACGTCGGCGTTGACGCACTTGACCATGTTCAGCGAGTCGCAGACGTTCTTGTGAAGCTGCCGCGCCCGCACGATCGCTTCGGCGTCCGTGGCAACGTCGTCGTACACGGCGATGATCTTGTCGATGTACGCCCGCTCTTCGGCTGTGAAGCTCGCGGGGTCCGCGTCGGCTTTGAAGTCCATCACCGGGTAGCCTGTGCCGCCGATGGCACCGGTGTAACCGGCGAATGCCGGCGCGGTCGGCAAGAGCGCGATGGCGGCACATAAGTACAATCCGATTGACAGGATGTGGGGCGTTCGTCTCATGGTCGTTCCCTCTCAAGGAAGTGGCAGCGCGAGCAACTCGAACGAGCGGCCGGTCACCTAATCAATGGTAATTACTGGGGTTCGCGCTCTCCAGAAAATTCGGTATTTCGCGTGCGATAATTTGGGGGATTTGCACGCAACACGAAGCCGACCGACCGTGGCTGCATGACGAAAATCCGTCAGCAAGTAACTATGTGAATAGTACCGTTACTATCGATATCGTGACCGGACGCCGCACGGCCACCCGTCAACCTGCTGTTAGCATGCGTTACAAATCAGCCACAATGGAGCCGCTCGACATGACTATTCGCACGCTTGTCGCATCGATTGCCATCGCGGTCGCGGCCGTCGCCGCCCGCGCCGCCGATGATCTCAAACCGACCATTCAACCCATCGCCGCCAAGTACAACGCTCCCGCCGCCCTCGCCGCAGTCGTCAAAGACGGCAAAGTCGTCGGCGTCGGCGTCTGCGGCGTGCGGGCCATCGACGGCGTACCGGCCGCGATCGACGACCTGAGCATGATCGGATCGTGCGGCAAAGCGATCACGCGGCTGCTCATCGCGCGGCTCGTCGACCAAGGCAAGCTGACCTTCGACGCCAGACTTTCCGCGCTGCTCCCCGATGTGCAGATGCTCGATGCGTACAAGTCGGTAACCATCGGCGACGTGATCGGTCATCGCGGCGGATTGCAGCCGTACACAGAAATCGGCCCGCGCATGACGCCGCACTTGTTCAAGCCGCACTCCGACGCGACCGCCGCGCGAGCCGCATTCATCGACCACGTTTTGAAAGAAGAACCCGCGGCCAAGCCCGGCGAGCGATTTGTTTACTCCAACGCCGGCTACTCGCTGCTCGGCCACATCGCCGAACGCATCGCCAAGTTGCCGTTCGAGCAGCTCGCGGCACGCGAAGTCTTCACGCCGCTGGGGATGCGCGACGCGCGCGTGGCGCTGCCGCACAGCGAACCGGCGCGGGCACACCTGCGCGGCCACGGACGCGAGCCTGGCGGTTACGCGGTCGCTCCGCAGCGCGGCGGCGTGCCGGCGTTCGCACCGGCGGGCATGATGAGCTGCACCATCGGCGACTTCGCGAAGCTCGCGGCAACGCTGGTCGAGATTGAGTCCGACGAGCCGGGCAAATTCCTGAGAGCCGACACCGCGCGCCGCATTCGCGAATTGCGACCGGGCGGCGGCAAACTTGCCAACGAGGGCGAACCGTTCTTTGGCGGCGACGGCTTTTACACCGCGACGTTCGCGCTCTGGCCGAGCCGCAAGATGGGCATCGTCGTCGCCACCAATGCGGGCGACAACGACGCCGTCTGCGCCGCGATCGCCGAGGCGCTGCGTGCGAAATACGACCCGGCGGCCAGCGCCGTTCCGGTCGAGGATGAGCCGGGTGTCGCACCGCCGCGCGTGCCGCTTGGGTTTTCGCTCGATGCGCAAGACGCGGACAACTGTTTCGTGCAGGACGTGACGGCGCAGAGCCTCGCCGAAAAAGCTGGTCTCAAAGCGGGTGATCGCATTGTCGCCATCAACGGCACGCCACTCAGCGAATTGCCCGCGGCAAAGCTACGCGGTTCGCTCGCGCAGAAGAAGGTGACGCTGCGCATCGAGCGCGCCGGCAAGACTCTTGAAATCGTGATGGAACGTCCGGACTGAATGCAAGTGGGTCAGCGCGATTTGCGGCGGGGAGCATCGGCCTCCGGCCGGTGGGAATTGGATTCGCACCGGCCGGAG
>JBJXFK010000118.1:0-2718 GCA_046155505.1 Phycisphaerae bacterium
GTGGTTGCCGCGGCAACGATTCTCGCAAGCATCTACAACACGATCAACGAGCGCCGCCGTGAGTTCGCAATTCTTCGCGCGCTGGGCGCGCGCAAGTCGATCGTGTTTTCGACGATCGTTCTCGAAGCGGCGACGATCGCCGGGCTCGGCGCGCTGCTCGGATACGCGGTGTACTTTGCGATTCTCTACGGCGCCGCGGTCGTGGTCCGTACTCAAACCGGCGTTACGCTTGACCTGGCGCAGGCTCACCCGATGTTGCTGTGGACGCCTCTGATCATGGTGGCGCTGGGCGCACTCGCGGGCGTGGCCCCCGCGATCAAGGCGTACGCGACGGACGTCGCGACGAACCTCACGCCAGCGTCGTAGGCGGATGAACCACCGTCGGGGAGTAATCGAATGACCGCCGGTAGCGCGGCAATCTGGGAGGATTTTTCAGAGAACCGCGTCCCCGTCGTCACGCGCAATCTGACTGACGTGCCCGGCAATGCGGTAGCGTTGGAAATCGAAACCAAGGACTTTGGCGATTGGGCCGGCGTTGCCCGGCTTGGAAATCTGCGCCGCATCGTGTTGCATCCGATCAAGCCGCCACACCTCATTCCGCTCGCCGACTTAGGCGCCCGGACCCGCCTTGACGCGCTTTGGCTGGGCGAGATTCGGGTCGAAGCCCTGACTGCACTTGCGGAATTCCCACATCTCCGGCATCTGTCGCTTCACTGGGCGCCAAAACTCGCGAATATCGACGTTTTGGCGCGATTGACGAAACTGGAAACGCTCGCGCTATGGGATTTGCCGAAGCTGCCAAACCTCGATGCACTTGGCGAGTTGCCGAATCTGCGCGAGCTCACAATTGAGACCGCTCCGGGGCGCGACTCGCACGGGCCACAAAGATTCCCGTCATTCTCGCCACTGGCCTGCCTCAAGAATCTGGAACGCCTGAAACTCGTCGGCATCGCGGCAAAAGACGAGAGCCTCGAGCCACTTCACGGCCTCACGAAACTACGGCACGTTCATCTGGCCAACGCCTTTCCAATGGAACAATTCGCGCGCCTCGCCGCCGCGCTGCCTGCGGCGCGCGGCAACTTCGCCGAGCCGGTCGTGACGTTGCCCGGATTCGTCGAATGTACGCGCTGCCGCGCCCGGAAAGTCATGCTGCTCGGACTTCGCACCCGCCTGAAGTGCCCGACCTGTGATTCCCGCCAGATTGCGGCGCACGTGGCTGTGTTTGAGCGAATTCGGACGAATTGTATGTGTTTAGCGTCCCACTCGTCAACCAAGATTCAACTGACATTTAACTTGCGCCCTGTCCGATCATAGCGCATACTCCTGATGACGCGGCCGTGTGGCCGCCAAACAGGAGCCGGCATGGACGCCGATCCGCGCGATGCTCGCGTTCGGGAACTGGAAGCGCAGGTCGAGCGGCTCACGCTCGAAAACGCGCAGCTCCGCCAGACCATTGAAGATCTTCTGAAACGCCTCGAAGAACTGGAGCGGGCCGCCCACCGCCAGGCCGCCCCGTTCCGTCGGCCTGAGTCCAAACGAAAACCGCCCGAGACGCACCGCAAGGCGGGTCGCCCCGCGGGTCACGCGCCGTCGTGGCGGCCGCGGCCCGAGCGGATCGACGAAGAGATCGTCGTGCCCCTGCCGCGGGATGCAGCCGGCGGCTTCTGTTGTCCGGCGTGTCAAAAGCAGGTGAACGGCGCCGCCCCCTGCGAGCAATTCATCGAGGATCTGCCGCCGATCCGGCCGCACGTAACGCGGCTGGTCACCTGGGTGGCCGATTGTCCGACATGCGGCGAGGTGCGCAGCACGCATCCCTTGCAGGTCAGCACGGCCGGCGGCGCGGCCGGCACGCACCTGGGAACGCGGGCGTTGTCCCTGGCCGCCTGGCTCAACAAGCATCTGGGGCTGACGATGCGGAAAACCTGCGGCGTGCTCAAAGCGCTGGGCGGACTGCGGCTCAGCCCCGGCGGACTGTCGCAGGCCCTGAACCGCGTGGCGGATCGCTCGGCCGGCGCGCTGGACGAACTGTGGCAGACCTTGCGGGCCTCGCCCGTGGCCCACGCAGACGAAACCAGTTGGTGGGTCGGGGGCAAGCCGCACTGGCTGTGGGTCTTCACGACGCCGCGGGAAACGCTCTACCGCATTCAGGCCGGCCGTGGGCGCGACGTGGTGCTCGACACGCTCGGCACGAACTTCGCGGGCGTGCTGGTGAGCGACTGCCTGGCCAGTTATGAGAACCTTCCTTATACAATGCACAAGTGCTACGCCCATCACCTGAAAGCCATCTCCGAAGCGCGCGACCGCGCCCCGCCCGAGAATCATCCCGACTTTGACGAACTCATCACGATGCTCAAGAGCGCCATGCTGCTCAAGACGCTGCGGCCCGAGATGACGCCGGCGGACTTCGCGGCCCGCCGCGCTGCGCTCGAGCAAACCGCCGATCGCCTGCTGACGGCCCGCACGGGCGCGGTCGCCAAAGTGGCCCAGCGGTTGCACAAGCGGCGAAAACACCTGTTCACCTTCCTCGATCACGACGCGGTCGAGGCCACCAACAACCGCGCCGAACGGGCCCTGCGTCCGGCGGTCATCGCCCGAAAACTGTCGTGCGGCAACAAAACCCAGCGCGGCGTGCGAACCTGGGAAACCCTCGCCAGCCTGGCCGCATCCTGCGCACAACAGGACCGAGATTTCCTCGAATTCCTGCGACCCAAGCTGCAG
>JBJXFK010000121.1:0-14581 GCA_046155505.1 Phycisphaerae bacterium
GAGAAGGGCCGTAACGCGCGAAAGTCGCGGATCGATTGGCGATTCACGACGACCGATGCACGGATTAAGCTGAAACAGCTCTATCCGTCTGTTCAGGAATGACGGAGCACTAGGCACTAGGCACTAGGCACTAGCCATTCGCTATCTTCTCGATTTCCTGAATCAACTCACGGAAAAACGGTTCCACGTCCGTTACCAGCCCGATCGTCTGAAACGACCCGCGGTCGGCGAGTTTGGTGAGTACCCCCGGGGTGATGTCGACGCAAACCGCCGGAACCCACGCGGGCAAAATGTTGCCCGTCGCGATCGAGTGCAGGGCCGTCGCGACCATCAGCACAAAGCCGACGCCCTTGATCGCGTCGCGCATCTTGTCCTGTGCCACGAGCATGTCGGTGATCGTGTCGGGCAGGGGACCATCGTCGCGCACCGAGCCGGCGAGTACGTATTCGACGTTGTGTTTCACGCACGTGTGCATAATGCCGCCGGTCAAGATGCCCTGCTCGACCGCTGTGCGAATGCTGCCGACGCGACGCATGGTGTTGATCGCACGCAGGTGATGCTCATGCCCCGCGTCGGCGAGCACGGCCTTGTCGATATACACGCCGAGGCTGGTACCGTACAGGTTGTGCTCGATGTCATGCACGGCCAGCGCATTGCCCGCGAACAGGACATGCACATAACCGGTCTCGATCAGCCTGACGACGTGCTCGGCCGCTCCGGTATGCACGATGGCGGGGCCGGCGACGAGCAGGAATTTCTCGCCCTTTTGCTTGACTTGGTGCATGAGCGACGCGCAGTTGCGGATGATCGTGCTCTTGGGCTTTTCGCTCGAGATGTCGCTGGCCATGAACTCGAACAGGCCGCGGCTGCGACGCTGCTCGACCGGCGTCACGCGAATGCCGCGGCTGCCGCAGACCAGTTTGTCGCCCTTCTTCACGCGCACCATCGGCACGCAGCGAAAGCCGTCGCCATCCTGCATGACGCCGCAATCCATTTCCTGGTCGCGCACTTCGACCCACTGTCCGAGCCAGCGGACGTGCGTGCGCATGTTGGTGCTAGAGTAGAAATCTTCGGGAAACGCGCCGTTCATGTCGGCATCGACGAGTTCGGCGTCGCCGCTGTTGTGCCAGATCGCGCCGTGCCGCGTGAGCAGCGACATTAGCTCCTTGAGCTTTTGGTCATCCTCGGCCCGCACCTCGATCCGCGCGAGGCTGCGTTCCTGCCGGCTCTGGCCGATGTGTACTTCGAGCAGTTGAAATTCGCCGCCGAACGTGATGATGTCGTCCATCACGTTGGCGAGCAGCTTCGAATCGATGATGTGGCCTTCGAGCGTGAATGTTTCAGCGACCATGCGACAGTCCGTTTCCTTTGGCGTAGCGAACGCGCGTGCCGAGCGGTCGGCCCGCGAAGATCTTGTCCGGAAGTCTACTCGATGATCGCGTGCAGCTTTGTGGAGCTGCCGCCCTCGGCTGCTTTCTTTGGCCTCGGCGGCGCTTCGTTTCACCCACCCGCGCGCCGCTCGAGCCACTCGATCAATCGCGGATACACCACCCGCATCGCCACCGGCGAATACTCAAACTCGCCGTGCGCGATCGGGTCGAACAGCATGAATTCCTTGTCGCGTGATGCGGCTCGATCAACCAGTAATTCGCGAATCACCTGCGCGTTGGCGATCCGATCGCGGCCGCCGGCGACCGCCAGCAGCGGCAATGCGATGTGGTGATAGTGCTCGGCGTAGTGATGATCGACGGCCCCGATCGCGCTCACAAACGACCGCTGCCGCACGCTCTTGCTGAGTTGTTGCAACACGCCGGATTTCATACGCTCCAGCGCATGCACCAGGCCGTGCATGATCGTCTCGGCGTGAAAGCCGTCGGCCCCTTTGATCCGCTCCGAAAACATCCGCGCCGCGCTTTCCAATCGCGCATGTGAGAGACCGAGCCGTTGCAAGAGCCCGACCGGCTCGCCGGCAAAGCGCCCGCCCGGACGAATCCAGTCGAGCCGCACGTCGCCGGTCGCCTCGATCAGCGTGTGCAGCCAGCCGATGCGCGACATCAGCTCGAATGGAAAGTTGAGATCGCTGTCGGTGCGTTTCCATTCTCGGAGCAGGTCGTTCCATTTCAGGTTGCCGGCCTCGTCATACAGCGATTGCGGCCAGCGCAGTGCGGCGGGCATCTCGACGAGCATCGCACCGCGCAGCAGTCGTTGCCGTTCGACTGCAACGGACGAGACGGCTTCGATGTGGCCGACCGTTTCGCCGCCGATCCAGGTCGCGCCCTGCAACCACGCCGCGAGCGACATCGCACCCATGCTCTGCCCGATCGCAATCGTTGGTTTGCCGCGGGCCGAAACGTGCCGAATTGCGGCATCGACATCATGCAGCACGAAATGATCGACGCACCAGTCTCGCTGGCCGGCGGGTGGCTCGCTCAGCATGTGCGGCCCGCCGCAACCGCGCAGGTTGACCAGCCAAATGTCGAAGCCGCGATCGTGAAGCTGGGCCGCAAGGCTGCGGAAACGTCCGCCGTCGGCGAGATCGAGGTCGGGAATGTCCCAGATGTCGGCGTTGACGGCGAGGCCGTGAAAAAATACGAGCGACGGGCCGTCAGCCGGCTTGCGTTTGCAGCAGAGGGTCGCGCCGTCGGCGGTGCGGATGCGTTCGAGCATGTCTTCAAATTCTATTGTCACGCCTACTGCGCGCCGAATGGGCGAGCGGCCCGCAGGCCGGCGTGCGCGCGTGACAGCTTCGGCGGGCGAGTGACAGTCGTTCGTGCGGAGTGCGTTTGCAGCGTTGACTTCGCACCAACGGTGCAGCCCAGCTAAAGCCCAAGGCAACGCCTTGGGTTGAGGCCTAGCGACCGGCGAAGCCCTGAAAGGGCGCTCGAAACGCAGTGTTTGGTGCGCCCTTTCAGGGCTTGATTCCTGCGCAACTCATTTTCCCGCGGCGTTGCCCGCGGGCTGAAGCTATCTCGCCCCGTTGGGGCAATGAAGTAGCCGAATGTTCGCTTCCCTGCGCGACCGTGCGGTGCGGCCGCGACTAAGCTGATTTATGTTTCGCTCACTGAGCCTGGCTGCACCGGAGATGTTGACCTAAACTGGCGCGTTGATCTGGCGCGAACGTTGCGCAACTTCGGCACGCCAAGCGGCGCGACGCGCGAGATGGGCGATCTCGACGGCGACGCCGACGTCGATCTGATCGACCTGGCCAATTTGCTGACCAACTTCGGGAACGTGTGCCCCTGATCGAAACTCGCAACGCCGAACTCTGCTGCGCGTGAACCCGCGCTCGTGTGCAATACGGCTGCGCGGGTTCTTCGACGCCCTGCTCCACTGTCGCTACGATCCACACACTTGCACACGATCGCAACAACCACAGTATTCGTCACCGGAGCCACCGGCTACATCGGCGGACGATTGGCGCCGCGCCTCGTCGAGCGCGGCTATCGCGTGCGCTGTCTGGCTCGCAGCGCTGCCAAGTTACGCGCCCGTCCATGGGCCGCGTTGCAGCAAGATCATGTCGAAATTGTCGAAGGCGATGCAAGCGATCAGGCCTTGCTCGAAATGGCCATGCGCGGCTGCCGCGCCGCGTACTACCTCGTGCACTCGATGGATGCCGCCGGGCCACAGTATCGGCAACGCGACCGTCTGCTCGCCGAGCGATTCGGCCGCGCCGCCGCCGCCGCGGGCGTCGAGCGCATCATCTACCTCGGCGGGCTGGGCGAGACCGGCAGCGGCCTCAGTGAACACTTGTCCTCGCGCCGCGAGGTCGAGATCGCACTGTCTGGCGGCGGGACCAGCGTGCCGCGGCAAAACACCGTCCCGGTCACCGTGCTGCGCGCCGCAATGATCATCGGTTCCGGCTCGGCTTCATTCGAGATCCTGCGCTATCTCGTCGAGCGGCTGCCGATCATGATCACGCCGCGTTGGGTCAGCACGCCTTCTCAGCCGATCGCGGTGCGCGACGTGCTGCACTATCTGATTGCGGCGCTCGAGACGCCGGCCACGATCGGCCGCACGCTGGACATCGGCGGACCCGAAGTGCGATCCTATGCCGAGATCATGAGCGACATGGCCGCCGCCCTGCACCTACGGCGGCGACTGGTCATCCCCGTGCCGGTGCTGACGCCAAGGCTCAGTTCGCTCTGGATTCACCTCGTAACGCCGCTGCACGCGAGCATCGCCCGCCCGCTCGCCGAAGGACTGCGAAACCGCGTGGTTTGCCGCGACGACGAGGCCCAGCGGCTGATGCCCCATCCGCCCGGAACCGCCCCGCTCACGATTCGCCAAGCGATGGATGCCGCGCTGGTTCGTATGCACGAAGGTGCGGTGCAAACAGCCTGGTCCGATGCTGGCGTGATGCCCGGCGACCCGTCGTGGGCCGGCGGCACAGTGTTCGTTGACAGACGCGAGACGATCTCGCCCGCGCCGCCCGCTGCGGTCTGGTCGGCAGTTTGCTCGCTCGGCGGCCAGCGCGGGTATTACGCGTCGGACTGGCTATGGCGGCTGCGCGGGATCATGGACCGACTGGTTGGCGGGCCGGGCCTGCGTCGCGGTCGCCGCAGTGCGGACGAGCTGCGCTTGGGTGATGCGCTCGACTTCTGGCGCGTCTCAGCGATCAAACCGCTGCGACGACTGGTTCTCACCGCCGAGATGAAGCTGCCCGGCGTGGCGACGCTGAGCTTCGAGATCGAGCCGCAGCAGAACGACAGCGCCGGCACGCGGCTGATCATGACCGCGCGATTCCGTCCGCGCGGCCTGCTCGGTATCGCCTATTGGTATTCCGTGTTGCCGCTGCACGGAATCGTCTTCAGCGGCATGATGAAGGGAATGATGCGCGCCGCGGAGCAAGAGGTCGCGCGCTCGGCAACAGCGTAGCACAGCGAGAAATCGGTACGCGTCGCAAGATACCCCGCGAAACGCGCAAGCCACGCGATGCAAATAGCTACGCCGAATTGCTCACCGAAGCCAGATGACGAATATCGACACGGTTGGCGTGCTTCACATGTCCCTGCTCGAAGTCGGTCGCGTTGGTGATCGTCGTCTCGGCGATCGCGGTGCAGGCCTCGCGTGTGAAAAACCCCTGATGAGCAGTGATCAGCACGTTCGGAAAGGTCTGTAGCCGCGCGAGTCGCGCACGGCGCAGGTGGAGGTGCGGGCCGCGTCGGTGATGCTGCGTCCGCCATGGCGTGCGGATCGCAAGCTGTCGGCGGTGCGTGTGAATGTGGTGCTGGCGCGCGAGGCCGCGCCGCCGGCGGGCGACGAGCCGGTGGAGTAGCTGCTGCTGACAAGCCTGCCGGTGGGGACGGGCGACGAAGCGCGGCGGGTGACTCAACTGTATTGCGCGCGATGGATGATCGAGCTGTTTTTTCGAGTGTTGAAGTCGGGTTGTCGCATCGAGCAGCGGCGTTTCGAGCGGCTCGATCGTTTGCTTTCATGTGTGGCGGTGTATTTGATCGTAGCGTGGCGGTCGTTGTATATGTGTCGTTTGGGGCGCAGCGCGGCGGAACTGCCGTGCGACGCGCTGTTCGACCCGGCGGAATGGCAGGCGGCGTGGCGTATGGTGCGCGGTGTTCGGCCGCCGGCGACGCCGCCGCCGCTGGGCGTGATGGTGCGTTTGGTGGCGCAGTTGGGCGGCTATGTGAATCGCAAGAACGCCGCGCCGCCCGGCCCGCAAACGGTGTGGCTGGGTCTGCAGCGCGTGCAAGATTTCGCGCGTGCTTGGTGCGTGTTTCAATCCGAACACGAAATGAGGGCAATAGATGTGTAGAACAACGAGGGCGTTGCCCGCGGGCTGAAGCTATGTAGCCCCGTTGGGGCAAAGAACTCGCCGCATGTTAGCCACCGTACGCGACCGCGCGCTGTGGACCGTCATGTCTCGCCCGCCGGAAACGTCACACACCCGGCCGGCGTGCGCGCGCGAGGACGAGTGCGCACGTCAGACATCCACTCTTGCACCGATCCGACCGACGGCGGCACGGGATTCCCGCCGGAATTGGTCGGAGGCCGATCCCCGAGCGCGAAGTTGTCGCTATGATGCGAGGCGGTCGCTGAACTACAGAGTCGTCGCCGGCGCTCGTCCGCGACATCGCTAAAAATCCGGGAATTCCATGCGTTTTGATCAGTTGGGACATACGTGCGTTGTCGGTCTGGCCTGGGGCGATGAGGGCAAGGGCAAGGTCGTCGACGTGCTGCTCGAGCATTTCGACGTGGTGGTGCGCTACAGCGGCGGGGCGAACGCCGGGCACACGATCGTGGTCGATCAAGAACGCTTCGCGCTGCACCAGATGCCCAGCGGCGTGCTGCGTGCCGGCGCGGTGTGCATGATCACCAACGGCGTTGTGCTCGATCCGGCGATTCTGCTCGGCGAAGTCGAATCGCTGCGGCAGCGCGGCGTGAAGATCACGCCCGAAAACGTGCGTGTCAGTGATCGCGTACACCTCGTGTTTCCGTATCATCGGCGGCAGGACGTGCTGGCCGAGCAGGCGGCATTGCCCGGCGGAAAGATCGGCACGACGGCGCGCGGCATCGGTCCGTGCTATGCCGACAAGGTGTCGCGGCGGTTCGGCATTCGCCTCTGCGAGTTGTATGAGCCGAAGTCGTTTCGCGAGCGGCTGGCCGAGATTGTCGCGCACAAGAACGCGTATTTGAAAGCGCTGTATGACATTCGCGATCCGTTCGACTCGGATGTGATCGCGGATGAGTATTTACAGTTCGCCGAGCAACTTGGCCCGTTCGTGGGCGATACGACGGTTGAGCTGCACAAGCTTGTGAGTGGGGGCAAGCGGGCGCTGTTCGAAGGGGCGCAGGGCAGCTTGCTGGACATCGATCACGGCACGTATCCATACGTTACGAGCTCGAATTCGGGCGTTGGCGGTGTGACCAGCGGCGCGGGCGTGCCGCCGACCTGGATCAAGTCGGTGGTGGGTGTGTTGAAGGCGTATACGACGCGCGTGGGCAGCGGACCGATGCCGACCGAGCTGACCGACAAGATTGGCGAACAGATTCGCACGCTGGGTAAGGAATTCGGCACGACGACGGGTCGTCCGCGGCGCTGCGGCTGGTTCGACGCGGTCGCGGCCCGCTATGCGGCGATGTTCAGCGGTCCGACGCATCTGGCGGTGATGCATCTCGACACGCTGTCGGGATTCGAAGAGGTGAAATTGTGCACCGCGTATCGCCGGGGCAAGCAAACGATCGACACATTTCCGGCGGACGTGCGAGCGCTCGAGAACGTCGAGCCGATCTATGAGACGTTTGAGGGCTGGGCAGAGAACATCGGGCATTGCCGCAGCGTGGACGAACTGCCCAAGCAGGCTCGCGTATACTTGGATGCAGTCGGCAAGCGCGTCGGTGCGCCGGTGACGATCATTGGCGTCGGCCCAGGACGCGAGCAGACGATATTTGCGTGAAGTGCCTAGTGTCTAGTGCCTAGCAAGAAAGACGCGGCGGTCCGCGTGTTGCTTGGCACCAGACACTTGGCAGCAGGCAGCAGGCACCAGGCACTAGGCACTAGGCACTTTCATGCCAACCCAACCACCACTCGACCCGCTGGCCGTGTTCGGTGTTGCTCGCGAGCAACTGCCGCGGCACATTGCCGTCATTATGGACGGCAACGGGCGGTGGGCGCGGCAGCGCGGGTTGCCGCGGATCGAGGGACATCGCAGCGCGGGCAAGGCCGTTCGCGAGACGATTACGCAATGCGCGCGGCTTGGCATCGATTGCCTGACGCTCTATAGCTTCAGCCTCGAAAACTGGAAGCGTCCGCAGAACGAAGTGTTCGGCCTGATGTCGCTCTATGCGCAATATCTCGTGCAGGAACGCGACGAGATTATGGCCAATGACATTCGCATCGTGCAGATCGGACGGCGGAGCGGCTTACCGCCGGAAGTGCTCGGCGCGCTGGAAAAGACCGAGCAACTCAGCCGCGACAACAAGGGTCTGACGCTCTGTCTGGCGCTGAATTACGGCTCACGGGCGGAGATCGTCGATGCGGTGCGCGACATTGCGGCACGCGTGCAACGCGGCGAGTTGCACGCGGACGAGATCGACGAGCAAATCATCGGCGATTCGCTCGACACGGCGGGCCTGCCCGATCCCGATCTGGTGATTCGCACGGCGGGTGAGATGCGGCTGAGCAATTTTCTGCTGTGGCAGATTAGCTATAGCGAGTTATACGTGACGGATGTCTTGTGGCCGGATTTTCGGGCCGAGCATTTGAACGAAGCGATCGAGCGGTTTCTGCGTCGCGAGCGGCGATTCGGTGATGTCGCTCCGCCGCCGGCCAAGGTGTGACGCAAGCAAGCGCGGTCAATACTGAAGCGACGTTACCGGCGTTGGTGCCGCCATCGCGCCGCGCGGCGGCTGGCGAACGGCGAGAATGCCCATGAGCACGGCCATCAGGACGATCATGACCGACATCGTTGTGCCCGCGCCGCGATAGCTGCTGCGCGGTCGCACGCAGAGCCACCAACCGGCCAGCGCGGCAACGCTTATCACGAGAGCCCAATAATTTCCAATGTCGGTATGCATGTCTTTTTCGGCGTTCGCGGCACGCGCCGATGTTGCGCGGCGGCTTCGCCGGGCGCGGGCGTGTTACCCGAAACAGGTCGTCTTTATGTCGGCATATTTCGTGCCGAGGCTTTGTCCGAAAAGCGTCAGACTCGCGACCACCACCGCCAGCACAAACGCCAGCATGACGGCATACTCGGTCGCGGTCGGCCCCGATTCGTCGAGCAGAAACGCTCGCCAGCTTCTCGAGTTCAGCGGTAGCTTCACCGGCCCACTCCTGCGCGCGCAGCGCGGAATTTCCCCAGTAGTACGTCGGCACGGCGCGACAGCAATCGGCCCGCAGTGGTCGACGGCGTGTGCCGCGTGCACGGCGTCGGGCATGGAGGCCCGATCGACTATTTGACGAACTTAATAAGTGTTCGAATGCCACAGCCGAAACGCAAGCACGCGCGCACAATGACGCCGGAATCCGTCACGCGCACACTTTATCGGGTACTACCGAGAGTAGATCAGGGAACCAAGCTCAGGTGAGAGGCAATCAGGTGACGGCAGGCGGCGGCGTGATGCCGCGACCGCGCAAGTCGTTGCGCAGATCGGCGCCCTCGCGGTCGCGGGCAAGTGCGTTCATGAATCCACCCACGTCGCCGAGCCGAGCGTGCGCGATGCGGCGCGTCGTTTCGAACCGCAGGCAGTCGTTGATTCGCGCGTCCCAAAATTTGTACTCGAGCTGTCGCGACCAACTTTGTAAGAGGTGATGCAATGATCGACCATCGACGTGCGTCTGCCGCAATTGCCGCAGGACGTACATGACGCCGACCTCTTCGAGGTTTTCGGCCTCGGCCAGCGCTTGCGCCTCGGGCAATGATGTATAGCGGTTGTTACATTCGCGAATCGCGGCGACGGCGGTTTGCAGCACGCCTTCGTCGACCAAGCCGCGACACTGCAGAGCCAGATCGACCGCGGCGAGCTCGCGCTGTGCCTCGTTAGTCGGGCGGGCGAGCACCTGCCAGCGCGGGACTGTGCCTTCGCGGAACTGGATCGCCCAGCCAAGATCGTGGAACAGAGCCGCGATCGTGACCGCCATCTCGTCGGGCTGGTCTTCGCCGAACTCCGGCAATTTGGCGATCATTCGCGCGAGTCCGACGACTCGTTCGGTGTGCTCCCAAAGCCAAATGTCCTGAACTCCCGGCTCCGGGCGCAAGATGAGAAGCTCTTTTGCGCGTGAGATCACCGGATCGATCGTGCTCAACCAACAACTCCGTCGAGACGGGCATGGAAATGCCCCGACCGCTTCCCGTTGCCGGCCGGGTCATGCGTTGTGCGAATGGCACAAAGTCGATGCTCGTTCGCCCCCCGAACGAATTGAATAATACGACACATATGAGACTGTCGCAACCATGTACGTCGGAAGCGGCAATGAGAGTAACTCTTGGTCCGGTAAACGGTTGTGAACCTGTGGCTGGGGCGCGCAACGGCGGGTTTCGCGGTATCCGTCAAGGTCAGCTATCGAACCTGGACATACGTTACGCCGATGACTGCTCCGGCGCGTAGCGCTAATTGCGAGGCACGACTCATGGCTCTCACCACTGCATCGATGTTGCCGACCGAAACTGCGAGCGCTCCCACTGCCGCACCCTTGAGCGGGCCGCAGCTTTCGCCGGACCTGCAAAAGGCGATCGCCAAGGTCACCGAAATCAGCTCGCTGCCCGAGGTGACAACGAAGATCATCGCCGTCGTCGAAAATCCGAAGTCGACCGCGCAAGACATGCACGACATCGTGAAGAACGATCCGGCCCTCGCCGCGAAAGTGCTCAAGGTGGTCAACTCAGCGTTCTATGGATTGCCGACGCAGATATCGAGCCTCGATCGCGCAATTGTGATGCTCGGGCTAAGCGCAGTGAAAAACCTGGCGATGGCCGCGTCGCTGGCGCGGATGTTTAAGCCCGGCCAGCTTTCGGAAAATTTCGACGCGCGCGATTTGTGGACGCACTGCGTCGCGGTCGGCACCTGCGCGCGGCTTCTGGCCGAGCAAGCAGGCGGCCAGGCCGAAGACGCGTTCGTCGGCGGCATGGTGCACGACATGGGATTGTTGATTGAGTATCAGCTTTTCCCCGAGAAGCTCAAAGAGGTCGTGCAACGCGTCGAGGCGGACAAGACGCTTGACTTCTGCACCGTCGAACGCGAACTGATCGGGGCCGACCATCAGGCGTTCGGCAATCACATGGCGACCAAGTGGAAATTCCCGCCCGGCCTGCGTGCTTGCATCGCGTTTCATCATGGCACGGACGGATTCAAGATCGATCACAAGCGAGTCGTCGGGCTGGTGCGGCTTGCGGACATGATCTGCTGCCAGAACGAACTTGGTTTTTACCTGACGGCGTGCGCCGGCGAGGTCACGGCTGACATGCTGAGCGAACTCGGCCTCAGCGAGGATCAGGTCGGCAGCGTGATTGAGATCATGCCCGAACGCCTCGAAGAAGCACAGGCGATCTTCAAAGACTAGCGCGTCGCCCGGCGACCCGCTGCCATCGATGCGATCAGCAATGCGAGCGAACCGACGACGGGCAGCGCACACGCGCTGCCCGGCGCGTCATTCAGATCAGCCGTGTGAAGCGTCTCGGCCGCCAATGTCGCATCGTTCGATTCTTCCGGCGACAGGCCGCGATACGTCACACGGGCCGTGTCTGGCGATTCCACGTTGATCACCACGTAACTGACGCGATTCGTGTCGATGTACGCGATGCGATCGAATTTTGACAGTTGCAGCGTCAAGAATCCCTCGGCGATTTCGACGACGAACCGGCCGATGCGCTCGCCGAGCAGCGATTCGGCGATTCCCGCGACCGATTGGCGCGCGGTGGCGTTGCCGAGGGGACCGACGATGATCTCGGGAACGCGGATGTCATCACGCAGCGCGTAATCCGACCGGTTGTTGCGAAAATAGACCGATGTGTCGGGCACGATCGCGTTGGCGTGAATGTCCGTCGTGAGAATCACCACGCCGGCGATGCGCTGCGCGTGAATGAACTCGAGCAACTCCTGCCGCTCGGCGTCGTAGCCGTCCCAGCGATCGTATGGAAACACACCGAGATACGAGAACGGCACGTTGTTGACGATGAATTTCCACGGTGCGGTTGACGCGGCGAGTCCGTCTTTCAGCCAATCGAGTTGCGTGCGTCCGAGGAATGCGCGCGGCTGCTTCAACTCGTTTGCACACGCGCCGTCATAGGTCAGTAATCCGCCGACCGTTCCGAGCGGGTCGAGCGCGCCGCCGCAGTCGTCGCTCGCCGATGCGTCGCGATATTGCCGCGCGTCGAGGAAGAAGAACTCGGCCAGGCTGCCGTGGCGGTAGTTGCGATAAAGGCGGTACGGGTCGCTTGCGTCGCCGCGATTGCGGATGGGCATGTACTCGAAGAACGCCTGATATGCGTCGGCACGCTGCGCGGCGGATAAATCGGGATCGAGGCCGGCGTAGTCGTTCTCGACCTCGTGATCGTCGCCGCCGGTCCAGATCGGCATGGCTGCGAGGGCGCTGCGGATGCTCGGGTCGGAGCGGATTTGTCGATACTTCGCGCGGTATTCGTCGAGCGTCTGCGCCACGCCGAGCCCGCCGGCCGGCACGTCGGCGTAAATCGTGTCGCCGAACCAGATGAAGAGATCGACCGGCTCGCGAGCGAGGCTGGCGACGACGCCGAATGGGGCGACGGCGAAGTTCGTATCGCCGCTGAATGCGAATCGCATCGGCAACGCAACGTCGCTCGCGGCGAGCGTTTTGAATTGGCCCACGTCGCTGACCACGCTCGCGTCGGCGGCGTCTTCGAAGCGGTAGTAGTAGCGCGTCGCGGGCGTCAGATCGGTGAGATCGAGCTTGGCCGTGCTGTCTGAATCGGCGGCGGTGGTGATCGCGACTTCGCGGTCGAGCGTGCCGAACGTTGCGTCGCGCGTCAGCTTGAGCAGCAGATTTCGCGGCTCATCCGTGCGTGTCCAGACGATCGCCGCACGATCAGTTACGTCGCCGCTCGCGACGCCAAACGTAAATTCGGCCCATGCGGTTGCGATCGGCACGGCGCAGGCAGCGAGCAGTTGCGACAACTTCATCACGGCACGATCTCTCCAATCGCCTGCACGGCGTTACTTCAGTTTCGAAACCACGCGGTCGAGGATGCCATCCTTCAAGCCGAGCACGTCTTCGAGCTGCGGCGACATCACATCGTCCGGTTCGACGCCGCGCGTGTCGAACAGCTTTCCGTCGATGCGGAACGACGCCATCGTGGAAAGCATGACCTCGATGCCCGCTCCACGCAGCGGCACGCCGGCGGCTCGCCCGCTGCCGCCGCTCGACGGTTCGCCCACGAGTTTCACGCCGCTACGGCCCTTCATCGCGGCGAGAAAGATGTCGGTCGCGCTGAAGCAATCATTATCCATCAGCACAACCACCGGCTTGTCATAGTGATACGCTTTCGGATTCAGGTCGCGCCGCAGCACGAAGTAATGCCAGTCGGAAAACTGTCCCTCGGGCAGCTTCCACTCAGGTCCGAACTGATCGGCGATCGCTTTGATCGCGCCGCGTTCGGCGTCGTTCCAGCCGGTCCACGCCGCTGGATAGAGCCAGCGATTGCCGAGAAATCCGGCGGGGTTTTTCGCATCGTCGCCTTTGCGGATGCGATAGACGGCGACGTTTGTCACCATCGGCGATTCGTCAGCCTTCATGAAGTAGGGGAACAGCGTGCGCAGCGGAGCGCGCGAGCCGCCGCCGTTGCCGCGCACGTCGATGATGAGCGCCTTGGTCTCGCGAAACTTGTGCATCTGCTCGTCGAGCGATGCGAGGAACTCATCGCTCTCGTTCATCGCTTCGAGCCGCAGGTAGCCGATGTTGCCGTCGAGCACGCGCGATTCGCGGCGCTGTGGCGGCAAGCCGCGGACGCGACTGTCGGCGCGGTTCGTCGTGCCGGGCTTCGGCGGAACGCCCGCGCCGTCCAGCTCGATTTTCACCGGCAACTCATCGGTGAGGTTCATCTCACGCCGCAGCGCACTGAGAAACGGCAACAACTCGACCGCCCGGCGACGCTTGAGCTGCGGCGAGCCGTCGGCCACGAATTTCTCAGCGGCGGCGAGCCACTGCTCGATCGGGCGATCGTCGATCGACTTGATGAATGGTCGATCGGGGTCGAGCAGTTGGCCGTCGGTGCGCACGGCGGCCACGCGCTCGCCCCACAGCGCCACGTCGCACGGCAGAAAGCCGCCAAGCATGTAGGAAGAGAACCGCCGCACGCGGCTGTGCCCGTCGCCGAACTTGGCGATGAATTTTTGCACTTCGATGGCAAACGCGGCGGTCGTGGTTCCCTTCTCGAATTTCTTTTCGATCGCTGCGATTTCGGCGGCGATGTCCACCTGTTTGAGCGTTGCATAACTGAACTGCTCACGAATCGCGCGGGCGAGTTCGGCGAGATCGGTCCGCACTTCGTCAGCGGTCACCGGTTTGACCGGATTGGCCTCGGTGGTTTGCTGGGCTTGCAGGTTCGCCTGCCAGACCGCGTTGCGATTGGCTTCGCTCATTTCGGCGTCGGCGATCTCGGTCGTCTCGCCTGTCTTCAAGTTTCGCAGCTTCAACTTCACCGTCTTCGCCGACGGCCTGTCCATTTTGCTGAGCACTTCTACCAGGTCTTCGCTAAATCGCTTCTGCCAGCGCTCGCCAAACGTGCCGCGGCAAAATGCGACGATCTCGCTAGCCGGGGTGTCGTTGAGCGCGAGCAATTCGTACCACTCGGCCTGCACCATCACCTCGGGCGTGGCCTCGTTCCAGCGCACCTGTGTGAACGGCGCGGCACGGTCGAAGCCGCGATTCGGCTGCGGATTGGGCGGACGATCCTGAAATTGTGCCGTGGCGGTCGTCGCGAGCATCGTGAGAAGCGTGACCATCCAAAGCGGGCGACTGAGGCGCATCGAACATCCTCCGCGTAGCAATCAACGAGGTCGAGTGACGCATGTTACAGCGGAGCGGCGGCGGGCGGAGCGCTATGACGGAAGCGCGCCGGCGGGCAGGGGAGCATCGGCGTCCCGCCGGTGCCAACGC
>JBJXFK010000122.1:0-15998 GCA_046155505.1 Phycisphaerae bacterium
GGCACCGGCAGGATGCTCGAACGTGTGAACGTTTACATAGAACCCGGTCGGATTCGAGAGCACGTTCGCGAGATCGATGTCGGCCAGTGGTCCGCCGGTCATGCTCGTGCCGAAGTCGACGACGACCGGGCCGTTAGCGCCGGCGGGGGCCGAGTGAATGTGCCAGAAACGGATTGGCACCTGAATATTCGACACGACCAGATTCCACGACACGGTCGGCGGCGACACGCTGTCGTTGATCGTCAGCGTCGCCGTGCCCGAACCATCGGGGTCGCCGACGACGGGCGCGACTTCATTCGCGCCGCTAAGCTGAACTGTGTAAACAACGACCGCCTGAGCCGTCGCAGCCGCGCCGAGCGCGGTAGCGAGAGCAATCCCCTTCCAAATCCCCATCGCAAATTCTCCAAAGGTGTGAACCGAAGCAGATCGACGAACCTCAACCCAGAAGTTCGCTCGCGTTGATCAAGCGAATGAACGACGCATCGCACAGCGCGCAGATCGCTTGCCGACATGCGTCGAATATTCCGCCAATAAGTGTATGTCCGGGCGCGGACCGTGCATTGCGAAAAAGGCGAGGCGTATGGAATTTTTCGCGACACAGTGTAAGTCAGTACAGAAGATGGACTTATGTCACGCCAGGCGACCGACTGCACCGGGAGAAATGGCGCGCCCGACGGACATCTCGTTCAAGGTTGGGTCGGTCGGCGCGCCGAGCGCGATTTCCACCCGCAAAACGCTATAAGCGTTTGTACGAGCCTAGCTTACGGCGAATTTCGTTGTTTGCCTCATGCGTCTTGATTCCCGCCGCCCTACGGATAGACTTCGTTGAAGCATCAGGGATGATGTTTCCGTAGCTCAATTGGATAGAGCGCCGCCCTCCGAAGGCGGAGGTTGTGGGTTCGAACCCCGCCGGGAACGTGCGCCACGCTTGCCTAGACGAACCAGCCGCGGAGAAGGTGTCGTCATGCGCAGTTGGCGTCCTACCCGTTTGGTTTCCGATCTGGTCGAGCTCGAGTCGCGCGTCGAGGCCGAACTCGAACGCGGTCGCTATGGCAAACGCACGCGCCGATCGGTCATGCTCGAGTTGCTGGGCGTGATCAACGGCTCTTCGCGATTTGAGCGCATTCCGCGGCTCGTACCCGATGCAGAGCGGCTGACCGATCGAATCGTGCAGCGTATCGGCGGCGAATCGGATCATGCCGTCGCGCGGGCGATTTACGAGAACGCGTATTTCGGCACGACGATCGAGAACGCCATCCACCGCGGCGCGATTCACGGCAGCGAGTGGGCGTTCGTCACCAAGCTGGCGAAATCACTCGAAGTCCCGGCGAGTCACGGGCAGGACAAGCTGGAAGATCCGCCGTCGTGGAAGATCGACGTCGACGAATCGCACCAGACAATGCGCGTCTGGATTCGCGAGCTCGCACTTCAGGACATGCTGCTGGCGAGCATGGAGGCTTTCTGGGTGCCGGCGGGTTCGGGCAAGCCGTCGACCGAAATTTATGGCATCGTGTTCGGCTCGTATCGCACGACCAACGGGCAGGGCGCGAGTCGGCATCAGGAATCGCAGGTCGATCTGAACGTCGAGCGTGTTTGCATTCAGCATCGCGCGCAGGGCTCGCCGTCGGAGGTGTTTGCCGACATTCGCAGCGAAGCGACGCAGCTTGAGATGGGCGAGGAGCTGTTCCCATATTGGCATTTGCTGGGCGATTTTCACACGCACACGTATGCGAGTCTCGACAAGCTGTACGCCGTGCGCGGCTGGGAATACAGCAAGTATGACGAGGAGGTGAACATCGAATGGTGCGGGCGGCTGCGCGAGATGGGGCATCGGCCGCGCGTGGCGCTGATCATCACGCTCTGCCGCGCGGCGCGACAGGGGCAGGCGTATCAGGAGAGCTGGCAGGGCAAGCCGCACGTCGTGCGCACCTCGATCGGGCGGTGCCACGTGTTCATCGCGGCGTATCGGATTCGGCCGGATGGGCATTATTCAACGGAGCGATTGTCGCTGAAGTGTCCGCATTTGGCAGGGCGGTAGCGATCACGGTCAGATTGACGACCGTCAACAACGATCGGGGCTGCGCCGCACGCGTGCGACGCAGCCCCGATCTTTCGGCGAGCGATGCGCTGCGTTGTCGCGCTTATGGCGCGGGCAGCAACACCACCGTAGTGTTCGTCGTCTGTCCCGCGGTCACTAGCGCTTGGGCTTCGCGATTGGCGAAGCCGTCGGCGCTGACCAGCATGACGTAGCCGCCGGTTTCGATCTGCTCAAACGCGAATCGACCTTCGGCGTTTGTCGTGCGTTCGGCGACGATCACGTTTGAATTTGGCCGGCGAATGCGGACGAGCGCACCCTCGACCGGGAAGGGCGGATGCGTGTTGCTTTCAATGCCCAGCACAACGCCGATCAAATTGCCGCGCGGCGTCGGCGGAGGCTGGTTGGCGTGCAGCAGTAGATTGCGAACGGTCTGCTGGCCGGCGACGACTTCGACCACGGCTTCGGTCGGCTGATAGCCGTCCTTGCTCGCGCGGAGGCGGTACGCGCCGGGTGCGAGTTGACCCACTTCGTAGTTCGCGAGGGGGCCGCTCAGCACGTCACGCACCTGCGTATTCGTGCCGGCGATGAAGACCTGCACGCGCACGTCGGGCAGCGGAACGAGCGGCTGGTCGTGCGTCGCGCCGTTGGTTTGCGTTTGGCCGCGAATGCCGCCGGTGGTGGGCGGCGGCGTGTTGGGGCGCAGAACAAGATCGCGGGTGACGACGTGACCGGACGCGACCTGCACAAGGGCCTCAGTTGGTTGATAGCCGTCCCTGGTCGCGCGGAGCAGGTAGCCGCCGGTCGGCAGATTCGCGACTTCATAGACGGCTTCGGCGCCGCTGGTCACGTCGGCGACTTGCTGATTCGTGCCGGCGACGAAGACTTGGACGCGTACGCCGGGCAGTGGCGCGTTGGGTGTGTTCGGATTGCTGCTCAATGCGTAGGTGCGACCGCGAACGCCGCCGCCTGGAGGCGGCAGCGGATGGAGCAGCAGATTGCGCATGGTGAGCTGGCCGGAGCGCACTTCGACGGTGGCGTCGGCGGGTTGAAAGCCGTCCTTCGTCGCGCGGAGCACGTACATGCCGGCTGGAATCTGGCCGAATTCGTAGCCGCCTTCGGGGCCGCTGGTCGTCTGGCGGATGATTTCGTCGGCACCTGCGCGTCGCAGTTGCACTTGCACGGCGGGAAGCACGATCGGCGGCGTGCCGGGCGCGTTGCCCGGGCGCAGCGTCAGGCCGCGAATGCTACCGGGCGGCGGAGGCGTGCGCACGAGGTGGAAATTGCGTTCGGTCGTCGCGCCGACGATTACTTCGACGGTGCTTTGCTGGGTGACGAAACCCTGTGATTCGCAGCGGATGCCAAAAGTCGCCGGTCCGGGGACGTTCACGAAAACATACGTACCGTCGAAGCCGCTCGTGGCGACGCGGAAGGGTTGCTCGGCGTTCGGCGTCAGCAACGAGATGCGGGCACCGGCGACGGCGATGGGTTCGTCCGAGTTGGCAGCGGTGGTGGTCACGCGGCCGATGACGATGCCCGTGTCGTCGCGCGGGGCGACGTGACGAAAGCCGATTGAGCGCTCGCACGGCAGGCAGAGGCGTGGCACGACGACGATGTGGTACGGGTTGGTGATCACATCGAGCGCGCCGGGGCGTTCATCGTCGATGACGATGATGTGCGTCGTCGCGCCGTCGGTTTCGAGGCCGGCGATGGTGATGTTGGGGCCGCCGCCGGTGGATTGTGGGCCTTGAATGGCGACGAGCACGACCCACTCGGCGAAATTGATCGGCGGTCGAGCCGGACGCGGTTCCACGCCGGCGGTGTGGGCCTGCCAAAATGCTTCCCACGCGGCGGGGGTGCGGATGATCAGGTCTTCGCCGAGGAAGTCGTCGGCGGAGTAGCCGTAGTGGCTGACGCTGCCGCGGCGGACGGTGCGGACGTCGCAATTCGGCTGCGGCGGGACGGAAGGATCGCCCAGCGTGATCCCATCGCCCGCACTTTGATCCGCAGCCGCGTCGGGGAATCCGTCGATTGTTGCGTTGCGATTCGTATCCAACGAATCTACATCGAGTTGCGCGACCGCCGTCGGCGAAAACGCAATCGCCGTGCAGAGCAGCGCGAGCCAGGCTGCGCCCATTCGCTTCATGTTTGCTTCTCCCAGATGTACTCGTGAACTTGCCGATAGTAAACGCCGCGCGAAAAACCGGTCGGTAACGCAGCGTAAACGGGAACAACGTCAGACAGAACTGATCATTGCATTATTGCGCGTTCACGAGTGTCGGAAAGGGCGTGGGGGGCGCGACCGGGCCGTCCAAGACATGCTCGCAAACGGCCGCGAGCATGCCACGCGCATGATCGCGCGCAATGCGTGTCGTGTGGCATGGCTGCGGCCGTTTGCAGCCATGCGCTTCGTCAGGGCGAACAAGCGTCATCACACGAGGCGCGACGAATCGTTCCTTCGCACTCGCGCCGCCCAAGACATGCTCGCAAACGGCCGCGAGCATGCCACGCGCCTACTTTCTTGCGGCGGAGCCCGAACTTGCCAAAAGAAAGTTCTGACGTTTGAGATGTGCCGGGCGCTGATAAACGATCTGACGTGACGCGGCGGTGAGCGGCGAAAAATAAGTTGCCACGGATTACACAGATTCACACAGATGAACAGATATTGGTATCTGTATTTATCTGTGTAAATCTGTGCAATCCGTGGCAGCAGTTCCCTCTTCTGTGGCCTCGCGGGCCTGACTACGCCCGCGGATGCGCCTTTTCGTATTCCGCCTTCACCTGATCGCCGGTGAGGTGCGTGTAGATTTGCGTCGTGCTCAGGCTCTGATGGCCCAGCATCTCTTGCACACTCCGCAAGTCCGCACCGCGCTTCAACATATGCGTCGCGAAGCTGTGTCGCAGCGTGTGCGGACTAACGGACAGGTCGAGACCTGCCGACAGCAGATACTTATCCAGCTTGCGGCGGACGCTGCGCGTGCTGAGCCGCTCGCCGTGCTTGTTGATGAAGAGTGCATCCGGATACGGCTTGCCCGGCGTGGCGCTCGTTCGGCGGAGATCGAGATAGTGCAGGATCGCCTTCACCGCGCCCGGGCCGAGCGGAATGACGCGCTGCTTTTTGCCCTTGCCGCGAACGCGAACGATGCTCTGCTGCAAGTCAACGTCGCCGATTTCGAGCGCGACCAGTTCGCTGACGCGGATGCCGGTGCTATAGAGCACTTCGAGAATCGCGCGATCGCGAGCGCCGAGCAGCGTCGAGATGTCGCAATTGCTCATCAGCCGCTCGATGTCCTCGATCTCGAGGAATTTCGGCAGGCGTTTTTCCTGCTTGGGTGTGCGAATGGCGGCGACGGGGTTGGCCCCGAGGTTGCCGCGTTTGACCATGAACTTATAAAACGAGCGCAGCGTGGCGAGCTTGCGGGCGACCGTGGATTTGCAGTAATTTTTGTCGCGCAATAGCGACATAAAACTGCGAATCACCTCGGTGTCCACGCCAGACAGCTTGGTATCGAGCTGCCCGGCGGGCAGCGCGACGCCGTTGCCGTTGTGCCCGTTGTGGCCGTTTTTCTCGAAGACAGCTCCGTCGGGCCCCTTGACCAGGTAGCCACAGAACTGCTCCAGGTCCGCGGCATAGCAGCGGGCCGTGTGGGCCGAGAAGTGGCGCTCGGCGAGCAGGTAATGGTTGAACTGCTCGATGTAGGTGCCTGCGGTGTTCATACGCTTACCAACATTGTCGGCGACCGGTGCGTGCATTCGATGCAAGGTTCGCCACCTCAAGCTGCGCCGCAGTCTAGATACGATTCTAGACGGCGAACAGTTCCTCTGGATTCACATTCGCGCCCCGCCCCATCTGAAACGACAGGACCGCCGCGTCAAACCAGTCCAACGGACTGGCCGGATCACCGGCAAGGGCCACGACCGATGCGAGCACCTGGGCCTCCTGCCCATCGTGATAGCTGAACACGAAACGCTCGCCGTTCTTCACAAGACTCAATACCCGGCGTTGTCGCTTCACGGTCGGCCTCATCGCTTATCGCATCCATGCGGTTCGCAGGTCCGCTCTTTTTGGATCGAGCGTAACGCCGCCCAGCATGAGTACCGGACGAAGAGTTCCTGCGACTTGTAATGAATATGCCAGTCCATCGGACTGCGATGCTCATCACGTTCAGACGCATATCTTCGAACATCGTCGAGGACATCGTCCTGGACGGCGTTGTAAACCCGCTGAAATTGCCAAACCGGGCGCGAACGCAACTCCTGCGCGGCGGGGGCGAAATCGGTCGCCTCACGCGAGGCCGCGGTCGGGTCGATCGTCGGCACATTTTGCCGCGATCCGGCCTCGTACCACTGCACGACCACGCCCACGGCGGGTGGATCGTAGGGGTTGTATTCCGTGATCGCCATGACGATGCAGGCGCTCGCTCCGAAGTGCTCGGCGAGCGCGATCGCGTCGTCGGGCGTTTCGATGCTGCGCTTGTTCATCGCCGTCAGCGCGGCGAGGGTGCGATTCACCGGAATCACCATTATTCCCGGAAAGTTCTGCAACTCGCTCGCGAGAATGTCCGTCACCTTGAGCGGATCAAAATCGCGGCTGTTGCTCAAATTCAACACCGGCGGAACAACCACCACTTCCGACGCCGACGAATCGGCGCGGTCCATCTCGGGGTCGCGTGTGGAATCCACACAGCCTTGCGTGACGCCGAAGATGAGTGCGCAGAGCGCGGTCATGGCCGACTGTTTCAGCCTTCTCGACCGTCGATCGCGAGGGGATCGTTCGACTGCCGAAGCGCGGAAGATGAGAGCCTGCAACATATTAGGCCCCCTCCAAAGGTCCGGCCAAGAAAATCGTGTCGGATGGGCCGAAATGGCTAGTGTGCGGGGAAGGGGCCGAGGGGCAAGGAGCCCAGGGGCCGAGGGGTAGGGTGGGCATCGCCCACCATTTCTTGCTGGAGCACCGCGGCCCTCCGCGCTTTGTTCGGGCAGACACGCATGCCGACCCGAACCTCCGTCCGCATGGCACCCCGCATGGCACCCGCTGACAATCCACTTGAAAATGCTGATTATTCCCGCGTTCATTGCTTCCCATCGCGTCCGTGCGACACTTCGGCTCCCTGATTCACGCGCATCTGAGCCACCGCGCCAGGTTCCATTACGGCGGCTGCGGGCTGTTCGGATTGCTCGTCCGTCGGCGGCTGCACACCGTTTGGCGGCATGTGTTCGCCGCCGCCGGCCATTGCAACCGACCAGATATTTTCCACGCCCGCGCGGGTCGAGACGAAATACACCCGCCCGTCGCGCGACCAGACCGGGTTGAAAGCCGTCGCCGCCCCGTCGGTCAGTTTTTGTCGCACGCCGCTCCGCACGTCGACCGCCCACAGATCCGAGCCGCTCGGCGAATGATCCTCGCTCGGCGAATCGGGCAGCATGAGGCCGTAATTCACCGTGCAGCAGACGATCGTGTGCCCATCGGGCGACCAGCGCGGCGCGATGACCGCGGCCGAGTCGCTATGCGCAACCTCGGTCGGGTTGCGTGCCTCGCTGCCGACCAGATCGATAGTCCAAACGCTGAACCAGCGCGTGCCGCGCTGGCGAGCGCGCTGAAACGCGATCCGCGAACCCTCGGGCGACCAATCCGGGAACAGGCCGTAGGCGAGGAATTTTCGCACGCCGGGCTGATCGACGGCGAGCGTCCAGATTTCCCACTGCTGCGAGCGTTTGCCCCACACGCAAAACGCGACCTGCCGCCCGTCCGGCGACCAGCACGGTGCGATTTCGTCGCTGCCGTCGCGCGTCAGTTGCATGAGGTTTGTGCCGTCGAGATTGACCGTCCAAATGTCCCAGTTTCCCGTGCGATTCGAGCAAAACGCGACGCGCTTGGCATCCGGGCTGAATCGCGGCTGCACGTCGTCGGCCGGGTCGCTGGTGAGCTGCGTAACGACGTAGCCCTCGGCCTGCTTGTAGTAAATGTCAGGCCGCATGGCATGGGCGGTCGATGCGAACGCGAGCGTCTGGCCCTGGTTGGCGAGATCGGGGTCAAAGTCGCGACCGACAGTCGAGAACGTGTGCTGCGTGATGTTGGTCAGTAGGCGGTTCTCGAATTGCGGCGCGTCGGCTTCGAGGCGTTCGCCGAAGGCGTTGATGGCCGAGCCGCCGCGCGGTGCAGCCTGCTCGTCGGCGTTCGCGCCGCGGTCAGACGAAATCTCGCTGCGTCCGCTGCCGGCTTGTGAGCAGCCGACCAGCGGCGCGACGAGCGCGGCCGCGGCGAGAGCGAGCATGATGAACGGTGTAGGTGCGTGCTGTTTCATGGTCAATCGTCCTAAGCGACCGGTGAAGCCCCGCTCCGCGCGGAGTCTCAGAAGTTGCATCGACCAGCGCGGCTTGCATGGTGAGCAAGCAACGATTTTCGGTCGCGGCGGACGGATGGATTATCGGCAGGTCGGGCGGGGTGACTGTAGCGGCTGTGATGTAAGTTGTTTGGTGTCAGATTGTTATGGCGGCGACTTATCGGCAGCCTAATGCGACGGCGTCGGAGAACTACGTCGCCATTACCGACTGCGGCAAGTACGATGCGGTCATGTTCGCTCGGCAGATACCGGATGACTACTTTCCGCGCTGGCGGTGGCTGTGGCAAGTCCTTGCGCTGGCCATCGTGCTTTCTCTCACACTTGTGGTGATGTGGCAGGGAACTGCCTGGGAAACGCACCGGCGTTTGGTCGCCGTGATCGGTAGCTTGCGCGAAGCAGGTGAGCCGGTGACGATCGCCGATCGGTCAGTGGCGCTAAGCACGTCGATCGACAGCGAGGATGCGGAAATCAGGAATGCCTACGCGGCAGGTGTGAAACGGCTCAATCGTCGATTCTTCGCGGAAATTGTGACGCATCGAGGATGGGTCATTCTTGAGCAAGTCGAAGAGCTACTCGCCGAGACCGCCGACGCCAGGGTACGTATACGGCTTGCAATCGAAGCCGGTCGACCGCTTTGGGCTACGCACAATTCAAGCCCCCCCGCTCACGCCGAGGGCGTGCTGGCGCTTCAGTTCGTAGCGATTGACGCCGCGCGGTGCAACAACGACGTCGAGGAAGCAGTCCGTGAAATACGGCTTACACAGCACATTCTCGACGATGTCTGTCGTGGGCCGTCGAGCGTCCTCTCACATATCGTCGCATACCGTTGGAGCGTTGCGCTGCACGACCGGCTCGCACGCATCGCGCTAACGGCGAACTTGGGCGAATTTCCGTCGGTCGATTTGCTTCTCTCCGAACAGGTTGCTCGGTTGCTCGATGAACGACGTACACGCGACCGATGGCGCGAGATGATCATCGGCGAACGCGCCGAATTCTTGGACGAGATTGCGTCATCAACCGGCATCGGTGCGGAAATCACTTCTCCGCCGCACTTCGCTCCGGCTATCGATTCGATTCGGGGGCGACGGGCCGCGCTGGATTACTTGTCGTACACATCCACGCTGTTGAACCAGAGTGAGCTCAACGACTACGAACGGGTTGAGGCAGCCGTTCCCGTCTTCCCGGAGGCACGGAATCGCGCGGAACGTCTCACTCAATCACTGAGCGCGATCGTCATACCGCATTTCAATGCGTATTGGGGCGTTGCTCCCTTGGCAGAGAATCGATGCGCTGCGATCGCAATCGCAGCTGCACAGTACTTCCGTGATCATGGTCAGTACCCGGTCACCGCTTACGACTTGGTACCGGAGTACCTGCCCATTGTTCCATCCGATCCGTTCTCCTCGGCTCAATCCACATTCTCGTTCGTCGAGACATGCACCGCGCTCGAGATCCGTGGAGCCGTTATCGAAGCCCGCCGCCGCACCAAGGACGAGATCGACCAGGTATGGATTTCACTTCCAAAAGCCCCCTTGGCCGAGTGTGTAGAAAACGACGAGTGAGGCGAAAGCCGTCGCAGGAATTCCAACCGCGATTAGCGCAGCGATTCCCATGATCGTGACGAGCGACAGCAAAGTATGCGCGTTCGCGAGCAAGCGCGATCGCAACGCCCTCGCGGCGATTGCGGCGAGCTCTACCAGCCAGAGCATCGGCAATATCGCCACGCACGTGAACGAGGTGAATATCGCAATCAAGCTGCGGTCGTTTCCGGAGCGCCAGGAGTACGGCAGCGCCACGGCGAGGGTTATCAGCAATGGCGAAATCGCAAGCGATCCAATCGAATAAATGCTCAAGATTCGAATGCGCGTTGCAAGTAGTCGCGACACGCCCGCGCCAAAGATAAGCGCCGCGCACGCCTCGCTCTGGTAACGCAACGCCATCAAAAAACACACTCCGCATAGCACGATGAACCAAACGCCGTAGTCCGCGTGCAGGGATCGCGCTCCTTCCGCGTCGAGCATCCACATCCCCAGCCACCCAATCCCCATCGCCAGCGCCACAAACCCCAGCGTCATCCGCCGAAACGCCGCCGCCTCGCGATAGCTCACCGGCTTGGCCACTTCGCGCAAAAACTCCTTGCGCCGCGCGATCACCTGCCACACCGTTTGCCAGTATGCCCGCCAGACGCCGATCTCGCGCCGGTTGACCCACGGGATCACCGAGCGGTTCTCGCGGATGAACGTGATGTCGAGCCCGCATTCCGGACAGCGATCCGACGAAATTCCGCGCAGGCTGTAGCCGCAATCCGGGCAGAGCAGTGAATCGTCATACACGTCGGCCATGCGGCGAATGGTAGCCGCAAGGGAAAAAACAGCACCGCCGACGACAAGCCTTGGCTCATCGTCGGCGGTGTACTGGGGTACGACTCTTGCGTCACGAATCAGGCGGCAATGCGGCCCGCCCGATACGCGTTTCGCTTACAGACCGAAGTTGGCCAGCAGCGTAGCGAGGTCGGTCAGGTTGACCACGTTGTCGCCGTTGAAGTCGGCACCGGCAATGTAGCCGGCATCGCCCTGCGACAGACCGAACGACGCGAGAAGCTGCGCCAGGTCGGTCAGATCAACGTCGCCGTCACCGTCCACGTCGCCCGGAAGCGCCGGAGCGCCGCTGCGGAGCAGAACGTCCATGCGAATCGGACGGGTGATGTCGATGATCGGAGCGCGAACCTGAGCCACCGACGAGGTCGTCAGGCGGATCCAGCGCGACGCATCGGTGTCCTTCCAGAACCAGATGAGCTCCTGCGACTTGCCGCCGTTGCCTTCGGCGTCGCTGGTGATGCTGCTGCTGGGCAGCGGAGCGAGGTTGCCCGAGGTGGAACCCGAGAACGTCGGCTCCTGGAACAGCGCTTCGGTTCCGACGGTGAAGCCGTCGAAATTGGTGATCGTGAAGTCGCTGCCGCCCGCGCCCGCACCCACGTTGACGACGTTGTCAACGTACATGGTGTAGGTGCCGCTGCTGCGATCGGCGCTGGCCGCGTTGACCGAGATCGCGAGGTGCTCGAGCACGCCGCGCGTTCCGGTGATCGCGTTGTCGCCAGCCGAGAAGCTGAGGATCGGATCAGTCGCCGGGTCGAACTCGACGGTCTGCCACGAATTCGACGGGCTGATGGCCACGCCCTGCGGCGCGCCACTTACCGCCGAAGCCGCACCGATCCATTCGATTGCTCCGGTGCCGCCGCCCGGCGTACCGAGCGGGCCGACATCACCGGTCTCGCGCACGCCGATGGCCAGCAGAATGTCGCCGTTGCCCGCGCCGACTTCGAGAGCCGCACCGGTCTCGCTGCCGTTGGCATTGGTCACGCGAGCGCGGATGCGCTCCAGGTGAACCAGCGCGCGGCTCAGATTCATCGTCACCTGGCCGTTCGGCGGAATCGGACCCGCAAACGTGCCGATGACGGCGTTCGTGCCGTCGATCACTTGCACCAGAGTGACGTTCGACTCGATGTTCGTCACGAGCACTTGCGTATCGCCGTCCTCGATCGGAGCCGTGAGAATCGGCGTGCTCGGCGGACGCGAGCCGAAGCGGACCGGACCACGCTCGATGCAGAAATCGTCGTAGTTACCGGTGATGTTGTTGGCCACGCCCGGACCGACGCGCGCCCGGTCATAGCCTGAAGTAATGGCGGTCTGCGTGATGTTCTTGGCCGCCAGCTTGCCGTCGACATACACGTCGATGCCCGCCGTGCCCTTGTGAACGACTGTGAACACGTGCCAGCCGATCGTGCGCTGCGGCGCGTCGAACAGGGTCAGATTGATCCAGTTCGGACCGCCGTTGCCGACGCAACGGAACTGATACACGTTTGCATTCGCCGGTGTCGCCAGATTGGAGAGGCCGACGTGCATGAAGTTGAAGCCGGTGACCTGGTCGTTAACCTGCGCGAAGATGTTGCCACCCGTCGCGCCCGGACCAAAGGCATCGTAGACGTTTACATTCCAAACCATCGGGTTGATCGCGGTTGGAATCTGATCAGGAATGTTCTGAGCCGCGCGCTGGTTCGCCGCCGCATTGAACAGCGACGCCGTTCCGCCCGCGGTCGAGTTGCGGTCCGTCACATAAGCCGGACGACCACCTGCCGGAACATCGAGCGGCCACGCGGCCTGATAGGCTGCATCGCCGGATTCGAAGCTATCGCACAGAATCGGCGTCACGACGCTCGTCGTAACCGTCTCAACCGGCGACGGGGCCGACTCGACACCCGCCGAGCGCTGAATCGCGACGATCGTATCGCCCGCGACCAGACCGCTGACCGGCACGTTCGCGAACGTCACGCCGGGCGTGACCGCCAAGGTGTGATCAGTCGTACCGTTCTGGCGAATGATGACCGTGTCGATGGTCGGGAACAGGCCCTGCACCCGCACGGTCGCTGACGCATCCGACGGGGCGGCGTAGATCACCGGGGCCGGGAAGCCGACGGTGACGGCGGCCGACGGATCGCTGGTCGCGCCGTTGACCGTCTGCGTCGCGCGCAGAACGTCGCCGTTGGCCAACGCGATGTTCATCGTCACGTTGACGCTCGCGCCCGCCGGAGCGGCCGATGCGGTGTCGATCACGACGTTCGCACGAGTCAGCGTAACGCTGACAAGCGACGCGGTGGCGAACTGCACGTTCGACGCGTTGTTGACCGTGACCGACGTACCGCCCGGCGGCGTAGGCGAAAGCACGGACGGCGGTGACGGACGAGCCGCAACCGCACGCGGATAGGCGAAATCACTCTCGACGGCGGCGATGGTCTGCTTGGCCGATACCGAATCGCCGGCGACAAGCGTCAGGCCGGTGAAGTCAGTGGTCGTGCCGCTCGGAACGACCGGCGAACCAACCGCGACGCCGTTCACATAGAGCTGAACAGCGGTCGCCGTGGCGTCGTTGGTGATGCGCACGCCGGTCTGATTGCCGGCCAGCGGAGCGCCGACGACCGGTAGGGCAGTCGTGTTGGTCGATTGCTCGCGGGCGAGGATGCGCCAACGCATGGTCACGCCGTCATCGGTGAAGTCAGGGCTGGTGTTACACGACAGGCCGATGTTGTAGTAGAGGCCGAGACCTTCAGTGCCCGCAGTCGGGAACGTGACGGTGACGCGCTGCGCCTGCGTGCCATCGAAGCTGGCGCGTACGTCGGGCAACGACGTAAAGCCGGCTTGCACGGTGCTTTGACCGCGCACGTTGCCCAGGTAGTTGGTCGCCGCTTCGAAGCTGTTCACCACGCCGATCACGTTGTTGCCGCTATCGAGGATTTCGATGGCGTCTATGAACAATTCGAACGGACCGGTATTCGGGAAGTTGTTGCTGGTGATCCAAACGCTGTCGATCGACCAATTGCCGCCAGCCGCCTGATCGAGCGCGCCGTTGCCACCCAGCCACGGGATGACGATGCTCTCGTCGTCGAGCGGGAAGTCGATCGTCTGCCACTGCGAGCTGTCCATGAAAATGTCAGTGCCGATCGGGCGCGGAACCGAGCCGGCGATCGCGCCGACGCTTTCCCATCCGCCCGGCGGGTTAAAGCCGCAATTGTCCGCGTCTTCGTCGATGACAAAGCTGAGCGAGTAGGGCGGCGGCGAAGCAACGACCGTCACGGTCGTCGATAGCGGGCTGGTGATGCCGCCCACACGCTGATCCGCGTTGTACTCGTCGCCCGTTACGGCTGGTGCAATCGTGAAAACAAATGGGTCGGCGTTGGCCACAACCTGCGTCGCGATGATGGCGTTGTTGCGATAGAGCCGAATGCGATCGACGCCCGCTTGCAGGCCATCGACGACGATTTCGGTGTCGCCCGCGACGATCGGCGGAACAACCGTCGGCGGAACGACCGGGTCGGCGATCGGGGCTTCGAACTGAAGCTCGTCGATCGTGACATCGATCTGAATCGCCGGATCGGCCGGATCGTTGATGATCGCAATGTGTTCGAGTGTGCCGCGGTTGTTCGCCGCGCTCAGCACGCCGTCGCCGGTGACGCCGGCAAAGCCGCCGCCCTGCGGAACGCCGTCGAGCGAGATGATGCCGGTGGCGAGGTTCAATTCAACCTGCACCGGAACCGGCGACGGGTTGACGAACGCGACCGGGATCGGACGGAACGAGCCGGGCGTGTATTCAACACGACCGCTCACGCCGACCCACTCGACCGTGCCGACATCGCCGCCGTTGGCGAGCTGCGGGACATTCGCGCCCGTCTCGCGCACGCCGATGGCGATGCCGATGCGTCCGGCGAAGAACTCGCTGACGTTGACGATCTTGAATCGCACCTTGCCGCCCAGGTGCAGCGACGGATTGGGCGTGAGGCTGCCGCCGAAAGTTGAGATGCGTGCCCACGCGTTAACGCTTGCCGGATCGGTCCACTTCAGCAGAAAGCGCATGCCGCCGGTGCCTTCGCTCGGGAAACCCGACGAGCGGAAGGAGGCGTTGTTGTTGAACTGGCCTGCGCTGTTGGGGACGATGAACTGGAAGGGCGGGGTGATCGAGGTGGAGAATTCGGGAACGCGGAACATCTCTTGCGAAGTGCCCGGATCGTCGAGCGGCGAGTCGTTGAATGCGACCACCGCGGACGGGAACTGGGCCCAGGCTGTGACCGCGCCCATGAGCGCCGTCAGAGCGAGAGCCGCCCTGCGTGTAAAGCGTGTCATCTTTTCTTTCCTCCGAAAAGTACGGCTAGCGTGCAGCGCTCCGTGGCCACACGGCATCGAAAAGCCAGCAATTTACATTCCGATCGACGTGTGACTCGGGACATTGCGCGAGTCAGCGCGCCGAAGCACTTCGCATCGATGAAACGTGCCCCGCTCCGCCGCGATGGGCGGTAAAGCGGAGCACGCTGCATATGTCAGACGATCCGCGACGAACCGCCTAGCGGCGACGACGAATCAGACCCAGCGCACCGAGGCCGAGAAGCGCGAGGCTGCTCGGTTCCGGGGTTACTTCGATCTTGACATCGTCGTAGTAAGCGTTCTGCGGTACGGCCGGATTCGAGGAAACACCCGAACCGAGCGCAAAGCAGTCGAGCGAGAAGATGCCGCCCGATGTATCGACGACCGAGCCGCCGAGCACACCGTCGACATAGTAGTTCACGGTGTTGGCACCGACGAACTCCATCGTGAAGCGGTGCCAGCCGGCGCTGCGCGGGATGGTCAGGTTAAACCAGCCGCCCGTCGTCGCAACGCCCGAAAACGCCGCGCGACCCTGGAAGAATCCGGCTGTCGCCGGCGCGGCGTTGTTCAAGCCGATCGCGAACAAATCTTCGAGCGCGCCGACAAGGCAGGTGTCGGACGCGTACGAACGCACTTCGCTGTACTGACGCGCGTTGCCGTTCGTGGCCGGGACGTCCATCCAGAACTCAGCGACGAGCGGGTTCGACGCCGTGCCGTTCTGGGCCGGGAATGTCCGCGTGCTGCGACGTCCAACATCGCCGCTGCTGAAGATCGACTGGCCGGGGCTGTGGAAGTTCGCGGTACTCAGTTGGAGCTGATTCGTGGTCGCGCTCGGCCAATTCGCGAGAAACGCCGCCTGATTCGCATAGCTGTCAAAATTGTCCTGCATAATGATCGTCGCGCTCGCGGTCGACGCCGCCACTGCGACCA
>JBJXFK010000130.1:0-4218 GCA_046155505.1 Phycisphaerae bacterium
CAGGCGCACTCAACGCGATCGCGGCGGTCGTTGCGACGACAAATCGAATGCAACCCCAACGCGGATCGGTTCTTAGCATGGCATGGCTCCTCGCGGCCGACTTCGACCGCAAGTCCATCGTAGCGGGACGGATTGAGGAACCAAGAGAATTAGCGACGGAGCGAGGAGCGACGAAGCGACGTAGGAAGCGGGGAAGCGGGGAAGCGGGGAAGCGGATTACGCATGGCAAACCCCAACGGCAACGACCCAATAGGTTGAAGCATGCACCACGCCGTGCGCGAAGTCAAGAAAAATTGCCCGGCATGTGCGGCATTTCGCGATTTTCCACGCGTTCGAACCGGGCCGCGTTGTCGAATTCGCTCTCAGCCGCTAGTGTAGGAAAGCTTCGGGGTGTGTGACGCTGGTCGCGGCCGCCGGGGCGGCTCGGCGATTCAACGGACACCATGCCCAGAGACACTTCGATCCAGCGGGTGCTGATCATCGGCAGCGGCCCGATCGTCATCGGACAAGCGTGCGAATTCGACTATTCCGGTACGCAGGCGTGTCGCGCGCTGCGGGCCGAGGGCATCGCCGTCGTGCTGCTCAACAGCAACCCGGCGACGATCATGACCGATCCCGAACTCGCCGATCGGACCTATCTCGAACCCATCACGCCCGAAGTGGTGGACGAAATCCTCACGATCGAGGCCGCCCGCGGCACGCCGGTCGATTCGGTGCTGCCGACGCTTGGCGGGCAGACGGGCCTGAACACCGCAGTCGCCGCTGCGGAAGCGGGAATTCTCGCGCGGCACAACGCGCGGCTGATCGGTGCCGATGTCGAGACGATCAAAAAAGCCGAGGACCGCGAGGTCTTCAAACAGGTTGTGATTTCGGTCGGCGTCGATGTGCCCAAGTCGCGCACGGTTACGACGTATGAAGAGGGACTGGAGACGCTGAAGTCGATTCCGTTGCCCGTTTGTCTGCGACCGGCGTACACGCTGGGCGGCACCGGCGGCGGGATGGCGCGCGACATGGAGCAATTCGAAGCGCTGCTCAAGGACGGCCTGCGCGCGTCGCCGATTTCGCAGGTGCTGATCGAGGAAGACCTGACGGGTTGGAAAGAATATGAACTGGAAATGATGCGCGACGGCAACGACAACGTCGTCGTCGTCTGCTCGATCGAGAATGTTGACGCAATGGGCGTGCATACCGGCGACTCGGTGACCGTCGCGCCGGCGCTCACGCTCAGCGACAAGGAATATCAGCGGATGCGCGACGCCGCGATCGCGATCATGCGCGCCGTGGGCGTGAAGACGGGCGGCTCGAATATTCAGTTCGCCACCGATCCGCGCACGGGCCGCATGATCGTGATCGAGATGAACCCGCGCGTGTCGCGATCGTCGGCGCTGGCCAGCAAGGCGACCGGCTTTCCGATTGCCAAGATCGCGACCAAGCTGGCGATCGGCTATTCGCTCGACGAGATTCGCAACGACATCACCAAGGTCACTCCGGCGTGTTTTGAGCCGGTGATAGACTATTGCGTGGTCAAGATGCCGCGCTTCGCGTTCGAGAAATTCCCGGATGCCGACGAGACGCTGACCACTTCGATGAAATCGGTCGGCGAGGCGATGGCCATTGGGCGGACTTTCAAAGAGGCGTTTCAAAAGTGCATTCGCTCGATGGAAATCAAGCGGCCGGGCTTTGGCTTGCACCCGAACGACCTGTGGCTGGAAAACGTGCAACGTCGGCCGCACGATGACGCAGTGCCCGCCAGCGAAATCTGGTTCGATTCGTTCGGCAATTCGCGGCCCGAGACGCCACTGTTCGCCGCGGCGACGCTGACGGAGTCGCCCGCCGACTGGCGCGAGCAGGCTGCCAAGGGTTGGCCGGTGCCCGAGGCGGTGCTGGTGAAAAAGCTCGGCACGCCCTGCCAGGGTCGGCTTTACTATCTGCGCTATGCACTCAAGCTCGGCTGGTCGGTCGAGAAAATCTACAAACTCTCGGGGATCGACCCGTGGTTCGTCGACCAGATGAAAGAGCTGAGCGATTTTGAAGAGCGGCTCGTGCGGCTATCTGTCGGAAACGGTCCCGAGCTGCGCATGTCGCCGGAACTGGCCGAGATTTTCCAGCAGGCCAAGGCGTATGGCTACAGCGATGCCCAGTTGCGCCATGTGTGGAACATCGATCAGCCGACGCTGCGGCGGATCAAGTCGCAGCTCGATCGGCCGAAATACAAGTTGGTCGATACGTGCGCGGCCGAGTTTGAGGCCTACACGCCGTATTACTACTCGACGCACGAGCGGCCGCTGGCGCAGGTGGTGCGCAGCGCCGACGCGGTGCGCGAGGTGCGAGCGCATCAGGAGAGCGGCGGTCGCGTGGCGCTGGGCGAAGCGGTCAAGGCGCTCGCGGTCGATGCGCCGTTCCGATATCGCGTGCTCGATGAGCAGCATTTGCTGGTCGAGTCACATGACGATGAATTGCGCGTGACGGAAAAGTCGAAAGTCGTGATTCTCGGCGGCGGGCCGAACCGCATCGGCCAGGGCATCGAGTTCGACTATTGCTGTGTGCATGCATCGATGGCTGCCCGCGAGATGGGGTTCGAGACCGTGATGGTCAACTCAAACCCCGAGACGGTCAGCACCGACTACGACATCAGCGATCTGCTGTTCTTCGAGCCGTTGACGCACGAAGACGTGTTCAATATCTGCGAACGGCTGAACGCCCGCGCGTTTGCGCCGGGGCAGCAGGGTCGCCTGCGCGGCGTGATTGTGCAGTATGGCGGCCAGACGCCGTTGAATCTGGCGGCGGGCTTGCTCGAGGCCGGCGTGCCGATTCTCGGGACATCGCCCGAGAGCATTCACCTTGCCGAGGATCGCGAGCGATTCTCCGAAGTTGTGCGCGAGCTCGGCCTGCGCCAGCCGGCGAGCGGCATCGCATTCTCGCGGGCCGAGGCGATCGAGGTCGCCGAGAAGATCGGCTATCCGGTCATCGTGCGCCCGTCCTATGTTCTCGGCGGGCGCGGCATGCAGGTCTGCAACAACCGCGCCGACCTGACGCGCTATATCGATCAAGCCTTGCAGGCGACGGATCGCGATGTGTCGCTCGATCGCGCGCACCCGATTCTCATTGATCAATTTTTGCTCGACGCGGTCGAGGTCGATGTCGATGCGATCAGCGACTATGGCTATCCGGGTCGCGAGCTGAGCGGGCGCTGCGATATCTGCGGCATCATGGAGCATATCGAAGAGGCCGGCATTCACAGCGGCGATTCGTGCTGCGTGTTGCCGCCGTATTCGCTCTCACCATCGCTGGTTGATGAGATCAAGTACCAGGTGAAATTGCTCGCGCGGCGACTGCGCGTGTGCGGGCTGATGAATACGCAGTTCGCGATACAGGGTCGCAATGTGTATCTGCTTGAGGTGAATCCGCGAGCAAGCCGCACGATTCCGTTTGTCAGCAAGGCGAGCGGCGTGCCGTGGGCCAAGATCGCGACAAAAGTGATGCTCGGCCAATCGCTCGACGACGCACTTTCGGGCATGGGCATTCACGAAGTGTTGACGCCGCGGCATACGTCGGTCAAGGCCCCGGTGTTCCCGTTTAAGAAGCTACGCACGGTCGATTTTGTGCTCGGCCCGGAGATGCGCAGCACGGGCGAGGTGATGGGCATCGACGACGAATACCCGCTCGCGTTCGCCAAGGCGCTGCTGGGCGCGGGCATGCGGCTGCCGACGAGCGGGCGTGTGCTGATCAGCGTGAATGACGCCGACAAGCCGCGCGTCGTGTCGATCGCACGCGAGCTTCATGAAATGGGCTTTGCGATCTTCTCCACGATTCGCACTCGCGAGGTCTTACAGCAACACAACATCCCGGCTGAGCTTGTGAGCAAGCACGACGGCCGCGACGGCGAATTCCTGATCGATATGATCCGCACACGGCAGCTCGATCTGCTGATCAACACGCCGATTCACACCGGCAGCGCGAGCGAAGAGGGTCGCTGGCGGGTCGAGTCGCTGCGAGTCGGCATTCCGCTGATTACGACGCTGGCGGGGGCGAAGGCCGCGGTCGGCGCGATTCGGGCGCTACGCGGCAGCGGGATGAAGGCCATGGCGCTGCAAGACTATCTGGCCCGCGGAGGGCGGCGATGATCTGCAAGCTCGCACTCGAAGACGGCACGATCTACACAGGCACCGCGTTTGGCGCGACCGGGACGACCGAGGGCGAGGTCGTATTCAACACCGC
>JBJXFK010000144.1:0-41147 GCA_046155505.1 Phycisphaerae bacterium
GGAGGCCGCGCTGCGCGGGCGAGAGGGCGGGGGTGTTCGGAGATTCCATGACACGGTTATCGCACGTTGTGCGGCGTTGGGCAAGGGACTTGCGCCGGTACCGACCCAGACGCGGAGCGCAGCCGACGTGGGCGCGAATCGAGCCGAACGAAGCTCGAATCACGTTCCGGCGGTTGCTATGATTATGATGACCTCGCGGTCGCCTCGGCGACCAAATCGGAGCGAATCATGCGAACGCGTGTACTCACGGGAACGAGACAGTCGATCGCGGACGAAATCGCGCGGCTGGATGTGGAAGTACGCGAAGCGATTGTGTTTCTCGATGAAACGGGTGCCAAGCCGACGGTCGCTGCGTCGGCATGCACTTCGACGCGAGGTAGCCAACCGATCGCGGTCGCCGAGTTTTTCGCTGAAATGGACGACGATGCCGTGCTGACGACGCACGTTGACGATTCGCGAGAGGCGATTTACCGGGAGTCACCCGGCGAGTGAAATTGATCGACACCGATTTGCTCTCGCGTGACTCGCGCGGCACCGCAATGGGCATCCCCGGCCGGGTCGACGCTGATTGCGATACAAGAACGGCAACTCGCCGCGTTTCAATCTGGTACGCACCCGCTGATAGCGGGTGCCACACGGCGCATGGACGGTGACTCATCGCGCACGGGTCGTGATCCAGGTCGCGATACAAAAACCGCAATTGTTCGCCGGTTGATCGTGCCACATCTCGTGCATGAAGCTTGCGCAAACCCCGCCGGTTGGGTTGCGTGCGTTTCGGGCCTTTGTTATGATCTTCCAGTCTCGCCGAAATGCGTTCCCGACGGACGTACCGACGTGATCGCTCGGAGATCGTGCGCCCATGTGGCGCGCCGAAAAGGGTGCTGTGGATCATGGCCGGGGCCGTATCAATCGCCGACAACGCCAGCGTGCTGCTGCTCAATCGCCTTTACATGGCGGTGCGGGTCATCAGTGCAAAGCGGGCCATGACGCTGCTCTATCGGCAGCTCGGCGAGGTCGTCTCGGTCGAGAATGGCCAGTACATGACCTACGACTTCGCCGATTGGGTCGAAGTATCGCAGGCGATGGCCACCTTCCAGCCGGAGCGTCACGATTGGATTCGCACGGTGCGGTTTCAGATCGCCGTGCCCAAAATCGTACGTTTGCTCGGCTATGACCGCTTGCCGCGCCAGGATGTGAAGCTCAATCGCCGCAACCTGTTCGCCCGCGATCACAGCACATGCCAATATTGCGGCAAGCGTTATTCGCCGGGCGAGCTAAGCGTCGATCACGTCGTGCCGCGCTCGCAGGGTGGCGGTACATCGTGGGAAAACGTGGTCTGCGCGTGCGTTCGCTGCAACGTGCGTAAGGGCGGTCGCACGCCCGAGCAGGCGCGGATGCACCTGATCACCAAGCCGCGTCGCCCGCGCCGCTCGCCGGTGCTGACGATCAAGCTGAACGACACGAAGTACGCGAGTTGGAAGCAATTCCTCGACTTTGCGTACTGGAATGTTGAGCTAAAGTAGCGGTTCAGGGATCGGGGTTCAGGGCTCAGAATTCAGGGAACTACGACACGGCGCTGCCCGCCTCTCGAACTTTGCACTTTGCACTCCGCATTCTGAACCCTGAACCCCGAACCCCGAACCCTGCCAACTCCCGCCGGTTGACAACTGCCCCCTCGCGAGCGACATTGCGCGGCGTGTGGTCGCGGCGGGAACGATACTTCGTCGGTTCCGCAGACCCGCGAGACGAGGCTCATGGCATGCCGGTCGAAAACTGGTCCGACAACATTCTGCTGGTCGAGTTGGCCGACGATCCGCAGTTCACCGACGATTTGTCGGCTGTGCTCGAGCAGTGCCAAAACAATCCGCAGGCCGATGCGCTGCTCACATTCGCGAATGTCTCATACCTGAACTCGTCCAACATCGCCAAGCTGCTCAAGCTCCGCAAGCTGGTGCAAATCAGCAATGGCCGCAAGCTGAAACTCGCCGCGATCAATCGCCAGGTGTGGGGCGTGTTTCTCGTCACCGGCCTCGACCGAATCTTCGAAGTCTCGGAAGACGTGCCGACCGGGCTTGCGTCGCTTCAAATTGGCCGCTGACAACGTCGCGGCTATGCCGTGCGGCGACTTTCAAGGAATGCCGTTGCGCCAGCGATCCGAACGCGAAGCGCAAGCGAGTGATTGCGAGCGCCGCGAGCCGATCCGCACTCCGAGCGCGATCGAGCGGGCTATCGTGCGTGAAGTAGCGAGTATCGACTATCGAGCCGGGATGCTGACGCCAGCTCTTCAACTCGCTACTCGCTACTCAATATTCGCTACTCCTACCGCCGACGCGCTCGCATCAACGTCGCCGCTATTCCCAGCAGCGTCAGCGTCGCCGGCTCCGGCACATAGTCAAACTCAATTCGCGAACCTTCCAGAATCGCGCCGCTGAAATTCTCGATCGGCGTCTCGGCCCCGAACCGCCGCGCGACGAACACGCCGTTGAACTCGGTCGTTTCGCGGAAGTAATTGAACTCACCCGCGCCCGACCACTCGAGATTCTCGCCTGTGATCACGAGCCCGGACGTGTTCCCGTCGTCCGGCAAAATCGGGAACGCGATGTCGGTGAAGAAGTCCGCCGCGTCCGACCCCGGATCAACCCGCACGTTCAGGTAAATCCGCGCCACGGTCACCTGCTGACCCACCAACTCGCTGTCCGGCGGCAGAAACGCGGAGTACGAATTGTTCACCGCCGCGAAGAAAAATTCGGTCGTCGCGCCGATCGCGGTCGTCGCAGCCCCGCCAGCCAGCACCGCGCACAGCGCCGCGCGCATCATCATGACTCGCATGTATCAACTGCCTCCGTAAGGGGTTACACCGCCGCCGCAACACGCCCGCGAATGTCCGCCGGCGCGTGCGTCAGCAAGGGTTTTTAGGCACGGATGACTACGCCGGTCCACTGCCAGGCGGATTCATCACGCGTGGTTCGCGTGGTTGGATGCGAGTCGGCGCCGCGACGTTTCGTCCTACTCCGATCACCGTCGCGAACTGTCCGATCGCTGGACGAAGCCCGTGAACGCCCCGATTCGGGGAGTGGAGCGACGCGGTACCCCAGAGGCACGCGAAGTTCTTCAGAATCCTACAAATCCAAGATGCAATTCCGCATGTCGCAGATTCAGCAAAATTCGATCGTCATGACTCAGCGGCCCAAACGCCGGACTGTCGAATTTCGCGACCTCGCCGCGCTTCAGCCGCTCGAGTGCCCGCCGCAATCGGGCCGCGCCTTCATCGGTGCTCAGCACGTCGATGCCGTATGTGCCTTCGCCGCTGTTGGGAATTTTCACGCCCGCAGGCATGCCGTTTTTCAGGTAACCTTTCACCTGGAATTTTATGAAGAACCGGATGATCCACGGCACACGCATGGGATAGCCGTCCCAGCCGAAGTCGATCCACGCGGCGAGATGCCCGAAGATCTGGCCGAGCGTCCAGTTGCCGGTGCGTTGCAATCGCCCGTCGCGCTCGGCGGCGATGAGCCGCTCGATTTCGCTGAGCAACTCGTCAATCGTCTGAAAGCGCAACTTGCGGCGAACGGCTTTGGCGGTGTCGATTTTCGCGGTCGTGGTGCGGGTCATGGGGCGCGCCCTCGTGGAATTGCACGCACCGGCGACCTGCCCGCCGCGCGTGTCAACCGGTATACTAACGAACTCGGCTGACGGGGCGTAGCTCAGCCTGGATCAGAGCGCCTGGTTTGGGTCCAGGAGGTCGCTGGTTCGAATCCAGTCGCCCCGATTATTTTGGATCGATGGCCTCGGCAAGCGCCGTGGCCGTCGGCACCTACGCAAACGTTCAACGCACGTCCCGCGGATCTGTTTTTTCGCAGCATCGAGCCCTCCGGCGGGTACGTCGATGGTCTTTCTTATCGTGAGACAGAGACTTGCGCCGTTGATGCGACGGCTCAAACGGGCCGGTTCGAGCACATATGAGTTGGTTGCGGAATTCACCGAGTGGCTAGTAGTTAACATTTATTGGTATTACTCAAGCTCACCGGCGCGTGCTGAATCGGCCGTCGTCGATGTCCCCGTCCGCGGCTCGTACCAGCGGTTGCGCGCGTGATACAGCCCGCGGCCCTCGACGATCATCGAGGCCTGCGTGTCGTCGGCGTAGAAGTTCTCGTAGAACAGACCCTGGAAGCCGACCCGGTTCATGTACGGCGAGTCTTCGGTGCCGGCACCCGCCGGAACCGGCAGGTCGAGATGCAATAACTCCCCGTACGGCGTGTACACATACTGCGCCAGCACCGTCGGCGGCCCGGTCGAGGACGAACCCGTCGGCAGGCTGTTGCCGCTAAACCGCTGCCCATCATCCAGCAGGGCAACGACGTTGTAATTCGCGTCCTGAATCGTGAACGTCCGCGAGCCGTCGCGCTCGATTTGCAGCCACAATTCATCGACATAGTCCGGACCGTACACGTACTCGCGCTGGTCCCAGCTCGCGTCGTAAACGATGACGAGCAGTTGCCCGACAAACGGCAGCCCCTCGACCGGCGGCTCAATCCCTTCCAGCGCGCTGTTCGGATCAAGCGGGTCCAGCGAAGCGAGGTACACCACCCCCGGCCGCTCCACCGTCTCGGCAATGCGCCGCACGCCGTCGTAGAAGTACTCCTCCTTGCGATAGTCGTCGTCGGTGTTACAGACCCGCGGCCTTCCACCAACTCCGCTCGCTGAGGCCGGGGCCGACCTCGCCTGTTGAAGCGTCGAGGATCGCGCCATTCGAAGCGAGAATGAGCGATCCCTCCAGCGGTGATACCGGATTCAGGCGCTCGTCAGGCGGATTGCTGCGGAACGTCACTTCACCCGTCGTGGCGTCTAGAATCCAATATTGCATCATTTCGACCACATTCATGGCGAAAAAGCGACCGTCAGGGCTGTAGCAGCCAGTGGCTGGGCCTTTGTCTTCGCTGGTCTCCCGGGTCCAAATGAGTTCGCCAAGTACTCCGGCTCGGCACTCGATTCGCCCGCTGAAATAGATGGTTATGACTTGGTCGCGGATCGGCGACTTCCGAAACGAGAACGCGAAACTCTCATGCGGCAACGGCAAACGGCGAATTTCGGGACCATCGAATGACACTTTGTAGTAAAACGGCAGGTCGTCGATCGGCAAGATCATCTCGTTGCTATCGAGCACGAGCGCCCCGACCAAATCACCGAGCTTTCGCAGCGAATGCCGCTCGCCAGGACCAAGTGGGATCACCTGTTTCGCAGTGTACAAATCCCACGTCACCGCGTATCGGCACGTCTTGTCCAGCGCGACGCGCGCGACGTGCTTCTTTCCATGAACCCCGACGAGCGACCCGTCGGCCACGCTCCATAGCGAGACCCCGCGTCGTCTGTCATCGCCGACGGCGAGAATTGCGCCGTCGGTCGAAAGGTCGAACGCGGACGGACTGTGATTGTGCACTTTTACAACGCGAATGATCGATTGCGCGTGATAGTCCGCGAGGACGATGCGATCTCCACGATCGACCAGAACGATTATGATCCGATCGCCGACTTGGAACGACTTCATGTAAGAGAACAAATTGAGCATCAGCGGATAAATTCGGCGTCAGGTTTTATCAGTCCAAAATCCCGTGCTACTCGGTTTCGAATCTCCAGAATTTGCGCGGTGGTCGCTCTTTCCGGCCCACCGATGGCGTGCAATTCGGCTCGCCAACGCGCGTTATAGCCGCCACCCCTCGGATTTAGAGCGCCGCCGCTTGACCGATAGCCATTGCCCACGCCACCGTGGATCGCCTTATGTTGCGCCTCCGGAATCTTCCATTGTATCTTGCTTCGATTCAGGGCGGCCGCAACTCGTGGGTCGAGTGCCTTCAGAATCTGCTGCGGCACGGTATGGTGCCACTGCCTTGGACAGTTGTGCAGCCAAACATCAGCGGCGAAGTACGTGTACGTCCCGGCGACTCCGAGATTAAACACCGGCTGTCGACGATATTCAACCCAAGTATCGACAATGCGCGTGCCGCCACCGTTCACCCGAATCAGTTCCTGGCCCGCGCACAGTTCCTCAGCGGCGACCCAGTGTTGATCGGCTGTCCACACCGGATGCAGCGACGTCAGGCCAAGAGTCTGCCCGTCCTCCAGCGCGATCCAGACGACGCAGTCAACGACGCCCCAGACGACTTCCGAGACACGCCGCGGAATCGTCCGCTCACCCGGGCCGATTTCGTGGGTGGAGTAAACCCAGTCGCCGGGCTGCACGAGCTCGATCGGAACGCCACCCGCCGGCGTCGAAACCATCGTTCCGAGTACGACGCTGTTTGCAATCAAACATGTCGCGGCACGACCGCCGACCTGTCCGATCTTGCCGGCATAAATCTTCCTTGCCCAACCAAACGCCTTCGACAGCACCATGCCCGCGCCGGGGGCCAGCGTCGCGCCAAGCTCCACGTAGTCCCAAAAGCCAACTTCGCCCGAGAAGAGACCTTCGCCGGAACGATACGCGTCATAGATGCCCGCGCCCGGCAGGAACGACGAGAGAATTTGAACACCGACCGAAAGCCCGAGGTGCGCACCATCCACCAGCGCGCCCAGGTTTGCGATCCGGTTGCCCTGCAAATCGTTGTGGAACTCGTCAACGTCTTCGAACGGGTCGTAGATCAATCCCATCGCGTCGAGGAAATTCAGCGGATTCCCGCCGAACGCCAGATACAAATTCGCCCCATCCGCAAACCCGCTCGGCAGCGAATCCACCGTGATCGCCGGCTCCGAACCGTGATAGCCCGCCCCGGTCGGAATCGTCAGACCCGTCATGTACGGATCAGCCGTCGTCCACGTCCCCGTCCGCGGCTCGTACCAGCGGTTTCGCGCGTGATACAAGCCACGGCCCTCGACGATCATCGAGGCCTGCGTGTCGTCGGCGTAGAAATTCTCGTAGAACAGACCCTGGAATCCGACACGGTTTAGGTAGGGCGAGTCTTCGGGTCCGGCACCCGCCGGGACCGGCAGGTCGAGGTGCAGCAATTCCCCGTACGGCGTGTACACATACTGCGCCAGCACCGTCGGCGGAGCGGTCGAGGACGAACCCGTCGGCAGGCTGTTGCCGCTAAACCGCTGCCCATCATCCAGCAGCGCTACGACGTTGTAGTTCGCATCCTGAAGCGTGAACGTCCGCGAGCCGTCGCGTTCGATTTGCAGCCACAATTCATCGACATAGTCCGGCCCGTACACATACTCGCGCTGGTCCCAGCTCGCGTCGTGAACGATGACGAGCAGTTGCCCGACAAACGGCAAACCCTCGACCGGCGGCTCGATCCCCTCCAGCGCGCTGTTCGGATCAAGCGGGTCCAGCGGGGCGAGATACACCACGCCCGGCCGCTCGACCGCCTCGGCAATGCGGCGAACGCCGTCGTAGTAATACTCCTCCTTGCGATAGTCGTCCTCGGTGCCCTTGATCAGCGTGTGCCGCGTGACCATGCGGCCCAGTGCGTCATAGCTGTAGCGGCAGACGATCCGCCCCGGCTCGCTGCCCGGCGGAATCACCGCCGGTAACTGGCCGAGCTCTGTGAACAGGGCCGGGTCGAACGCATCGCGGACGCGCACCTCGATCAGGCGGTTCCAGGCGTCATACTGATACAGGTAATCCGCGTCGGCGATCAGGTTGCCGACGATGTCGTACGTGCGCAGCGTCGTGCCCGCAGCCGCGCTGCCGCCGCCGGCCGTGTACGACTCGCTGAATCCGATCGCATTCAGCCGATTGGCAGCGTCGCTGTCGTGCGAACGCTCGATCGTGTCGGCCTGCCCGTCACCGTCGAGATCGCCTTGAAGCGTCAGCCCCGGCGACGTGCCCGCGCCGGCCCAACGCCCGAGCGAATCGAGCGCCCAATCCATTTCCAGCCACAAATTGCTGATCGCCGCGCCCGGCGTCGGCATTTGACCCGAATCGGCGACGACCAGCCGTTGCAGCGCGTCATACTGATAGTTCCACGAGCGCTTGCCGGCATCGACCGACGCCGCGACCGGCAGGTGCGTCACCTTGGCGTGCGTGCGATTGCCGCTTTTGTCGTAGTTGTACTGATAGCGATGAATCGTCGAGCCGTCGGGCCGCTGGAAATGCAGATCGGCGATGCGACCGAAACGATCCAAGCCCGGGTACCCGCCGCTACCCGCGGTCGTCTGCGTCGCGCCATTGCTGTAGGCGGTCGCGACGCGGCGCGAATCGCCGGCGTATGTGAATCCCGCCCACGCGCCGCTATTCAAATCCGTGATCGACGCGATACGACTGAGCGCATCGTCGGCGTCGCCGACACTCCCGTAGCCAATATCGACCAGCCGCCGAATGTTGGTCGTCCGCCGCTTGGGATATTTGATCTGCGAGAGCCGGTTGTAGTTGCCCGAGTCGAAGTCCGCGAAATCCCAGGCATAATCGACGCGCTGCGACTGATTCGCCCCCGGGCCGCTCGTGACCGCGAGCGCGCCGATCGACTGCCACTCGGTCAGGAGATTGCCGATCGAGTCATACGCAAACGCCGTGTCAGCGACAGTCATTGCGCCGACCGCGTTCACGCCGCCCGCCGTCGCCCGCGCGAGTCGGCCATCGTCGTAGGTCAGTTCGATCTCTTGGATTCGTCGTGGCGGGTGAGTTGCCACGGTTGCCGCGGTGTAGAACAGCGAATCGTTGACGAGCACTTCGCTCAAACGACCGAGCTCGTCGTAGTCGTATCGAATGCCCATCTTGCGCGCATCGACGCGGTGCGCAAGCTGCCCATCCGGGTAGTACGCGAAATCCACTCGCCGCACGTTGTCCGGCTGTCCGGTTGCGGGATTCGGATAGAACACTGCACCAATAGCCGAGCGCGACTCGCTCACCTCATGCCACTGATCCGGATCGCCGGGATTCGCTCCTGCGATCCGATGAACCACGTCCGCGTTGTACTCAAACTGCGTGATCTGAACGTGATCGCCGCTGACATCCGACCACGGCACCTCTGCATACGTGTCGATATCGCCCGCGTCGCTGTCCAACTTCGACAACACCGCCGCGACGCGCGTCAGGCGACCATGATCGTCATACTCATACGCCGTACGCCGCTGCTCGTTGGAGGGCGGGTTGTTACCGGCGATCGGCGGATCAGCGTTCTCGATCGTCAGCCGCACGCGACCGAAGCTGTCGAACTCGTTGCGCGTGATGCTGCCGTCGGGATGAAACACGACCGCCTGCCGCCCGGCTTCGTCGTAGTCAAAGCAGCTCACGATCGCCTGCGCGAGCGCGCCGCCAAACTCGCATCCGACGACCGCCGACGACGGATCGTTCGCCGTCGCCCGCGTCACGGGCGATGCCGTCGCGCTATACGCGGGCGGTGCCAGCGGATCGACCGAAACAAACCCGCCTGCGCTCGCCGTTCCGAACGACGCCGTCGCCTCGACACGCCCGGCGATGTCGTACCAGGTGTAGTTGTAAGTCGCGACGCTGTTCGCCGGCGTGATCCCCGTCGGCGACGCCGCCGCGTCAGCCCTGCGCTCACGCTGAATCGTCTGCACGACCCGATCATCGGCATCGAAGACGCTCTGCGTCTCTTCGACGACCACCTCGCCGCCCGCGGTTTTCGCCACCAGGCGCGTGATCGCCGCCCGCCCCTTGCCGTCATATACCGTGCGGCGAATCGGCGAATTGGGGCTGATCACTTCGATCGCGCGGTCGGCGTGATCGTAGTAGGTGAACGTGCTGGTCCACTCGCCCGTGTCCGGCACATAGCTGCGCGACTCTTCGACCATGCCGCGCAGGTTGTAGATGCTCTCGCTGAATGCGATCAGCTTCAGCGGCTGACCCTGCGCCGCTGCCAGAATCGCCGAAGCGGTCGGCAATCCGAGCAGCGAAGAACTGCGCGGATCGACCGCTCCAAGATCGACCACTCCGCCGCCGCCGGTCGCATCGCGGGCGAACTCCGCTGAGAATCGCACGCGATCCAAATTGTCGAGCCAGGTCAACGTGTGTCGCTCGACAACCGCCGCAGCGCCGCTTGGCCCAGACCGATAGTGAACCGTCGACACCGGCCGCATGCGCCAGTCGTATCCCGTCTCGACCACCCAGCCGATGGCGTCCTCATTATTCGGCGGAATCGGCGGGTCGGCGTTGGGGTCAGGCTCTTCGTTGTATTGATTCGCAGGCTTGTTGCGGTAGCTGCGCACCTGCGCCAGCTCGCCGACGTCGTGAATGCCAGCGCCATAGGCGCGCTTCTCGATGAGCACGAGGTCGTCGGGATAGGGCGGGTCGCTGTACGGGTCGCGCGGCGGAGCGCCCCAACGCGAGTGCGTGTCATCAGTTCCGCGATAGGTATGCGTGAGACGCCCGAGTCGATCGTACACGTTGCGTGTCATGGTTCCGTCGGGTGCGACGGTTCGAGCGGGCTGGCCGGACGAGTGATACAACATCGACGCCGACAGGTCGGCTCCGTCACCGCTGGCGCTAATCCCGACCACGCGCCCGTTGGCGTCGTACTTCGGTTTGATCTCAGCGATTTCATCCGCGGTGGTGATGTCGAACGGCTCGGGCGGCGCGTTCGGCAACACGCGGCGTGTGAGGCTCTTCTTCCATTCGGTCTGAAAACCGCTGAGCGACGTCACCTCAATTGGGCTGGCGATGTACGCCGAACCGCCGGCATGAGGGACGACGTCGCTGAACACCCACTGCTCGAGCCGCTCTTCGCTCGCCGGCGTCGCTCCGTCGTCGGAAATCGTTCTGTATTTGACGTGTTTCTCGCGCCCGTTCGGGAATTGCACTCGCTCGAGGCCGTACGGGGTGTTGTGCGTGTAGGTCGTTGTTTGGTTCAGCGGCGGCAATTCATGCACGCGCGCAAAACCAGGCGGCGCGCCGGCGGCGACATTCGAGTCGACGCTTGATTCCAAAATCCAGCCGAGCGCGCTGTCGAACTGCGTGCGGTCAAACGTGAACTCCATCGGGTTGTCGAGCGAATTGTGCTGCGGCACGCTCGCCAGTCCGCGATGCGTCTGGTTCCCGGCCTCGTCATAGACGACGACCTCCGCCGCGAAGGCGTCCGGACCGTCGTGCGTTCGCGAGGAGCCGCCGCGAATCGTCGTCTTGCGGCGTATCGGCGATTCTTCGTCGAGCGCGGCACCATTCGGTCCCTCGTAAAACGTCATCACATTTTCTTTGTTCGCGATGTCGCCGGGGGCGGGGTAGCGTGTCTCCGAGATGATCAGGTCGGATCGAACGGGATGCCGTTCGACTTCGTGAATCCAAATCGGTTCGCCATCCGTTCCTTTCTTCACGCCGCGACGGATCAGCTCGCCGCGCTCGCCGTCAGCGTCAGCCAGCGTGTCGTATTCGAAAACTTCGATGAGCCCTTGGTCGACTCCGACGCTTTGTTCGTTTGCCGTGGTCCAGCCGCGCGTTCGGAGCTCGATTACGCGGCCCTTGTCGTCGTAAACGCGCTGTTCGTCGAGCGAGCCGGAGGCGAGGTCGAGGGATTGGTTGCCATCGGCATCGACCGCGACTTTCCAGGTGGTGTCGCTGAGAACGAATCCGCGCGGGTTCATCTGAACGACGCGGACGGAGCGGATGGGATCGTCCCAGCTCGACAACCAGTATCTGAAATCCGGCGCGCTGATGTCGGTGCGGTCGGTGTCGAGCTCTTCAATCAGCGTGATCCAGAGTGGCTCGTGCTGCGGAGGAATCATGAGCTGGCATTGCGCCGATGGTCCCGCCAAAAGCCGAAAGGGCGGGAAGTAGGCTGAGTCGCGTATCCATGGCGGGTTACCGATCGAACAGCTTTGGCCTAAGGTAGTCGATTCCGGACCGGGGGGCGACGCTAGGGTCGCGGGGCTTTGTACGAGGTACGTCAACCGGTAGAACGCTGCCGCATCACCGCGTCGGTCGATCACAACGCGGCGACCGCGATTCGATGAGTAAGCGACGCGCTGATCATCAAGGCCGAACTGCCGAATTGCTGTGAGCGACGTTAGGGAATAGGCTGACGGAAGCAGTACTTCGTCGAGGTAGTAGTCCCGCATCCATGCACTACACAGTTCTCGAAGACGCCGATGCTGAACTTCGCCCTGCCCGATCGGCATGTACGGCGTGAGACCGTTCGATCCGGGTTTTGGTTCAGTGAAGATGGAGTTGACGTTGAATTCTGTTCGACCGTCAAGTCGGGCACCGTTCACAATCGCATCAATAGTGTCGTTGTCGAGGACTGCATCAAGGCAAGCGTTCATTCGCGATCGCTCAAAATTCTCACTCGTGTCATTGTCAAGGCCCTGCGCCCCCTGGTCCGGGCTATAGAAGTAGATGGTATTCCGCTCCTGCGGATTTGCACCCGGACCGTCGACCGTTCGAACGCGAACGCGAAGCAAATTCGGTGTGGGAAACTCTCGTGAATACTGTCCGCCGGACATGCCGTTTGGGCGCGCGAAAGTGCCCTGCACCGACTGTCCCTCAAAGTGCATTCGTTTGTAGTGCGAGTCGTGCGGTGCCTCGTCGTACCATTGCACATCCGGCTCTTCGTAAAAGTAGCGCACCTCGTGGGTCCAGTCGTCCGGAAGCGATCGCAGCAAGGTCGGGTCGGTCTCCGCCTCATACTCATCGAGTGAGTGAATCGGTGCCATCGCCACGTTGAAGGAGTATTCAAAGTCACCTTGAGGGTAGTGAATTCGTTCCTCTTCCATACTGACAGCACCGGGAAGCGCGGGATTCGGGTAGAAGTACCAAGGCGAAATCGTCACAGGCCCGAACGGCACCCCGTTGCCAAGCTCCGGCAAGTCACCTTGGTACACATGCACTGAATGTATGTGCTGCTGATAAGCCATGTGCCAGAATTCAGGATGCACGCCGGACACGTTTTCTTGATTCCCGCAAATCGAGGCGGGTGCGAATGGCCGGTAGGTGTAGAGAATTGACCACGCCGCTGTTTGGCTCGCCGCCGGAAAGAGCTTCAGCCCAACCGGAGCACCTCGTTCATTGCAACGCTGACAACACTCGCGACAACATGTGGTGTCGAGGTTGTCGCAATCGATTTCCTCGTTCTGTGGCGACGTAAGCGGCGATCGATAGTAGAGCTGTACGCGGTTCCCGTTCCGATCGGTGATATGATCGAGGAACCCATAGTAGGGAACGCCTAAGCCGTTCGGCGGAAGCTCGTGCGCGCTGATTCGGCATTGGCCGTCTTCGAATATTGAAGAAGGGGGGCAATCCGGGTCGTCCCATTCGCCTACAAGATCGAACATCAGGTCGTTTTGGCGAATAAACGTGTAACGGAGTGCGCCACCGAGGACGCTGACAACGTACTCATCCCCGCTCACGGTGAGCGACGCGTCAAAATCGTCCGGTGCCTCGTAGACAGTCGCGCCAGTAGGCGTGTTGCGTTTCACAAATGGCACACAGTGGTGCGCATTCGGAATGAAATAGGATACTCGCGTACCTTCCGGATAGGAGAGTTGTTCATACGCGGCATCAATTAGCAGCAAAGGGCTTGAACTGATCATCCAGCCTTGTCCAGCCCAGTCCCAGAACGCCGCTTCGCGTGTCCAAGAGGAATCTGTATCGTACTCAGCATCCTCAAGCACATACGGCCAAATGCGGTCGAAACTTGCGTCGCCGCTCGTTCGAATGTGCCGAAAAACCGCGCCGCCAAACGGCAACTCGAAATCCGACACTTGGATTGCGGAACGTCCCGTTACGAGGTCCACAATCCCGCCCAGCGTTGCTCGTTCGGGAAATGACGACACGCGAACCTCATGCGCGTGCTCCGCGCTGAGAAGCGCATAGGACGACTGGGTCGGGTTCGTCGTTCGTGGTGGTAGCGCAGGCATTGCCGGACCGTGCCACTGCGCAAGATTGAGCGGGAACCCAGCCGGAACCCATTGTCGGCGAATCGCGCGAATGCGATCCTCCTCTGACGCGTTCGGATCCGGCACAAAACCGTGGATACCACCTGTGCCATGCGGCCCACTGGTACACATTGATCGATTCGACCCGCAAGCCGCCGGCGGCGCTACGCTAAACCCCGGCACCGTTTTGTGCATCGAATCCGTGCCTTCGCCGTTGCACGAAAGGTCTCGCGACGGACACTCAACCTGCGCAGTCAGCGTCGGCACCAGCAGGAACAAAATCGCGAGCACAATACGGCGAACGTGGACAATGACTACGCTGGTCACAATACACCCTCCAAAGTGCGCGATGCAGGCAGAAACGCACCGCTCGCAGTCATGTTGACATGCCGATGTTCTCGCGAGCAACGAGAACTCACTGAAGTATGCACGATGAATTTGCAAATGCAAATCATCGCAGACATAAAGACGCAACATCGCGTTGAATTCGCGAACTCACGCGCGGTCACATGCAAGTAAATTTGCACGCAAATTTCCGCGACGCGGACAGCGCGAGCCACTGTCCGCAACACAAGTCCATGCAATCGCGCGACTTGTCGATCCGGCAAACCGCACGCGCGCGGTTACCCCGCAATTCGGGCGTTCACCGGTAGTGCTTTGAAGTCGCTTTGCTGTCGATGCGCCGACATGCGATGCGGGAAAGATCAGCCGGAATCGCGTGCGCCGTGCCGTCAACGGGCTTCACAGATCGTCGATCGTCGGACTGAACATCACTGGATGTCCGCGCATTCAGGCTACCCGCTACCCTACCGTGCTCAGACTTCAGCCGTCAGCCGGCCCAGAAATCGTAAGCTCCGTGGCCAAGCAGCAGAGCCAAGCTGCCGCGCCGCATTTCGAGGGCTGGACCCTGGCCGATCCGGGCTTCAAAACGGTGCCGTCCATCCGCCAAGCGCGAAGTGATCGCTGTGCTCGCCCCGTCTGTCGGCCGGAGTCGCGCAGTCCAGCGAGACGTGTCAGGAATTCCTGAACTTGCGCAAGTCGTGCCTCCGATTCGCGTCGCGCTGCGCATGCCCGCGGCGCGCGCGGTGCACAGCACGCCGAGGCACGCACAAATTTGGCAAACGTAGCCACGTGCTCACCGAAACAAGACAAGCAGGGTTGCCAGGCTACAGACGCTAATCACCGACCGAAAGAGTTCAACTGGCGTCCAGTCGCCCCGATGTTCATGAACGATCGTTCGTCCGTGAGCGCTCGCGCAAATCGCATCCGTGGCCTCTCACCGCTCTGATCGCCTTACCGCGCGACACTACGATAAAAATACGTCGTGCCGCACGGTCGGCCGTCCGGCATCACTGCATACCCCGGCACGTCGCCGACGCGTGTCCAGCCGAGCCGTGCGTAGAGCCGGGCTGCGTCGCCGCCCGATACCGCGTCGAGGACCAGCAGCGAGCGGCCGCACTCGGGCGCGAGGTTTTCCGCCGCGGTCATCAGCGCCGCACCGAGCCCGCGACGCCGGGCGCGGCGATGGACGAGCATCTTGCACAGATCCGCGCGGTGCGCCTGATTGTCGGGCATGTCCAAAATGAGCTGCACCGTTCCGCAGATGCCCTGATCGTCCGCTGCCACGAGCAGTGCCCGCTGACCAGCCGCAACGTCGGCGGCGACGCGTTCCCAAAACGCCGTCGCCCGCTCGCGCGTCAGCGACGCCATGAAGCCGACCGACGCCCCGCCGGCCACGCAGTCGAGCAGAACATCGGTCAACTCGGCCCGCGAGCGAACGTCGATTTCGAGCAGACGGCGGATTTCAAGCGGCGGCGTCATTGGTAGGCCTTTCGCGCTTCCGCGCGGCAACCGGGTCGGGACGCATCAAAGCGAGGGAGTGTACGGGAAGGTTTGTGTGCGGCGAACGAGCCGGGTTGCTCGGCGGAAGTCGCGCTGGAATTCGCTCGATGGCGCACGATCTGGCTGTGGAGTTTGGCACCGATCCGAGCGCGGTCGGGTCGACGGCTCGAAGATTCCAAATTCGTATTTCTGCGCGACATTTTGTTGACTACCTTCGGCAGATTGCGTGGGATAGATGACATTATTGGACGATATTCGTATCGGACGTGAACTTTGGAATGTCGCGCAGCGGAACGGGGTGGGTGCGGGACAAGATGGGCCGAGATGGTCCTCACGCGTCGAGCATACGGAGCGCGCGGAATGGTGAGTCACAGAGTGCACGGAGAGCGCAGAGAAAAGAAGAGGTACTGCAATGGATTTCACGGATTTGAATAAGTGGCTGCGCGCGGAATGCGCGGGCGGCGAGGGATTCGACAGTATATGCAGGATGGGCAGGATGCAGAATCGGGGTATCCGCATCGTGGGCGTGGCTACGGACTCCGGCTTCGCTCCGAGCGTGATGCGCGAGCGAGGATTTCTCGCGCTCGCACGCGACGACCTCGCTTGCGCGTCGGGCTCGGATTGGACGTGAAGCGGACGCGCGGGCAAGACCTGTGGGCGCTCCCGACGCCGCCCCGTCAAATAAGATGATGTCGCGAGCGACGATGCATCGAGCTAACATTGTCGTCGATGGACCACGACCCGCGAGTGCGAGCCGCGATCGACGGCGACACGGCCGCGATGGCCGAGTTGCTGCGCGAGCACGCCGCGACGCTGCGCGGACAATTGTCGATCGACGCAAAATGGCAGAGCATTATCGACGTCGACGATGTACTGCAAGTCACGTATCTGGAAGCGTTTCTGCGCATCGGCTCGTTCGCCGACACCGGACCCGGGTCGCTGCTTGCATGGCTGCGACGGATCGCGGACAACAATCTGCGCGACGCGATCAAGGGGCTGCAACGCCTCAAACGACCGCCGCCGATGCGCCAAGCGGCGCGCGGCAGCGACGAAAGCGCGGTCGAATTGCTCGATCTGTTGGGCGTGACGACCACTTCGCCGAGCCGCGAATTGGCGACGACCGAGATGAAAACCGCACTCGCCGGCGCGCTGGCAGCGTTGCCCGATGACTACGCGCGGGTGATTCGCCTGTACGACCTTGAGGGTCGCTCGATCGAGGAAACCGTCGCGAGCTGCGGTCGCTCGGCGGGGGCGGTACACATGCTGCGTGCACGGGCACACGCCCGGCTTCGCGAACTTTTGGGCGAGAATCCATTTTTGAGCGTCGGGTCGTGAATGTCGCCGACGGCTGTCGCTCGGCTTTGTGAAGCTGCAAACCCGCGATCCGGCAATTGGCCGCACGCGGGCTTTTCGTATGTGAGCGTGCATGTCCACCAGCCGCGGTTCAAATTCGGGACGGGATGATGAGCTGATCGCCGGAGCGGCGCAGCAGGTCGCTCACGCGCGCCGCCACGAGAAGACCGTCGCCGGGTCGGGTTCCGGCTTTGCCGTCGGCGCGACCGACCTGTCGCTTGCCGGCGGCGAGTCAATTCCCGGCTATCAGATCATCGCCGAGAGGCAGCGCGGCGGACAGGGCGTTGTATACGAAGCGATCCAGCGGGCCACGCGGCGGCGCGTCGCGATCAAGGTGCTGCATGAACGACAAGTGGGCGGGGCGAGCCGTGCGCGCTTCGAGCGCGAGGTCGAGATCCTCGCGCAGCTCCGCCACCCTAACATCGTGACCATTCACGACAGTTCGCAGGCCGGCACGCGCCTGTATTACGTCATGGACCTTATCGACGGCGTCGCGTTCGACGAATTTGCCGCCGGCGTGCCTGATCGCTCGCCGCTGCGCATTCTGCCGGTGTTTCAGAAGGTGTGCGAAGCGGTGAACGCGGCCCATCTGCGGGGCGTCATGCATCGCGACCTGAAGCCGAGCAATATTCTGGTTGATCGCGCCGGCGAGCCACGCGTGCTGGATTTCGGCCTGGCCAAGTCGCTCGATCCCAGCTCCGGCGGCAGCGCGGACATGACCGAGACCGGGCAATTTCTCGGCTCGATGATGTGGGCCAGCCCGGAGCAGGTCGAGGCGGCGCACGACCGGCTCGACATTCGCTGCGACGTGTATTCGCTCGGCGTGATTCTCTTTCACTCGCTCACGGGGCAGGTGCCCTATCCGTCGCCGCACACAGTGACCGATGTCGCGCGACACATTCGCGAGACCGAGCCGCTGCGCCCAAGTGCGTTCACGCCGGCGATCAACGACGAGCTTGAGACGATCGTGCTCAAGTGCCTGCAAAAAGACCCCGATCGTCGCTATCAATCCGCCGGTGAGCTGGGGCGCGACATCGGCCGGTACCTTGCACACGAGCCGATCGAGGCGAAACGCGATTCGGTCATCTATCAGTTTCGCAAACGCCTGCGGCGACACCGCGCCGTGCTTGGCGTCTCGGCGATGATCATGCTGGTGAGCACCGTCGCGGCGATCGTGAGCGCCGTCTCGTGGCGCGAGGCCGAGCGACAGCGGGCTCGCGCCGAAGACAGTGAGCGCATCGCCGCACGCAAGGCGGATGAGTCGCGCCGCGTGGCCGATTTTCAAGCCGAGTTGCTTGGGCGGCTCGATCCCGAGTCGATGGGGCGGAGTCTGCTCGACTCATTTCAGCGCCACGGCGCGAGTGCAAGCGGCGACGCGACGACAGCGCGCGACCCATCTGCGCCGGCAGCGGACTCGAGCCGAATGGTCGACGTCGCGCGCGAAACGATCACCAAGAATTTGCTCGATCCGGCCGAACTCGACATCGAGGCGCGTTTCGCCGGTCACCCCGCAATCGAGGCACAACTTCGCGACACGCTTGCCAAGCTTTATCGCCGTCTCGGTCGCTATCCCGACGCCGAGCGAAACGTACGCCGATCACTCGCGTTGCGACGGGAGATGCCCGACGAAGATCTTTCCGATGCGTTGAATCGGCTGGCAGTGGTCATGAACGAGTGCGGCAATATCGTAGGGGCCGAGGTCGCGCAGCGCGATGCCCTGGCGTACGCCGAGACGCGGCATGGTCCGCGCAGCGCCGCGGTGGCTATTGCACTCGACAACCTCGCGGGCGTACTGGGCGATCTTGATCGGCGAACCGAGGGGGAGCAGTTGCTGCGTCGCGCACTGGCGATCTGGACGGAGCTTTACGGCGAGCAGCACCCTGACACGCTCACGTGCCTGAACGGACTGGCGATCCAGCTAATGATGCGCGGCGAACTCGCCGAGGCCGAGACAATCCTGCAGCGTGTGCTGGATCAACGCCGTGTGATCCTGCCCGCCACTGATCCACTTATTGCCGCAAGTCTGCGCAATCTGGCTCGTGTGCAATATGGTCGTGGTGGCCATGCGGCGGCGGAAGCGAACTCGCGCGAGGCGCTGCGTCTCGCACGAGCCGCGCACGGGAACGACCATCCGGAAATTGCCGAGAGCCTGAACGCGCTGGCGATCGTCGCGACTGCGCGCGGCGACCTCGATTCGGCCGAGCAGGCGTTTCGCGAGGCGATCACGATCGAATCGCGGCTGCTCGGCCCGACGCACCCGACCACGACCCGCACGCTGTCGAACCTCGGTCGGCTGCTGAATCGCCGGGGCGAGCCGGTGGAGGCGGCGGCGCTGCTCGGCGCGGCACACGCGAACTGGACCGCTGCTTATGGCACGCAGCACACCGACGTGGCACGAACCGGCATTCAGCTCGCCGAGGCGCTGCTCGCGCTCGGAGAACCGGTTGCGGCGGAAGTGCCGTTGTGCGGCGCGATCGCGTACTACGATGATGCGCGCGCCGCCGGCGATTTTGTTTTTCGAGCGCGCGTGATGCTCGCCCGCGCGTTGATCGCGCAGCGCCGATTCGACGAAGCCGAATGCGCGCTGTTGACTGCCGAATCGGACGCGGCCGGTTCGCCCGGCGTTGCCGACGTGCGTCGCGCGTTCACCGGTTTGTACGACGCCTGGCGTGAGGTCGACGCCGACGCGGCGGAGCGGGCCCGCGCGACAACGGCCGCCCGCCCGCCCGCCGCTGCGAACGCTGCCCCGCAGCCGTAGTGAGCATTTCGGCGACGGATCATTCGCCGCGCGGGGTGGGTCATCGTCAGCGCGCCTTTGGCGTTCTCGCGCATCGCCCTTACAATCCGCACCAATGGCGACTTCACGAACCAAAGCGGCCGAAGAGCAATCTCACCTTACAAGCGACGACGCACGCGACTTCGCGATCGGCGTTGCCCGCGTCGCGGCGGATAACAAAACCGCCGATTTGGTCGTACTCGACCTGCGAGGCATCAGCAGCCTGGCAGACTTCTTCGTCGTCGGCACCGGCACATCCGGCCGACAGATGCACGCCGTCATTGATCGCATCGAGGATTTCGCCCGCACGATGTCGCGCAAGCCGTTCAAGGTGTCGGACTCGGCGTCTTCGTCGTGGATTTTGGCGGACTACGTCGATGTGGTGATACACCTCTTTGACGACCAGCACCGCACGTATTACGACTTGGATGGGTTATGGGGCGATGCGCCGCGACTCGAATGGTCGCCGCCGAAGGCATGAACGCGGAATCCGCGGATCTGAAACAGGCGGCGGCGGGATTTGAACCCGCGAAATGACGGTTTTGCAAACCGTTCCCTTAGGCCACTTGGGTACGCCGCCAAGCGTGTCCCCGACAATTTGCCGAGACCCAAAAGCTTACACCGGTCGCATGCGAATTGCAAAGCGAGCTGCGCGCTCGCAATGTGGAGCACGTGCTATTAGCGGGTGCGGTTCTTCGTTCGACTGGTTGCGCGCGAGCAAGCGCATCAGCTGGGTAAACACCCGCTGATAGCGGGTGCCCCATGCTCACTCGTCTCGGTGACCGAGCACCACCAACTTTTGCGACGGCATGTCGATGTCGGCCATGCGCTCGGCACAGTACGACAGCATGGTGTTCTCCAACTCCACGAAGAAATCCAAGAAGAACCGCCGCGAAACTTCGTCGAGTTTTGAACTCAGCACCGATCGAATGCCCGAACGCACGCGCTGAAAACCTGCTCGCACGGCGCTGTCGGGCCCGTCGATGCCCATCGGGTCGTTGGCGAAGAAGCCGAACGCGCGAATCTGCACCACGCGCAATCCCGCCGCCGCGACCGACTGCTCGAACTGATAGCGATCGCGCACCAGCATCCACTCGGTTCGCATTGTGGTGCGCGGCAGATATTCGGTCGTCAGGATGCGGCCGCACGGCGCGAGCATGCGCTTTAAGTTTGCGAGCGCCTGCTCGAACAGCGGCTGCTCGGGCACGTGAAACAGTACGTTGGCGATGTTGATGCAGTCGAACGTGCGATCGACCGGCAGGCCGGCTTGCGTGATGTCGGCCTGGCGAAATTCGAGCCGCGTGTTGCCTTGCGAAGCGTGAAATCGTTCGACCAGTTTGACCGACGATTCGGTGATGTCCATGCCGCGCAGCAGCGCCGGCTTGAAATTCTCTAAAAAATACCGCACCCAGCGGCCCGATCCGCAGCCGATGTCGAGCACCGACCCGCCGTCGATCGTGACGCGCAAGTCGCGCAATACCTGCGTGTAGATCGGATACGCCACGCGATCCTCGATCGGCGAGCTGAAGCACAGGCCGGCTGTGTCGGTGGCTTCCGCATCGCGGGTTTTCCAGTGCGATTCGTAATGAGCGCGAATGTCGGCTTGTGTCATGGGCATGGGATTGTCCTTGAGCGTGCGATGGCGACGGCCTGTCCTTATCGGCCAGTTCGCACGCCGCACGCGAGCCGCCGCTCGACGGCCGAGTGACGCTTGTGCGTCAGCTTTGCGCCGCGAAGTTCACTTTGCCGTCTGGCCGACCGATACCACAAGCAAGGCGATCGTCGGGCGCGACGCAGTTCCTGCGCTCGGCATGCCTCGCGGACAGACGGCGCATGTTGCGCCGGTCGCATCGCTGTGCCGCGAATCCAGCCACGACGGAGACACGCATACATGATCCGCTTTCCTCTTCTTTCGATCGCTCTCGGCAGCGCCTCGGCCCTGTTTCTGCTGAACATCGCCGGCTGCCCGAGCAACACCGTCGCCGACACTGACGACATCAACAACAACGACGGCGACACCAACACGATCAACTCGTTCCTGCCCAGCTCGATCGCGCTCGACACCAGCGAGCTCGACGAAACGACCGACTCGGCGCTGCTCAATCCGCAGGGCTACGGCGGTCTGCTCAGCGGAGCGCGCGATGTCGTCAACATCTTCCAGACCGCCGCTGATGCTGTGCTCGAAATCGGCCGCAACGTCACCGACGACCTGTCGAGCGCCGATGACTCGACCGTCGCCGGCACGTTCAGCGTCAACGGCGTCAGCGTCGATTACAAGTGCGACTTCGCCGCGTTCGACTTCGACGGCGATGGCCAGCTTGACGGATCGGGCGACAGCCAGACTGAGCCGGTCGCGTTTCGCATCTGGACCGACAAGGGCGATGGCTATGCGCAGTTCATGTGCGGCGTGATCACCGACCTGCCCAGCAACGGCAACGGAAACGTCGGTGCCGGTACGCTGGTCGCGCGTCCGTTCAATGTCGATGCGACCGCCGATGCGAACATGCAGGTGCGCATCGAGTGGGATCGCACGGACGCCGATCACAGCTGGAACTTTGGCTACATCAGCGGCACGGTGGATCCGGTCAACAACGTGGTGCTCGACATCGGCGCGGCGCGCGTGGATATTCGCAGCAGCGACGGCTTCACGTTTGAGAAGACCGTGCGCGGCTCGGGCGACATGGAGTCGCACCCGCAGGGGTATGAGTCGAGCGTTTTCGCGGTTCACTATCCCGACGGCGGCGGAAACTCGGTTTTGCTGTCGGCCGAATCGACGGGCGGCACCGATCCCGTCGCCGAGAGCAACGTCTGCCTGAACCCGGCCGGCCTGAGCACTGACACGAGCGGCGGCTGCGACGACTATGACACGCAGGACATGTCGTTCCTCGATGTTCCGCTCGGCGGCGAGAACGATTTCCCGGCGACGTTTGAGAACGCGCCGACGTTCTAATTCGCGACGCGACGAGCGCCGTCGGGGAGCATCGGCCTCCGGCCGGCGCGAGCTGAATTTGCACCGGCGAAGACGCCGAGGCTCCCCGCGCGACTTCGTACCGTTCTTCTCAGAGCGCGATCGCTTTGATCAACGCCGAGCCGATCTCGCAAGAGGTCGGCTCGGCTACTTTCCGGTCCGGCGCATATGCTCCCGCAAGGAGCACGCATGCCATACGTTAACGTGCAGGTCACCCGCGGCGTGACGCGCGAGCAGAAGGCCGCCGTCGTGCGCGACATCACGAATTCGCTGGTGACGGTGCTCGGCAAGAAGCCCGAGCACATTCACATCGTGATTCAGGAAATCGACGAGGACGATTGGGGATTCAGCGGGATGCTCACCAGCGATTGGCGCAAGGGCGCGTCCGCGAAAACTTGACCGCGTCGCGCGATCAGACCTTGCGAATCACCACGCACGCATTGTGTCCGCCGAAGCCGAACGAGTTGATCAGCGCCGTGCTCAGCCGGCCGTCGCGCGGCGTGCGTGGCACATAGTCGAGATCGCACGCGGCATCGGGCTGGTCGAGATTGAGCGTCGGCGGAATCGTGTTGCTTTGCATGCCCATCAGCGTCGTGACGACGGCCAGACCGCCGCTCGCGCCGAGCGTGTGGCCGACCGCGCCCTTGATGCTGCTGATCGCCAGCTTGCGCGCATGGGCGCCGAAAACGTTTTTGATCGCGGTCGTTTCGGCCACGTCGCCGAGCGGCGTGCTCGTGCCGTGGGCCGAGATGTAGTCGACGCCGTCCGGGTTAATCTTGGCACAGCGCAGGGCAGCGACCATCGCCCGCGATGCGCCGCGGCCCTCGGGGTTGGGCTGCACCATGTCGTCGGCGTCAGCGGTCGCCGCACAGCCGAGCAACTCGGCGTAGATCTTCGCCCCGCGCTTCTTGGCGTGCTCGTACTCTTCAAGAACGATGCAGCCGGCACCTTCACTGAGGACGAAACCGTCGCGATCCTTGTCGAACGGACGCGAGGCCTTGTCCGGGGCGTCGTTGCGCGTGCTGAGCGCCTTCATCGCGGCGAACGCGGCGAGGCCCAGCTCGGTCAGCGCCGCCTCGGTGCCGCCGGTGACCATGATGTCGGCATCGTCATAGCGAATCGTGTTGAACGCATCGCCGATCGCGTTCCCCGCCGATGCGCACGCCGTCGCGACAGTGGTGTTCACCGCCTGCAACCCGAGGTCGATCGAAATGTGCCCCGCGCACGCATTCGCCATCAATTTCGGAATGGTGAATGCTGACACGCGGCTCGGCCCTTTTTCGATCAGGCGCTTGTACTGGTCTTCGAGTTCCTTGATGCCGCCGATGCCTGCACCGACAATCACGCCGGCGCGGGTCGGCTCGAATGCCGCACCCTTCAGGCCGCTGTGTGCGAACGCCTCGCGCGCCGCGACCAGCGCGAGTTGCGTGAAACGGTCCATGCGTTTGATGTTGCGAACGTCGAAGTGGGCGCTGGCGTCAAAGTCGCGGCAATCACCGCCGAAGAGGACGTCGAACTTCGACGCATCGAAGTGCGCGATGAGGCGAATGCCGCTGCGGCTGGTGATGATCCCGTCCCAGAAAGACGCGACGTTGCAGCCGAGCGGGGTAACCGCTCCCATACCGGTGATGACAACACGACGCATTGGCGATGACCTCGGAACCGTCTGCGGATGGCCGCGTTAGCTGGCCGCACCGCTGGTGTGCTTGTGAATGTGATCGATGGCCTGACCGACAGTCTGGATCTTCTCGGCCTCTTCGTCGGGAATGTTCAATTCGAACTCTTCCTCGAAGCTCATGACCAGCTCGACCGTGTCGAGCGAGTCGGCGTTGAGGTCTTGCACGAACGAGGTGTTGCGATTGATCTGATCTTCGGCGACGCCGAGTTGGTCGCTGACGATCTTCTTTACTTTGGTTTCGATTTCAGCGATTTCAGGCACGGTAACAGACCTCCCTGCGTCCAAGTTGAAACACGCCGACACGCGGCTTCCAGTCGACAGGCGACCGCACACGCCCGCGGACGCCGATCCGCCGCAGGGCGGAACCGTCCGCACGCCGAACGACACCCCGGCGACAGGGTGACCCCTGACCGCCGCATCCAGCGTAAGGGTCGGATATTAGCGTTGAAGGGAGAGACTGCCAAGGCCCGCGCGAAATCAGGCGCGTGGCCTGCTCGTGGCATGCTCGCGGTCGTTTGCGAGCATGTCGTCGGCGTCGGCGGCGCAAGTGCAAGTGCATGGCGGAATGACTTTGCGTTATGTGTGTCCACACGAGTCGCGCGGACGAAGAGCATGGCTGCCAACGGCCGCAGCCATGCCACGAGCTGCACTTCATGCCGCAAGTTGCATCCTGCCCAAATGCGGAAAGTCAGCGACGCCGCGAGCCGAAGGCCGGTCGCTTCGCGCCAAAGCCACCTTTTCCGGCAAAGCCATCCTTTCGCGCGACGCCGTCCTTGGTCGCGGGTGCGTCAACCGGCATTACCTTTTCGATCGGGGCGCTTTTCGGGGCGGCGAGTGCCGCAGCCCCCTTCGTCTCGGCGACCTTGCCGTCATCGTCACCTTTGCCGCTCGCCGCCGACTTGGATGAACCCTTGGCGCTTGCGTCCGGCTTTTCGTCAGCAGGCTTGGGCGCCTTGGCCTCGATCACCTTGGCCCGGATCTCGGCGAACAGGTCGCGATTGTCGCGCAGGAACAGCCGGGCATTGTCGCGACCCTGGCCCAGACGCGTCGCGCCGTAGTTGTACCAAGTGCCCATTTTCTGCACGACGCCGCACTCGCTGGCAACGTCGATCAGGTCGGCCTCGCGACTGATGCCGCTTTCGAAGAGCATGTCGAACTCGGTCTCGCGGAACGGCGGGGCCACCTTGTTCTTGACCACCTTGGCCTTCACCCGCGTGCCGATGACGGTCTCGCCGTCCTTCAGCAGACCGATCTTGCGCACGTCGATACGCACCGAGCTATAGAACTTCAGCGCGCGACCGCCCGGCGTGGTTTCGGGCGAGCCGTACATGACGCCAATCTTCGCGCGGATCTGGTTGATGAAGATGACGCTGGTTCGGCTCTTGGCGCTGATGCCGGTGAGTTTGCGCATGGCCTGGCTCATCAGCCGTGCCTGCACGCCGACTGATGAATCGCCCATTTGCCCTTCCAGTTCCGACTTGGGTACGAGGGCGGCGACGGAGTCGACGACGATGACGTCGAGCGCATTGGATCGCACAAGCAGTTCGCAAATCTCGAGCGCTTCTTCGCCACTTCCGGGCTGATTGACCATCAGGTCTTCGAGATTCACGCCGATGCGCTTGGCCCAGGACGGGTCGAACGCATGCTCAACGTCGATAAACGCTGCGAGGCCGCCGGCCTTCTGCGCCTCGGCGACGATATGTAATGTGAGCGTGGTCTTGCCGCTCGATTCGGGGCCGAAAACCTCGATCACGCGGCCGCGCGGAATGCCGGTTCCGCCGAGCGCGAGATCGAGCGACATCGACCCGGTCGAAATGCCATCGAAACTGGCGGGTGTATCGGTCAGGTACATCATCGCACCTTTACCGAACGATTTTTCGATCTGTTGAACGGCCCGGCCAAGGGCTTCCTTGCGATTTTCGTCGCGCGATGTTTCCGACATGAGCAGCTCTCGCACCCGTTGAAGACATGGATCAACCGACGGACGTCGCCCGGCGCAGCTCCTCTAGCCATGCGCGAGGCTCGATGGTTGGCATCGACGTTCGGTATCTGTTAGGAAGTATACGACCGTTTTTTCGGCTGTCAAGCAAATTTGTGAACTCGTGACGCCGCCGAGGCAAAAACCTGGAGCCACAGAGGTCACGGAGAGCACCGAGGAATTGCAGAAGATGAAGCTGGGGTCGTGCGCTTAGCGTTAAGGCAGCATTGAATTGCAGAGCTACAATTCAAAAATTCAAACGCACGGAGTTCGCGGATGCCGAAGCAGATTGATTGGCATTATCAACGCAAGAATTGCGACGCGTGCGATGCCGCTGCCGCCGAACTTGCGTCACTCGGCGTCACGCCCGCCGTCGAAATCGCTGACGCACGCAAACTACGCTTTGACGCTGTCGGTGTCGCACGTCTCGCGCGGAATGCAAAACGAGTGATCTCGATTCGCCGTCGCGTTGCATCGATTGAGCCAATCACAGCCAAATCGCCGAGCGACGCCGACCTGGCCAAACTGATGCTCGGCCCCACCGGCAATTTGCGGGCACCGACCATCCGCGTCGGCGACACGCTCGTCGTCGGCTTCGACGCACAAGTTTGGCGCGAGGTGCTCAAATAGGTCCGCTGCGCGCACGGATGCTCAACTCGCGGCGAGCTTTTGAATCTTGTCCCAGATGCCTTTCGGCACAGGCATCACGCTCAGCCGACTGATCTTCACCAATTCCCAATTGGCCATCGCGGCGTCGGCTTTGATCTGATCGAGCGTCACCGGCTTAGCCAACCAGCCGGTGAACTGGACATCGACTAGACTGATCTTTCCGGACTTGTCCTTCGGATCGGCGATCGGCTTGGATGCGATCTTGGCCGTCGCGACGATGGCGCGTTCGTCGCCGGTGTGATAGACCAGCACTTCGTCTCCGGCGGCCATCGAGCCGAGGTGCTTGAGGGCCAGCGGGTTGGCCACGCCGTCCCAGAAGGTGCGGCCCTCGCGTTCGAGGTCTTTGGCGGAGTATGTTTCCGGGTCGCTTTTGATGAGCCAGCGGTTCATGTGATGCATCGTAATCGATCGATGGCGGGGTGCGCTGCAAGCGTAACCGTGTCGGCCACCGATCAGCGATCGTGCCGATTACAAACTTCCGCCCGCTTCCTCATGTCAAGTTCTGCACGGTTGGGTAGACTTCACTCGTCCACAGTGCGGAACAATGAGGGCCGAACCCGGTGCGATCACCCCAGATTTCCCCCTCCGACCATTCCAAGAGGACATTTGGTATGCAACGAACCCGACGCCGACTCGGCGGGCTGCTCACGCTCTTGCTCGCCGCGCAACTGATGGGATGTGCGAGTGCGCCGGCCCAGCGCAAGCTGACCGCCGAACAGCGGCAATTGAATGTGCAGTCGTTTGACAAGGTTTGGGAGACGATTCGCGATACGCACTTCGATCCCAAGCTCAACGGTGCCGACTGGGACGGTGCCCGGGTCGAGCTGCGCCCGAAAGTGGAGGCGGCCGAGACCATGGCCGCCGCGCGCGCGGCGATGAACGAGATGATCGGGCGATTGAATCAGACCCATTTCGGCGTGATCCCGTCCGAGGCTTACGCGGATATCGACGCGGAAGCTCGTGGCGAGTCGGCATCGCGCGGCGACGGCGGCGACCTGGGCTTCGAGGTGCGCGTGCTCGACGGGGCGGCGATCGTGACCGAAGTCCGGCCCGGACCGGCGATGCAGGCCGATGTGCGTGCGGGTTGGGAACTCGTGGCGATCGACAACGTGAAACTGCGCCCGATTCTCGAACGCATTGAAAAGAACATGACCGAGCCGCGATTCAAGCAGTCCTATTTGCACGGGGCCGTGACGAATCGTCTGGCGACCGATGCCGACGTGGAGGTGAAGCTCACGTTTCTGGATGCGAGCGGCAAAGAGCGCAAGCTGGCGCTCACCGCCGTCGAGCCGACCGGCTTCAAGACCAAAATGGGGCACATGCCTACGCTGCATGTGCGCTTCGACGCGAAACGCCTCGAAGGTAATATCGCGTATGTGTCGCTGAGCATGTGGTTTGATCCGGCCAACGTGATGAAGCAGTTGGAGCAGGCGCTGACGGAAATGTCCGACTGTCGTGGCTTCATCATCGACATGCGCGGAAATCCGGGCGGCATCGGCGGCATGTCGATGGGCTGGGCGGGCTGGTTCGCGGATTCGAGCGGGACGCAACTGGGCGTGATGACCACGCGCAACTCAGAGTTGAAGTTCGTCGTCAATCCGCGCCCGCGTCCGTTCAAGGGACCGGTCGCGGTGCTGATCGACGACCTGAGTATGAGCACGTCGGAAATTTTCGCAGGCGGCATGAAAGACATCGGTCGCGCGAAGCTCTTCGGTGTCGGCACGCCCGGTGCGGCGCTGCCTTCGAAGATCGAGCGGCTACCCAACGGTGATCGCTTTCAATATGCGTTCGCCAACTACACCAGTTCGAGCGGGCTGGTGCTGGAAGGCAACGGCGTAAAGCCCGACGTTGAAGCGCCGCACACGCGCGATGCGCTGCTATCGGGCAAGGACAACGCGATCGCGGCGGCGTCGGAGTGGATTCTGTCGCAGCCGAGCGGCCAGGCGGCCGCGGCGCAGTAAACTCGTTCAGGGTTGACGGAAACAATCGCAAGGAGACTGGCAATGCAAGTTCGTGGGTCGCAGATTCTTTCGTTCCGGCGCGTGCTCGCCGGGCTGTTTGTCGGCGCGATCGGGTTGATGACGCCGACGGCTTTGGGGCAGGATCTGCCCAAAGCCGAGGACGTCATCGACAAGTACATCAAGGTCACGGGCGGCAAAGAGGCGTATGAAAAGCGTCAGGACATCACGGTGACAAGCTCGGTCGAGTTCAAGGGCCAGGGGATGTCGGCCAAGGCCACCGGCTATCAAGCCGCGCCGGCCAAGAGCTACAACGTGATCGAGATCGAGGGCATGGGCAAGATCGAAGAGGGATATGACGGCAAGGTCGCGTGGGAAACCAATCCCATGACCGGACCGCGGATCAAGGAAGGCAACGAGCTCGAGTTCGCCATCCGCACGGCGACGTTTAACGGCGAGTTGCACTGGAAGAAGCTCTACAAGTCGGCCGAGACGGTCGGCAGCGAAGACATCGACGGCAAGAAGGCGTTTAAGTTGAAGCTCACGCCCAACAAGGGCAAGGACGAGTTTCAATTCTACGACGCTGAGTCCGGCCTGTTGGTCAAGAGCACTGCTACCATCGACTCGCAGATGGGCGAGCTGCCGGTTGAGACCAAGTATGTCGAGTACAAGGAAATGGGCGGCGTGAAATTGCCCGTAAAGGTCATGCAGGTCGTCGGCGGCGGCATGCAGACGCTCGAAATCACGATCGAAAAGGTTGAAGTAAACACCAAGATTCCGGACAGCAAGTTCGAATTGCCGAAGGAGATCAAGGAGTTGCTCGACAAGCCCAAGGCGACAGCGTCGGCACCGGCCGCAAAGCCGGAAGCCAAGAAGGACGAGCCGAAGAAGCCCTAGGCCGACGACGCGATGACATTCAAGTGGTGTGAATCGACCCTGCTGGAGCGTTCGCTTTGGCGGGGTCGCTTGTTTGCGGTGCGGTCGCCCTGCTCGCCGCGCTCGCCAAAATCCAAATCGGCAACACCTTGCCCACCAGCATTGCCAGCATCGTCCACACCAGCCCGAGATAGAACATATCAAACGGCATGTTCAACCCGCGCACCAGATTGCGGCTGATGAGACTTGCAGTCAGTCCGCTGCTGAGATTTGCGCCGCAGGTCGCTGAAGCCGCGTCGAGCAGTGCATCCGCAAACGTGGCCGGTCGTTGGAAGCGTGTCGCGACGATCGACTCGATCAAAAGGAAACCGATCGCGATGACGATCACGAACGCCGTGATCGCGACAAAGCAGCGTAGCGCGGCGCGACGCAGCTCGCTGACGCGCGGTGTTTCATCGTGGGCGCGGGCACGAATCACGGCCGCGATCGCCAGCGCGAATACCCACCACTGCAATCCGCCCATCGGACTGCCCAGCATGCCGCCGATGATCACCGCAATCGCCAGCGTCGCCTTGCTCGCATCGCGCAGACCGGTTTCGCCCAGCGGCTCGGTCGGCAAGCCGGCGGTCGCAGCGCACACGATTTGCGTTGCGCTGCGCGTCACGCGGACGGTTGTCGGCTGTGCGGCGATGGCCGGATCGTCGGCGACGATGCGCGACTCGCCGCGCGGCGACTCAAACGTCGCGACGCACACGCTCAGCGCGGCGAGCAGCGCGACATAGCCGATCGCCGCAAACGCAAATCTCGACCACGGCAGGCCGCGCAAGCCGCGCATCCATGCGACCGGCAGCAACCAGAGCAACCAGCCCAATCCGCCGAGCATGCCGATGATCGCCGCCGTCATTGCCGTGCCGGCATCCAGCGCCGTGGGGGCGAGGCCGACGCCATTGAGCGCGTTGCCGACCAGCCACAGGCTTTCGCTCCAATGCACGGTCGGGCAAAACGCAATTGCGGCGGCGTGCAATCCGCCGAACAGTGTCGCTTGCCATGCCATCCAGGCGAGCAAGATTGAACGAAGGCTCGGTGCGGTGTGCTCGCCGAAGGGTTGCAGTCGCCGCACGAGCGCGGCCATCGTTGCCAGCATAAGCAGAGCACCGGCGATGCCGATGCCCCAGAGCGTCCATTGGCCGCGCGGTGCGTACTGCTCGACGAGATTTTTGCTGAGCAGCCCGACGCCTGCTGCCGCGCTCAGCGAATCGAACGACAACTCCCAATAGTGCCGACCGGTGAAGAACTGCAAATCGCGCGCATCGCGGATCGTACAAGCGGCCGGGGAGAGAGCGGCCACGCCGACAGCGCTCAGCAGCACCAGGCACGCGAGGTAGCGAACTGCAATCGAGCGAAGCATGAGGTTTACCCGTTGGCGAGTGGCGGCAATCCGAACCCCTGGCGCGAGCGCGTGGTCTTCAATCCGAACCCCGAGCGCGAGCGAGCGGGGTCAGCCGCGGGGTTGAAAAGTGCTCTGCACAAGAAGACGCGTTCTCGCGAGGCGGCGTTCCGCGTTCTGCATTCATCGTTCTGCATTCTGCATCCTCACGCTACCCCGCTCGCTCGCGCTCGGGGTTCGGATGCCGCTCGCTGCGCTCGCATCCACTCGCTTGCGCGTCGCGTTCGGAACGGTCGTCGGTCTGGCGAGGCGGCGTTCTGCATTCTGCATTCTGCATTCTGCACTTTTCATTCTCCATTCGCTATTTCTGCTCCACCACCTCCGCCGGCGGCGTGTGCAATTGCACCGGCTTGTACACCTTGCGGAAGCGAATGTTCAGCATCTCGACGAAGAACGAGAAGCCCATCGCAAAGTAGATGTATCCCTTGCCGACGTGCGCGCCCATGCCCTCGGCCATCAGCATCGTGCCGATCAGCAGAAGGAACGACAGACCCAAAATTTTCATCGTCGGATGCGCCTCGATGAAGCGGCAAACCGGCCCCGCGAATGCCATCATCACGGCGACCGAGACGATCACAGCGACGACCATGATTTCAATGTGCTTCGCAACGCCGACCGCGGTAATCACCGAGTCGATCGAGAAGACCAGATCGACCATCATGATCTGCGCGATCGCCGCCCCGAACGATGCAACCTTCGCCGTCGCGCCGGCGGTGTGGCCGCTGCCTTCCAGCTTGTCGTGAATTTCGTAAGTCGATTTCGCCAGCAGGAACAGGCCGCCAAGGATGAGAATCAGCTCGCGCCCGCTGATGTCGTTGCCCATCACCGAGAAGAGCGTGCCTTCGAGCTTCATGATCCACGAAATCGCGAACAGCAGCAGAATGCGCATCACCATTGCCGCCGCCAGGCCGACCTGCCGCGCCATCGGCTGGACTTTCGGGTCGAGTTTGCCGGTGAGAATCGCGATGAAGATGATGTTGTCGATGCCCAGCACGATCTCCAGCCCGGCCAGCATCAGCAATGCCATCAGGCTCTCGAAGCTGTAGAGCGGCGCAACCGGTTGCGAAGATACTGCTGTGGACGCGAAGAGAAACAGTGTCAGCACAATTGCCCCACTTCCTGCGCGGTGCGGCGGATCGACTCACCCATGCGGTGATTGAATGGAATTGCGACCGCCCGCTGCCTGTCGAAAAACTCAATGAGCAAGCGCGCGAAATGTAGCGACAAGCGCGGCTCGATTCCACTGCGCGGCAACATCAACGCGGCAACGGCTTCTCGCCGGTCAGGTCGAGAATAAGCGAGCTGACGATTCGGTCCAGCGTGTCGGCATACTCGTCGCCGCCGCGATTGGTCGTCACCAGCACCGCAAATCCCTTCTCCGGCGCGGCCCAAACGGTGCAATACCAATATGTATTCGACCCGCCGTGCGTGAGCACGTTCCCGCCCCACGGTCGCTGCAGCTTGATCCAGCCGCACGCCGCGTCCTCGTCGCCAAAGCGCGGCGTGTGCATATGCTTGAACGATTCCGGCTTCAACAATGTCTTGCGGCCTGCGGCCCCGTCGAGATGCATGCTCACAAAACGCGCCCAATCTCCAAGCGACATGTGCATGGTGCCCGCCGGTGCGAGGGCCGGCGGGTTGTCGCCCAGCGGTCCGGGCAGCACCGCGATCGGCTTTTTGCCGCCCTCCATGTGGCCCATCGGCTGCACGACCGAGTTGCGCTCGCCCGGCGTGCCAAAGCCCACGCTGGTCATGCCCAGCGGCTCAAACAGGCGTTTGCGAATCAGCGTTTCCCAATCGGTCTTCGTGACACGCTCGGCCATCGCGCCGGCGATGGTGTACCCCAGATTGCAGTACATCATCTTCGACCCGGGCGCAAAGTGCGGCTCGCCGGCGGTCACATCGCGCAGGACGGCCAGCCGCTTTTCGGTCAGCGATCCGCCGCCCTGTCGCATCTTGCCCCACAGGTCGAGTCGCTTGGAATCGTCGATCCCGCCGCGATGCGCGAGCAGTTGATCGAGCGTCACGCTGCGAAAGTCGGCGTGCATGGCGTCTTTGAGCTCGGGAAACACGTCCGCGAGCGTGCTCTCCCACTTCAGCTTGTCTTCCTCGACCAGCATGGCCAGCACGGTAGCGGTCATGGCCTTGGCACAACTGCCGATGTGCCAGAGGTCGTCCACCGTGACCGGTTCGGGTGAACCGGCCTTTCGCACGCCCGCGACGCTGACCCCAACGAGCTTGCCGTCGCGAATGATTGCCGCCCCGATGGCGGGCGACTCACCGGCGGCGACGGTTGTTTGAAGTAGCTCGGTGACGGCGGCTTCGTATGCGACGCGCTCGTCGCTAACTGGTTTTGATGCAGAGGTTTGCGCACCGGCCAGCGCGAGCAGTGAGAGCCCGCACAGGCACGCCGACAGGCGTCGGAAACGACCTGAACGATACGCAGCGCCAAGGCGCGACGGGGTGTGACGCATGAGCGCTCGCTCCGCAGGCGTGTTTCGACGCGATGCGCGCGAAAGCCGGCATTCTGCGCGGCCGCAATCGATGTAAGTGGGCGGAGTAGGATTCGAACCTACGCAGGCGTTAAGCCAACGGGTTTACAGCCCGTCCCCTTTAGCCACTCGGGCATCCGCCCCCCGAGACAGAACGCAGTGGTATACATGCGGTCGCGAAATGTGGCAAGGCGCACCGCTAACCGGGACGACTGTGCGAACGTCGCGCTAGCGAGCCCTTCGCCGCAACCTTGCCCCCCCGGCCCGACCTGCCTACACTGCCCACTTGGGCGGGCGGTCATCCGACCGACGCAGAAGCGGGAACGGACGAATGTCAGTACACGACGTTGTCTCATGGCCGCAGCCGCGATCTCAGACCGTTTGGTGGATTCTCGCCGTATTGCTGGCGTTCATCGCCGGCTCGGTCTGGTCGTCGCGCGACGGCGGAATCGCGTTTCCGCAGAATGTGGCATTTGCCCAGAACGCGCCGCTGGCCGGCGGACGAGGCATCTACGCCTTTACCGGCCAATTGGATGCGAGCCGACACGGCCTTTTCATGCTCGACATCGAGCAAGGCAATGTCTGGTGCTACGAAATTGAAACCGTGGCAGGCGTAAAGAAACTCAAGCTCGTTGCCGCCCGAACGTGGCTGTACGACCGATACTTGAAGGACTTCAACTGCCTGCCGCCGACGTTTCGCGAGGTCGAGGCGATGATCGCCATCCAGCGCTCGCAGGCCGACGACGATGCGAAATCACCCGCGGACGCGGGCAAGCCGAGGCCGGACGATTCGAAAAATCCGTGAGGGGCGTTGCGGCCATAGCGGGCAAGCGGTTAGAAGATCAGGGCGTGACCTACTTACGAGGAGCCGATCGTGGCCAAGCATCTGTACTCACTGGAAGAAGCCTCCGCAAAGCTCAGCAAAGATGCGGATGGGCTCAAGGCCCTCGTGCGTGAAGGCAAGCTGCGCGAGTTTCGCGACGCCGGCAAGGTCTTCTACAAAGCCGAGGACGTCGACAAGCTCAGCGGCGGCGGCTCGAAAGACGACACCGGCGAGATCATGCTCGAAGCCGCCGAGGACGAGCTGCCCAGCCTGGCCGACATGGGCGACTCGGGCGGCGGCACGAGCGTGATCGGTCTGGCCGCGACCGGCGACGAAGACAAGCAAAAGGCCAAGAAGGAAGGCACGGTCATTTCCGCCAGCGGCATCGGCGTGTTCGATGACGATGAGCTGGAAATCGACGCCGACCCGATGGCCAAGACACAGATCACCAGCAGCGCCGGCGGCGACGCGGTCTCGCTCGAAGGCACCGGCGGCGGCTCGGGCCTGATGGATCTGACCCGCGAGAGCGACGACACGTCGCTCGGCGCGGAGCTGCTCGACGACATTTACCCCGGCGAAGAAGACGCCGCCCCGGCCAAAGCCCCGCCGCCGCGATCAAAGGCCGCCGCGAAGGAAAGCGCGGCCCCGGTCATGCGCGAGACTTCCGCCGAACCGGAGCCGATGGTTCCGGTCAGCTACGCCGGCGCGGCGGGCGACCCGATCGAGCCGGTGCTGACCGGCGTGATGGCGGGATCGCTGCTGGTGCTGGTGATCGCGGGCAGCGTTGTCGCGGGTGTGATGCAGGGCTTTGTGCCGGATTACGGCAAGTACCTTTCGAACAACCTGTTGATCTTTGTCGGCATCGCGCTGGGCCTGCCGCTGATCTCGGCGGGCGTCGGCTTCGCGCTGGGGCGACGCGGCTAACTGCGAATGATGAATGCAGAATGAAGAATGCAGAAACGGCGTCCGGAATCGGAGAGCCCTTCTGCATTCTGCATTCTGCATTCTTCATTCTGCATTGAAGCGTCCGACTCGACGGCGTCGCAGTTGAAGGTGAAAACATGCGTTGGATGGCATTCGTAGTCGCACTTCCCCTGCTCGGCTGCGCGAGCGGCAAGCAGGATGACATGCAGTTCCAGCTTGAGAAGACGCAGGCCGAGCGCGACCGCATGCGCCTCGCATATGAAGAAGAGTCGGCCAAGTCGCTCGCGATCGCCGACGAATACACCAAGGCATCCGCCAAGTGGGACGTGCAGCGGGCCGAGCTTTCGGCACTGCGCCAGCGCGTGGCCGACCTCGACAAGACCAATCGTGACTTGAACGCGCTGCTCGACAAACGCGCCGCCGAGCCGATGACGCGGCCCGCGATTCCGGCGACGCCGCTGCCGGGTTCGCTCGACGCGCGGCTGAGCGAGTTCGCCAGCAAGTACAGCGGGCGCGTGATCTATGATCGCGGGCGGGCGGCGATCAGCTTTGCGAATGATCGGCTGTTCGATCCGGGCAGCGACGTGGTCAAGCGCGACGCGATCGACGCGTTCAACGAGCTGGCGACCATCGCCCGCCGCGAAGACGCGCAGACGCTCGACGTGATCGTCGTCGGGCACACCGACGATGCTGCGATCAACAGCGACGCCACGCTGGCCAAACATCCGAGCAATTGGCATCTTTCGGTGCATCGCGCGATCGCGGTGAAAACCGTCCTCGTCGGCGGCGGAATCGACGAACGCCGCGTCGGCGTCATGGGCTACGGCCCGACGCGCCCGGCCGGCGGCGACCGCGCGACGAATCGACGGGTGGAAGTCTATTTCGTGCTGAAAAGCGACGTGCGGTCGTTTGAGCCGGTGAGGCGGTAGAAGAGGGGCTAAACACAGAGGCACAGAGGCACAGAGGCACAGAGAATCAAAGAATGGCTCTTCAGCCTTCTCTGCGCCTCTGTGCCTCTGTGTTTAGCCCTCTTCAATTTGAATCCGCAAAAACGGCTCCGCCGTCGATCCGGGGATGATGTACTCGATGATTTCCCGAATCGCCGTTCGCTGGCCGGGCCACATGAATTCGCGCAGCGCGTCGCCCGCTGCGACCCAGCGAAATTCGGTGTGTTCGTGCGAGAGTACCACCTGCGCGTCCAGCGGGACTTCCGCCGTAAACGATGGGCACATGAGTATGCGATCCTGCGCCGCGACATAGAACGTGTTGACCTGTTCGAGTTGCCAGAATCGCAGCGGCGACAGGCCGGTTTCTTCGTGCATCTCGCGGATCGCGGCCTGCCACGCGGTTTCGCCGGCTTCGATTTTTCCGTGGACGGCCTGCCACGTCTGCGCGATCGCCCGGCCCGGCGAGCGCAAGAGCATCAGAAATTCGATTCGGTCGGCGATGCGGCGAAAGACGTAACAGTCGATGATGTGCGCGCTGATTTCCGGCATGCGGCACCACACACCGGCTGATAGCCGGTGCCACACGTACGAATGAATCGAGCCGCGACCGCATGGCAGCGGCTCCTCACATCCGAACCCCGAGCGCGTCAGTCGATCCGCACGCGCAGCGCGCCGTTCTCGACCGTGTAAACAATCCGCACCGTGTCGCCGCAGCCGAACTCGACGTTGCGCGTCGCGATTGGTGCGTCCGTGCTTTCGATGCGCAACAAACTGGTATCGTCAAACGCCGACGCCTCGAACGAGCCGATCAGCCGCGCCTCGGCTTCGCAACCGAGATCGAGGGTGCGCGTCTCGCGCGGCTCAAGCTCGGCGAAGAGCGCGTCGGTGAAATCTTCGCGCAGATTGGCATCGACGAACAATGCCTCGGCAGTCGTAGCGTTGCCCGACGCAAATAGCCCCGGCCGCACGCTGCGCGATGTGTCGTTCACCAACTCGACCGTCACAAAGCTCGATTGCTGCGGACAGCCGCCCAGCGCGGCGATCGACACCACGATCGCCGGCCAGAGCACGACGTTGCGGCGACCAAAGAACGAGACAAGAGCGTTTCGTCGCATGAGCGTGCCTCGCTTATTCAACATCGACCGATGTCGAAAACCCGCTGCCGTCGCGGCTAAAAGTGAACGTGATCACCTCGCCGCACTCAAAGCTGGCCGATTGCGACAGCAGGCGTTGATCGCCGTTGCCGTCGGGATCGGTGAAGTCGTCGCCGAAAATGCCGCCGGCGGTGCCGACGACGCGGACGTCGGAGCAGTCGAGTTCAACGGTCTCCTCGTCGAGCGGGCCCAGCACGCCGCGCGACTGCACGCCGAACAGCGTGTACTTGTTTTCGTCCTGCAGGAGTTCGTCGGAGCTGAGCGCAACGTCGGAGAGGAAAATCTCGGGGTCGAGATCGGTGCTGGTGGTGTTGCGGATGATGATGGTGATTTTTCCGTCTGTGCCGCCGCCGCCGCCGCCGGGCGACAGGTCGATGACGCATCCGCCGCCGCTGAGGCCGGCGAGCGTGAACAGGCTGATGCCAAGACCGAATCGCGAGAGAGTACGCATGGGTGAACCTCCAAAACTACGCCGGGCCGCGATTGCAGCCGCGCCGCGACAAGTATGGCCCGCTCCCAAGTGCGAAGCAAGCCGCACGCAGCGCGCAGTGCAAAGTGGCAAGTTCAACGTTCAAAGTGAATACCCATCGCATCAGCATGAATGGGCCACCGGGCGCGTCGCGTCCGTGGTCTTCACTTTGCACTTTGAACTTTGAACTTTGAACTTTGCATTTTGCACTTCGCACTCCCCGCGCGTGGCGTACACTGTTGGCATGTTGCTTACCGACATTCGCAAGCTCTATGTCGTGCCGCGCGGGCCGGTCGCCGGGCCGCGGATGCGTGATGTGCCCGTCATCGACGACGCGGCACTGCTGATCGAGAACGGGCGGGTCGCGTGGTTCGGACCGCAGGGCGATGCACCGTACAAGCCCGATCTGCCCCGCCACTCCGCCGGCGGCGGGTGCGTCATTCCCGGCCTGATCGACTGCCACACGCACATCCCATTCGCGGGTGATCGCTGCGGCGAATTCGTCCGGCGGCTCGGCGGCGAGAGCTATCTGGCGATCTTGCAAGCCGGTGGCGGCATTCGCGTGACCACCGCGGCGGTGCGGGCCGCGAGCGAACTCGACCTGATCGACGAAAACCTGCCGCGGCTACGACGCATGCTCGCCGACGGCGTGACCACCGCCGAGTGCAAAAGCGGCTACGGCTTGTCACCCGATCACGAATTGAAACAGCTTCGCGCAACGCGGCAACTCGCATCGCAGCAGCCGATCGAGCTCGTCGCGACGTATCTCGGCGCGCACGCCGTGCCCCACGAGTTTGACGGCCGCGCCGATGCGTTCATCGATGCGATCGGGTCCGACGCACTGCTGCGCCAAATCGCGGACGAAAAACTGGCCGAGTTCTGCGATGTTTTTTGTGATCGCGGGGCGTTCGACACGGCCCAGAGCCGTCGGCTGCTGGAGCGGGCCCGCGCGGCGGGATTGAAATTGAAACTGCACGCCGACGAGCTCGCGCAAATCGGCGCATCACGGCTCGCGGGCGAATTGCGTGCTGTTTCGGCCGATCATTTGGAAGTGATCGACGATGGCGGCATCGACGCGATGCTGGCGGGCGGTACGGTCGCGGTCGCGCTGCCCGGCACGTCGTTTTTCCTGGGCATTCACCACTGTGACGCTCGACGTATGTTGAATCGAGGCCTGCCGCTGGCGATCGGCACCGATCTGAACCCCGGATCGTGCCACATCGAGTCGCTGCCGCTGGTGATGAACATCGCCTGTTGCCAATTGCGGCTGATGCCGATCGAGGTGCTCGTTGCATGTACCGCCAACGCGGCAGCGGCGATCGCGGCACAGGATCGCATCGGTGCAATCGAGGTGGGTATGCAGGCCGACCTGACCATCGTCGCCGCGAGCAGCGTCGACGCGTGGATGTATCAGCCGGGCAGGCGGCTGGTGAGCACGGTCATCAAACGCGGCGAAGTGGTGTTGCGAATGCAGAATGCAGAATGAAGAATGCAGAACGAAGACCAAGAACCGAGGATCGACCCACATGCGACGCGTGGCCTTCTGCATTCTGCATTCTTCATTCTGCATTCACCGCCTAGCGTCGCAGCAGCCATAGAAACTCAACGTTCCCGCCGTGCCCCGTGATCGGGCTTTCGGTTTCGTTCAGGATGGTCCAGCCGAGTTGTGCGATGTCGGTGCGACAACGCGCAAGCACCTCCGGCAATCGCTCGCGCGGCAGCACGCCTCCGTCGAGTTGTGCCGGCCCCGCTTCGTAGTGCGGCTTGATGAGCGAGATCACGCGCCCGCCGGGTTTCAGCGCGCGCTGCGCCGCGGGCAGGATCATGCGCTGCGCCGTCCAGCCGACATCGATGCTCACGATGTCGCACGGCTCGGGACAGATGAATCGCAGTGCGTTCGTACGTTCGTGTACGACCACGCGCGGGTCTTTTCGCAGGCGATAGTCAAGCACGCCATAGCCCGGATCGACGGCGTATACGCGGGCCGCCCCGTGCTGCAACAGGCAATCGACAAACCCGCCCGCGTGGCTGCCGAAATCGCACGCGGTCAGGCCGCGTACGTCGATTGCGAATCGCTCGATCGCCGCGGCCAGCTTTTCGCCGCCGCGCGAGACATAACGCGAAGCGGCGTCGCTCACGGCTTTGTCTCGACTTCTTCCTCGCTGAGCCAGTCGCCGGTCGCGGTGCGTTGCAGGATGAGCGTCTGGCGCGCGCGGGTCCACTCGACGCCGACGCTGTCGATGCGCAGCGCTACGCTGCGGTCTTTGGCCAGCGGCGATTCCTTGCGCGTGATGCGGAACTTGGCGACGTTCGTCGTTTTCAGCGTGATGCGTTGGTCGCCGTCGACGGTCACTTCGATGCGCGCCGGGCCGGGGCCGCTGCGTTCGAGGATTTTGATGTAGGGCGGGAGCTTAGGGTCGTCCGCATCGACGGCGGGTTTGGTGGTCGCGGTCGATTGGGTCGTCGCGGGGCCGCTGCTGGGTCGAGAGGTGGGTTGGGGCCTCGCGGCCTTCGCGTCTGCGTCCTGGGTGTCGGCGGATTTGGGTTGCGTCGCGGTGACGCCGGGGCTGGGGTTTTCGCAGCCGACGGCGATGGCGACGACCAGGCATAAGGATGCGGCAAAGCGGATGCGCATGGCAGTTCTCCTGCGGCGTACCGTTTTGTACACGCGAGCGGCGACGGGGTCACGTTGGTGGGGTGGGTCCGCGAATTTTGATCGCACGCGGGCGGAGCCAAAGGTCGCGGCCGCGCGGCGCAAGATCGCAGCCGAGGGCGCAGGTTCGCAGCCGAGGGCGGCTGCTCTACATGAACCGAGGGGGGCCGCGGTGCTCCATTGCTCCACGCGCGGGTCGGCGTCATGTTTGTGGGTGCTTTTCACGCCGCTGCCAGCGGCTTTGCGGCCCAGACGCGGTCCCAGTCGCCGTTGAGCCACGCCGTGCGAAGCGAGAGCACCGCCTGCGATCCGCGCTTCG
>JBJXFK010000150.1:0-3547 GCA_046155505.1 Phycisphaerae bacterium
TTCCGCTGCGTCGCTTTTTCACCGGCGGCATCGAGTCGGACGACGGCGAAGCGCTGGGCTGGGACAGCATCAAGGCCAAGGTGCAGGAAATCGTCGATAGTGAAAACAAGTCCGATCCGCTGAGCGACGATCTGATCGTCGACAAGCTCGCGGTCGAGGGCGTATACATCAAGCGCCGCACAGTGGCCAAGTATCGCGCCCAGCTCGCGATTCCGACCGCGCGGCAACGCCGACAGTATTGACCGCGCCTACTTCTTCCTGATCACACATTGAAACACCGCATCGAGCGGCTTTTCGAGGGTTGTCGCAATTTGAAAGGCCACCTCCAGCGACGGCGAATACTTGCCACCCTCGATGGCGTTGATCGTCTGGCGACTGACGCCGACCCGATCGGCGAGCTCTTGCTGCGTCATCTCGCCTTTGGCGAATCGCAACGTGCGAATCTGATTCTGGATATTCACTTTCGTCCGTGCCATGGTCACATCCCACGTCGGTAGTAGATGAGTTGCAGCACGAACCCCAGCACTTCGGACGCGAAGAGCGACATCAACAGCAGGTGCGCGATCCAAACGGGTTCGAGCGAGAAAAGCATGCCGACAATCGCGCCAAAGACGCCGGTGGCCAGCAGCCAGGACGAATTGTGCTCCGCGCGCCACGCGATCAACCGATCGCGTTCGTCGCGCGTCTCGCGGCGGCTCGAAAGCGCGGCGACGACAAAGCCGGCGATAAGTAGCGCGACCAGAAACACGACCGCGACCGAAAACAGCGCCGCGTACGCCGGTAGTGCCATGACACCCGCCGCGTACATGTTCGCGGCGACGCCGAAGTAAGCACCAAGCGCGACGACGGTTCCCACAAGCTGAATCCAGACGCTTTTTTCTTCAAACGATGCACTCATGTCAACATACTCCCGCGGCCGAGATGTCATCTATTCGCGACACCGTGTCAAGTATACGCGACGTTGCCGACATGTCAAGTACATTTGACATTTGGCCGATCGGGTCTCGTGGGGCAGGCTCATGCTGTACTCAGCCTGAGCATCTTGGACTCCGCCGTCTCAAGGTCGCTCTCGCAAGAACTGCATTACCTGCTCGGTCGCTTCCTGACGCACACTGAACGGCATACCAATCATGCCGAGCAGCAGCGCCTTGAGGAAGCCTCTGTGCGGCACTTTTTCGTAGCGCAGCAGCGGTCGGCCGGCGAGTTCGGGCGGATAGAGGATGTTGCTGGCGAAGTCGGTTGACCCCATGAGGGCGTGCGGGAACGTCGCGCCGAAGCGGCGTTCGAGTTCGCCGAAAACGGTGTCACGCCCTTCTGAATAGAATGAAGCCTCGTACCAATCATCTGCGGCGGGAGCGAACCAGTACCAATAGTCGTCGGCGAACGGCCCGTTTTGATCGGTGGCCTCGCCGATCAGCCGGATGCGTTCGATCGGCAGCCGCCAGAGTTCGATGGATGGTGAGCGATAGACAAGATCTGCGCCGTCGATGAGCAGTGTGGGCTTGGGTTCGCTCATTTGCTCGTCTCGCTACGCGCGTGGCCCCGCGACGCGTTCACTCGCCCCGCATTCCGGGCAGCGCTGAATGCCTGCGGCTAAGGTCCCACTCAGATCGTAGCCGCACTTGGCGCAATGCCCGGGCCAAGGCAGTTTTCTGCAAAACTTTCGCGCCGCCGCACTTGTCAGGACGAGCCACACGAACGCGCCCGGAAAGCCCGGCATCGACGAGTATGGAGTCGAGATCGCGATGCAAACGATGGTGCCGATCGCGACACATGGTACGGCCTCGTAGAGGTCGGATCTCCGCAAGAACCGCCAAAGCAGCGGCCACGCAAGTAGACCACAGATCAACGCCGCAAAACACGCGCCGACGAAGACTCTCGATACCTCATCCAGTGACATTCTGACCTCAATTTCGCCTTCGACTGCGACCACAAGCACGAAGGCGAGGGCGAACGCGAAGGCCATGGCGATCGAAATCGGCAGGAAGTGTGAGAATGAGTTCGTTGGCGGCTGCACGCGGGAGCTCGCAAGTACGGCGTCTATTGTTCACTCGGAGTGTGCCGCACGTAGATAGCATAGTCGAGCGAAGCCAAGGTATTTCGGCCACTTTGCTCAGCGAGTATTCGCGAGATCGAATAAGTTGAACGGTTGCCCCGCGGCTCTAAGCCGATCCAGCAGTGCGGCCGCGTCCTTGCCGGTTTGCAGGATGGTACGGAAAACGACCGGCGGCCGGTTCGAGTTCGACGACTCGGGGTGTAACCAGGACTCGCCCGCGTCGTGCAGAAGTTCCACCCATGTGCGGAAGGCCGCGGGATCGTCCGGCAGCACGTCGTCTGCGTCGAGCATGATCGTGATGATCGCCGCCGGGACGACTTCACCTCGACCGTCAAACCATTCGTAGAGCAGCCACGACAGGTCGCAGAGGCAGTCGTTGAAGGCATCCCAATTACGGCCGAAGTAGTACGGGAATTGCATCGCCGCGCTGTATTCGGAAAACAGGGCGTGTGTATCTCGTACCGCCGATCCGCGGAGATAGCGGACGAGCACGCGCCGGGCGTCCTCGTGCGCGACCGGCCAAATTTGCGACGGCGATTGACGCGTGTCGGGCATCGGCGCGGCGAGGACGTGAATCCACGGCGTGTGCTTTGTCGTCAAGCCGGCTTGCGTCATCGCCTTACCGTGCTCCCACGCATGCAAACGCTCATATTCGCATTTGAAGTTCGCCCTTGAGTCGGCAGCGATGCAACGCAAGGGGCATTTTGCACTATGTTTCGTTGTCGCCGCGCATCTGAACGATCGAGACAGCCCCGGCGTACCGATTCAACCCGCCCCACGAAGGTACTCCATCACCTGCTCGGTCGGGTCACTCTGAACACGGAACGGCATCCCAATCAGTCCAAAGAAGAGCGCGCTGAAGAAATTCTTGCGCGGCACCTTGGTGTAGTTCAGCAGAGGTTGGCCCGCAAGCTCGGGCGGATAGAGGATGTTACTGGCGAAATCGGTCGAGCCGATAAGGGTGTTTCGGAACGTTACACCGAAACGCCGCCCCAACTCAGCCAGCGCCGCGTCGCGCCCGTCCGCGTAAAAAGTCGCGATATACCAATCGTCGGCGGCAGCCGCAAAAGTGTACCAATAGTCGTCGGCGAACGGCCCATTTTGATCCGTGTCCTCGCCGATCAGCCGAATGCGTTCGATCGGCAGCCGCCAGATTTCAGCGGACGGCGAACGGCATACGAGATCGTCGCCATCAATCAGAAGCGTTGTTCTGTCTTTGTCCATTCGAACGAATCGATGCCAAAGTGCGACCATTCGAGCAACATTTGCACGCGTCAGCGCGCCTGCAATTCCATCGCCCGAGCCGTCGCCTGCGGAGTTGCCGACGGCGAATTCGTCGTCCCCGATTCCTCAAACGCCGCCGCCAGTCGCTCCGCCGCCGCACGAATGTCATCGCGCCCGATCGGTGTCACATCGCCTGCGGTGTCCCAATAGTGGTAGACCCAGAGGACTGGCGTGGATCGCTTCGCCCGCTCGTCGGCGGTAAAGGCA
>JBJXFK010000152.1:0-10593 GCA_046155505.1 Phycisphaerae bacterium
AGTTCGTCGCTCGCGCCGACGCGCGTGAAAATGCGATCAACGACGCCGATTTGCATCCGCCGCGCGGGCACAAAGCAGCCGCAGTGTGCGAGCAGTGCCAGCGTCGCGACCTGACGAATGTATGTGCTCTTGCCGGCCATGTTCGGCCCGGTGATCAGCGCCAGCGATTTGCCGGTCGCATCGAGCCGCGTGTCGTTCGGCACGAACTGGTCTTCGAGCACCTGCTCCACCACCGGATGGCGGCCTTCGTCGATTTCCAATAGCGGCTCGGCCACGAATTCGGGCCGCACGTAGCTGCGCTTTTGTGCGAGCTCGGCCCAGCCGCACAGCACGTCGAGCTGGGCCAGCGCCGCGCAGGCCGACTGCACCCGCGCGATCGATCGCGCCGCCTCGTCGCGCAGTTGCAGAAACATCTGATGTTCAAGCTCGCTCGCCCGCGTCTCGGCGGTCAAAACCTCTTGCTCATGCTTCTTCAATTCGTCTGTGATGTAACGCTCGGCGTTTTTGACCGTCTGTCGCCGCACGTAGCCGGCGGGCACGCGGTCGCGATGCGTGTTGGTGATTTCGATGTAATAGCCAAACACCGAATTGAACGCGACTTTCAGCGACGGGATGCCCGTTCGCTGCTGCTCGGCGGCCTGATACTCGACCAGCCAGCGCTCGCCGTCGCGCGTGAGTGCGTGCAGTCGATCCAACTCGGGACTTGTGCCCTGCTGAAAAATGCCGCCTTCTTTGACGGTTGTCGGTGCGTCGGCACGCAGCGCTGCGCAGAGCCGCCCCGCGATCTCATCCAACCCATCGAGCGGTTCGAGAAGTTCTTGCGTCGCGGGCGTGTGCAGCGCGCGGAGCGCCTGCCGAATCGCAGGGAGCTCTGATAGCCCGGTGCCCAGAAGCCGCAAATCGCGCGGCGTGATGCGAAACACGCCCAATCGACCGATCATGCGTTCCAGATCGCCCATCGCCCGCAGCGAATCACGCAGCAGCTTGCGCGTCGGTGCGTCGCCGCGCAAGACTTCGATCATGTGCTGGCGATGCTCGATCGCGGCGACATCGCGCAGCGGATAGCAGAGCCACGCGCGCAGCAGCCGCGCGCCCATCGGGTTGCTGGTGTAATCGACCGCGCCGAGCAGGCTGCCGTCGCGTCCGCTGCCGCGCATCGTGCGTTCGACTTCGAGCGAGCGCAGTGTGACTGCGTCGAGCACCACGAATTGTTCGAGCGGTCGCCGGCGCGGCGCGCGAATGTGCTGCACTGCGCCTTTTTGCGTTTCGATCGCATAGGCGACCAGCGCCCCCGCCGCCTGAAGCGCCGCATCGACGCGTTCGAAGCCGAATCCTGCCAACGAGCGCGTCTCGAACTGTCGCAGCAACACCTGCTCGGCCCGGTGCGCGCTGAAATCCGCCGCTGTGCGATAGGTAACCGACGCGCCGACGCGCTGCCCGATGTCGAGTTCCAGCGGATCGCGACCGACGCCGCGCGACTCGGGCAACAGCACTTCGGCCGGTGCGGCTCGAATCAGCTCATCAATCACGCGCGTCTCATCGCACAGGTGGATCGTGAACTCGCCGGTCGAAAGTTCCAGCGCTGCGATGCCGGCCGACTGTTGCCCATCGCGCCAGACGGCGGCCAGCGTGTTGGCCCGCGAGCGGTCGAGCAGGCTGTCTTCGGTGAGCGTGCCCGGCGTGACGATGCGGACGACGCTGCGCTGGATCACGCCCTTGGCCGCGGCGGCGTCCTCGATCTGCTCGCTGATCGCGACCTTCTTGCCGGCGGCCACGAGCTTGGCCAGGTAGCCGTCGAGCGCGTGATACGGGATCCCCGCCAGCGGCGTTCGGCCAGTGTCGCGACTCGTGAGCGTGATGCCGAGCAGCTTGGCCGCCACTTTGGCGTCTTCGTAGAACAGTTCGTAGAAGTCGCCCATGCGGAAGAGCAGGATCGCGTCCTGCACCTGTCGCTTTTGCTCGACGTACTGCCGCATGGCGGGGGTGAGGCTGGCAGCGTCGGCGGGCATGCCGTCGGCGGCGAACTGCGGCTCGGCGTCGGGCGAGTTGGGCTGCGGTTTGGGCACGATGCGAATGTAGCCGCCGATGGGCGAAGAGTGCAAAGTGGAAAGTGGGGAGGGTTCGGGGTTCGGGGTTCAGGCGGTAGGGCGCGGCCCGGTCCCATAATTCGGCTGTCCGCGCATTTTTCGGATTGGTACCAACAAAAACCCCCCGCCGATCCCGTTTCCGGGGGCGGCGAGGGGTTTGGAGAGAGAACACTCACGGGTTTTGGAGGAGGATTCACTCTGCTTACGACCCCAATCGGCGGCGGTTCATCGAAAATTCAAAATTCGTGCACACTTTCGTTCGCCCGCTCCGCCGCCAGGCCGCCGTGAGTTTGCTTGCAACATGTTCGGCTGTTCGCCTCTCGCTGCCAGCCGCCCGAGTCTGGTGCCCGGTGTCTCGGCGACTCGAAGTTTCAGGCTCAACAGGCGCGCCGCAACGTCAATCGCAAGATTTTGAAAGAGACTTCTCAACCCGAGTTCGACTTGGTACACTCACGTCATCTTGAGAGAGGAGCGCCGACACGGATCATGTCTTCCGTCGGCGTTTGATTGAATCGAGTCTGAGAGTTCGCCCCGTTCCTTCGGCGATCGCGCTGCGCGAACGGTTCGTCGGCTTTGTGTGATTATTTTTCGTATGCGCATCGCTGGATGAGAACTCGCATTGGAGCGCCAACATGTCTATTTCGGAGCCGGTTTTTTATATCCTGTTCGTAGCGTTTCCGCAGGCGATCCGTCCTTTTACCGGCAAGGCAAATCGTCAGGCGGAGGTGTGCCATGAAAGGGCCAGTGGGCCATGGGGCGTCTCATTTACAACCTCCACAATCACACGCCGTTTTCTGACGGCGCGTACACAATCGATGAATTGTGTGACGCGCATCTGTCAGTGGATGGCGTGGAAGTGGACGGAATCGGGGTCAGTGACCATCTCTTTATTACTCCCTCTTCAAGGGCGCCGAGCGATCCGAGTGATTTCGAACGGATCTTCGCCGGCGAGGTACGCTCGTATGTCGAGCAGGTGAAAGAGGCCCGCGAGCGCTGGGCCGACCGACTGGACGTGTTGATCGGGTGCGAGATTAGCTGGCTGCGCAACAGGGCATTCATCGACGCCATTCCGGCCATGCTGGACGGCTTCGACTATGTCTTGTTCCAGCATGTGGACTGGGCCGGCCTGACACAGCTCGCCAACAAGGCGCGCAAGTGGCCGTGTCCCATCGGTTTGGCGCACGTCGATGTGCCCACCGCGATGCCCACGACCTCGCTCGATCAAGTGGTGCGCACGCTAGCCAATGCGCGCATCTTCTATGAGTACAACGCCCGCTACTCGCCGTTGCCCGAGGGTGACGACTGGTACAACCTGCTGCCCAAGCATCGGGTAAGCGTCTCGATCGGCACCGACACGCATGACGACCTGGCGTGCATCGAATCGATCGGCGAGATGGCGGCGTATCTCTCGCGACGTGGGCTGGACGATCGGCTGTTTCAGCCACGCCGCAAGATCGTGGTGCCGACGCCGACGCCGGTGGCGATCGCGGGTTAGTCCCGCCATATTCTGAATTCGACCGACCCGGGCCGGTGCCTGCATCTCCGCACTGGCCCGCGGTTTGGTCGGCTATTCAATCCCCGAAACCGGTGGTTGCTCTTCGTTGGGCGGTGCGGGAATTGCTGACCGTACGCATCGCTTGCGCGACTCAGCCGCGCAGCATGCTTGACCCACTCAAAGCCGCAACGCACGGTTTTGCGACCCGTCCCAAATCGTCTACACTGCGGGACTGCCGTTGGGTCGGTCGGCGCGATCGGGGTGGCGGGCGAATGGAAGTCGCCGGCGGCGATCCGCGCGGGCGGCGTGGGCGAGCTTGGCTGCATGGAAAATCGCAACCTTCTGACCGGGATCATTGTCGCGCTCGCGGTCTACTTTGCGTACATGTTCGTGTACACCAAGTTTATCGCCCCCACGCTGACCCCGCCCGCTCCCGTTGGCCCCGTTTCCACGCAGGACAGCGATGCCGGCCTCGGCGACGGATCGATGAGCGGCACGCCGTCGATGACCTCCGCGGACGGCACGTCGCAGCCCGTCGCGAGTTCCAGCAACTACACCTTCACCGCCGGCACGAGCACTGACCCGATCACCATCGGCGGAAGTGACGACGGTCTGCGGCTCGTGCTCAGCCCGCGCGGCGCCGCGGTCACGGACCTGCGGCTCACCACGCTCAAGCCCGGTAAGTCAAAATTCGTCTATCGCGAGACCGCCGACGGCAACGACCCGCTGCATCTGCTGCGCCCCATTTTGCACGAGGGGCAGGAGCATTTTTCATTTAGCACAGCGACGATCTGGTTTGGGTCGAGTGGACAGGCCAGCCGGGCGCTCGACAAGCTCATTTGGCACGCCGAGCGGGTGGACGATCGCACCGCGCGGTTCTGGACGACGCTGCAATCGCCCGAGGGTGAATTGCTGCGTGTGACGAAGGAATATCGCATTACGCCGACCAAGCCGCTGGCGGACATCGTGATGCGAGTCGAGAACGTGGGCGCGATTCCGCACCGCGTGATCCTGAATCAATACGGCCCGATCGGCTTTCCCGAAGAGGGTCGCTATTACCCAACCCGGCGGCTGGTCGCGCTGTTTCGCGCGGGCGACGGCACGGCGGAGCTCAAGACCAAGACGCGGGCCGACCTCTCGAAGGGCGAAGTGGGCTTGCTCGCGTCGGCGGCGGACGGCTATTTCGTCTGGACGGCGCTGACCAACAAATATTTCGGCGTGTTCACACGACCGATCGACGCGACCGGCAAGACCGCGAACGTCATCGGCGGGGCGAAGGGCGACCTGATCGCGCCGGAAATTGATCCGCACCACGATCCGGGCGACTATCGCGTACAGCTCGCGACCAAGCCCGCGGAGCTGCCGCCCAAAACGCAGCTTGAGTATCGATTCCAAATCTACGCCGGGCCCAAGGGCACCGATCTGCTGAGCAGCGTCGATCCGTCGTTCGGCGAACGCAACGGCATTGGCTATGTCATCGCCCAGGACGCCGACATCACCTGTTGCTGCACGTTTGCGTGGCTGACGTCGATCATGCAGTGGATGCTCGATTCGATCTACTTCGTCGTGCGCAACTACGGCATCGCGATCATGATCATGGTGGTGATCGTGCGCACGGTGCTGCATCCGCTCGCCCGGTTCCAGCAGCGGGCGATGTACAAGTTTCAGGAGTCGATGGTTAGAGTGCAGCCGCGCCTCGACGAGGTGAAGGCCAAGTACAAGGACGATCTGGCCAAGCAGCAGCAGGAACAGATGAAGGTCTTCGCCGAGAATGGCGTGAACCCCGCCGCTCCGATGCTCGGCATGCTGCCGGCGATGCTGCAAATGCCGATTCTGATCGCGCTGTGGCAGGCGATGAACACCGACGTGCAGTTGCGGCATGCGGTGTTTGACGGCTGGTGGATTCGCGACTTGTCGTCGCCCGATGCACTGATCGCGTTTTCGGCACCGATCACGATTCCGCTGCTCGGCTGGCTGCCGTGGATCGGCACGATTTTCCGCGACATTCCGAGTTTCAACGTGCTGCCGCTCGTCATGGGCGTGAGCATGTACCTGCAACAAAAATACATGCCCAAGCCGCAGATGGCCGAACGCCGCAAGGCGGCCGAGGAGGCCGGCTCGCACGCGGTCAACTCGTTCGAAGAGCAGATGAAGCAGCAGCAGATCGTGGCCTACATGATGTGCTTCATGTTCCCGCTCATGTTCTATTACATGCCGGCGGGGCTGAATCTCTATTGGCTGGCGACCAACGTATTCGGCATTTGCGAATCGCTGATCATCCGGCGACAGCTCGAAGAGGAAAAGCGGCAGAAGGCGCTGCGCGGCGACAAGCCGGAACCGCCGAGGCGTCCGGGATTTTTCGGAAAGCTCATGAAGCAGATGACGGCGCGGATGGAAGAGCTGCAAAAGCAGGCCGATTCGGTCTCGCGTGAGGAAAAGAATCGGGGCGCGGGCCAGAAGCCGAATCAGGGCGGCAAGCGTTCGAGATAAATCGAAGGGTTTGGGGCGAAGCGGCATGAGCAACGAGGTTCGGCTTCCCGGCGCATTGCTGCGAGAGCTTCGAAAACTGGCCGAATCGGCCGCATTCGCCGGAGGCGAGGTGGCCCGCAAGGCATTCGGCCGACGCCTGTCGATTCGCATCAAAGAGGATCACAGCGAAGTCACGCAGATCGACGAAGCCGCTCAGCGGGCGGTCATTCGACACATTAAAACCGCGCGGCCGCGCGACTTGTTCATCGGCGAAGAAGCGGGCCTCGAAGGCGTCGACGCCAAACGTGGCAAGACGTTCGACGAGGCGACGCAGATCGTCTGGGTCATCGACCCGATCGACGGGACGCGCAATTTCATTCGCGGCGTGCCGATGTTCACATGCAGCGTGGCGGCGATGCTGGGCGGAACGCCGATCGTCGGCGCGATCTATGAGCCGATCGGCGGCGTGATGTTCTCGGCGGCGCTGGGAAAAGGCGTGACGCGCGACGGCAAGCGACTGCGCACACTCGCCCCGCGCGACAAGAAGCACGCCGTCGACGATGCGGCCAATGCACGAGCGATGCGCAGCCTGATGCCGGTGATCGCGATACCGAGCGCCTGGCGCAGCGACAGCGGCGCGTTTGTGCGCAAACTGCTGGAAACGAGCGTGGTGCGCAGCCTCGGTTCGGGCACGCTGCATCTGGTCTACGTCGCGATGGGCGGAATCGACGCGACCTATATGAACAATTGCAAACTGTGGGACATCGCGGCTGGCGCGCTGATGGTGACCGAGGTCGGCGGGCGTGTCACCGACCCGCGCGGCAAGCCGCTGTTTCCGATCGATCTGGCGCGCTATCACGGCGATGAGATGCCGACGCTGGCGAGCCGCGGCGACGAGCGCGTGCATCGACTGATGCCGTAGCGCTGGGGGACCGGTCTCTGACCGGTCTTTCTTCAATGCGATCAAATTGCGATAGAAAGACCGGTCGGAGACCGGTCTCCCGGCGCGCGTTTGCCGCGCGCGGCGATGCATCGTATGCTCTGCGTCCGACTTGGCGCGGCATGATTCGTGCTAGGCATCTCTGGCACAGCGATTCGGCAATTCGGCGAGGAAACGAACGATGACCATTACCAAGGCTTGCGTTGCGGAACTCATCGGCACATTTGCTCTCTGCCTGGTCGGCGGCGGATCGATCATGGCCAGTGCGATCATGGGCGCTGAGGGCGGAGGCATTGTCGCCATCGCGCTGGCGCACGGCCTGATCCTGTCGATTGTCGTGACCGCGACCATGAACGTCTCAGGCGGACACATCAACCCGGCCGTCACGATCGCGATGATGATCGTCGGACGCTGCAGCCCTGGCCGCGCGACGGCGTACATTGTCGCGCAGGTGATCGGCGGTATGCTCGCCGGCTATCTGCTCGGTGCGGTGATGTTCAAGAATACGTCCACGCCCGAAGGCGTGGACGTGGTCGCCAAGACCAAGTGCGGCACGCCGACGATCAATGTCGTCGCGCTGAATGAGATCGAGTCGCCGCCCGCCGTGGCGATCACGCCGACCGAATCGAGCCAGGCCGGCTCGCAGCCGACGACCGGCGAAGTTGAAGTCGCCATCCATGTGCCGCCGCTGCGCCCGACGGCCGAGCAGCGCTGGAGCGCCGCGCAACGGGCCGCAGTGATCGAGGCGGTCATCACGTTCTTGCTGGTGTTCGCCATTTTTGGGACAGCCGTCGATCCGCGCCATCCCAATGTCGGCGGATTCGGCATCGGTCTGACTGTCGCGGCCAACATCTTCCTCGCCGGCCCGCTCACCGGAGCGGCGATGAACCCCGCCCGCGTGCTGGGCACGGGCTTCATGTCCGAGCCGGAATTCTGGGAGACGGCGTGGCTGGCCTATGGCGTCGGCCCGGTCGCCGGCGCGGTGTTTGGTGCGATTGTGTATCACTTCCTCGTGCTCGATCGCGAAGCGGGCAAGGATTGATCGAATTATCGCTCGGTTAAAATAGGGCGTTCGGCTGACGAGTCGCGCGGGGAGCATCGGCCTCCGGCCGGTGCCGAAGCGGCCTCACCGGCCGGAGGCCGATGCTTTCCACGGTCGCGCTGCGCACGTCATGCGCGCTAGATCGCTACAATCTCGGCACTGCGCGAAAGGGTGGACGGTCGCGATGCCGTGGATTGAAAACCGCTTCGAAGACAACCTCATCGTCACCAGTCTCGATTGGGCGCTAAACTGGGCCCGCGCGGGCAGCGTGTGGCCGCTGACGTTCGGCATTGCCTGCTGCGCGATCGAGATGATGGCGACCGGGGCGGCTCGCTTCGACATCGATCGGTTCGGTGCGGGCGCATTTCGCGGCACGCCGCGGCAGGCCGACCTGATGATCGTCGCCGGCACCGTGACGTACAAAATGGCCGACCGCGTGCGACGGCTTTATAACCAGATGCCAGAGCCGAAATACGTCATGGCGATGGGTGCCTGCACGATCGGCGGCGGACCCTACTTCAAGCATGGCTATCACGTCGTGAAAGGCGTTGATCTGGTCGTGCCGGTCGATATTTATGTGCCAGGATGCCCGCCGCGACCGGAGTCTTTGTTGGAAGGACTCATGCGGCTGCAAGACAAGATTCGGCATCAGACGATCGCGCGGCGGCCGGTGGGTGCGTAGCCTTGTGCCTGGTCCGAACGCGAAGCGCAAGCGAGTGAACGGGACCATCCGAACCCCGAGCGCGAGCGAGCGGGGTCGTGTGGGTTGAGTAGCGAGTAACGAATATCGAGAAGCGAGTTGCGGAAGAGCGGGTTCGTCTGAACGCGCTATTCGATACTCGCTACTCTTCACGCTCCGCACGTTACCCCGCTCGCTGGCGCTCGGGGTTCGGATCGCGGGTCCGTGCTTGTTTGGATAATTGGAGCATTTATGCCGACCGATACATACGCGACATTCATCACCCGCGTGCGCGAGTTGCACGCGGCCCGCGCGCTCGACGCGCTGCTCGACTGGGATCAGGAAACGCAGATGCCGCCCAAGGGGGCCGAGGATCGCGCCAATCAGTCGGCCTTCATCGCCGGCGTGATTCACGATCGGTTGACCTCTGACGAGCTGGGCAACCTGTTGATCAAGGTCGAAGCTGAGCGCGACCCCGACCCGGTTGTCACAACAAATATCCGTGAAACGCGGCGTGAGTTCGATCGGGCACAGAAGCTGCCCAAGCAGCTTGTGCAGGATCTCGCCCGCACCGGCGCGCTCGCCAAAGACGCATGGGCCGGCGCGCGAAAGACATCAAACTTCGCCACGTTCGCGCCGCACCTTCAAAAACTGATCGACATCAAACGCGAAATCGCCGATCGCGTCGGCTGGAAAACCGAGCCGTATGACGCGCTCATGGATGAGTTCGAGCCGGGCGCGCGAGCGGCCGACGTGCACGCGGTGTTTGAACAGTTGAAAGCTGCATTGGTGCCGCTGGTCGCCGCGATCGCGCGATCGCCCAGGCAGCCCGACCTGCGCGTGCTCGATCGCCCCGCTCCGCTGGCCCAGCAGCAGGCCTTCAACCGCAAGCTGGTCGCCGCGCTCGGCTTTGATCTCGAAGCGGGCCGCATCGACACCACCACGCATCCGTTTTGCAGCGGCTTTACCGCGCGCGACGTGCGGCTCACCAATCGATACAACGAATCGTTCCTGCCGTCGTCTTTGTTCGGCATTCTGCACGAGACCGGCCACGGCCTGTATGAGCAGGGATACGATCACGCGCACATCGGCACGCCGATGGCGCGGGCCACTTCGCTCGGCATTCACGAGTCGCAATCGCGCATGTGGGAAAATCTCGTCGGGCGCAGCCGCGAGTTCTGGCAGCATTTCTATCCGGTTTTGCAAGCCGACGTGCCGGCGTATGCCGACGTGACGCTCGATCAATGGCTCTTCGCGATCAACGCCGTGCGGCCTTCGTTCATTCGCGTCGAGGCGGACGAAGTGACCTACGCCCTGCACATCATTCTGCGATTCGGGCTGGAACGTCGGCTCGTTCGCGGCGAGCTGGCGGTCAGTGACGTGCCCGCCGCGTGGAACGACGGCATGAAAGAGTTGCTGGGCATCACGCCGCCGGACGATGCCCGCGGCTGCTTGCAGGACATTCATTGGAGCCAGGGCACGTTCGGCTATTTCCCGACGTATTCGCTGGGAAATCTGTATGCGGCACAATTCTGGGATCAGGCGGGCAAGGAAATGCCGGACCTGAGCGAGCGGATCGCTGGCGGCGATCTGCTGCCGCTGCGCGAGTGGCTGCGGGCGAAGATTCACAAGCATGGCACGCGCTACCGCGCGGGCGAGCTGCTCAAAATCGTCACGGGACAGGAACTCTCGCACGAGCCGTTTGTGCGGTATCTGAATGGGAAGTTTCGGGCGATGTACGGGGTGTAGTGGTTAGTGCCTAGTGCTCCGTCCGGCTTGAATTGACGAGTGGATGCGGTCATCCTTGTCGCCGTGGCGGATTCCCCGCCGCGGGCAGGGAGGCCCAGCATGGTCAAAAAGTACTTTGTTACGCTCACCGCC
>JBJXFK010000154.1:0-5315 GCA_046155505.1 Phycisphaerae bacterium
TTGCAATATGCGTGGTCGCAAACCGATACCACCGGCGTCGCTGTCGATTTGCTCGACGCGAACCAGATCGACGCGCGATTTACCGCACCGATCGTTGATCGCCTGCGGCTGCTCGAATTCGCGGTGAACGTGACGACGCCCAGCGGCGAGTTGTACGCTGATCGGGTGCTTGTGCTGGTGCGCCCGGTGAACGTTAGCAACGTGACGCTGCTCGGTTCGTCGGTCGAGAGCACGCCGACGTCGGCAGACTTGATTATTAGTGTCGTGCCCTACAACCCGCGCGGTCAGGTCGTATTGCTTGGGCTGATGCCGCAGCAGGTCACGCTCGAAAATTGCTCGGTGACCCGCGTGCCGAGCGGCACGACCAGCCCGGCCGATGGCAGCGTCGGCGGCATCGAAATCGTCGAAGGCACTCCCGCGATCAACGCCGTTCTCGACTTTGACGATACGGGCAGCATGGTGTGGAACGATCCGTCGGCGCTCGGGCGGCGGGCGGGCGGCGAAGCGTTTTTCTCGCTCATGTCGACGCAAGATGAGGCGTGCTTCCTGCGCTTCAGCGCAGGCATCCCCGCTTCGGCGGGGATGAGCGCGTCGCAACTGCTCGTCGATTGGACGAATAACTCGTTCGACCTCACCGAGGCGCTCGACGAACTCGACTCGATCGGCGGAACGCCGCTCTGGCTGTCGGCGGCCAATGACGCTTGCGGCATCAAGATGAACAAGCGGCCCGATGCGGCGCTCATTCTGCTGACCGACGGCGAGGACAATTCAAGTAATGGTGTGACGTCGGACGACCTGATCACATGCGTGGGTCAGGTCGGCGAACGCCCGGTGTTCATTGTCGGACTGGGCCCGGAACTGAATTTCGCCGAGCTTCAGAACGTCGCGCGCCGCACGGGCGGCGCGTTTCACGAAGCGGGTGTGCCGGCCGACCCGGTTGCGATGCAGCAATTTTTCACGGGCGTGTTCGACGCGCTGCGCCGCGGGCGAATCCGAATTTCGGCGACGGTCACGTACGACACGCTGCCGGTCGGCACCTATCGGCTCGACGGTGATTTGGTCATCGAAACCGGGCCGCGGATCGTGACGCCATTCTCGACGACGTTTGTGATTCAGTAGGGTGCGGCGGACGCAGGGTTCGGGGTTCAGTGATCTGGGATTCACGGCGAGCGACGAACGTTCGTCGGGAATCGCGTGTTGCAGTGATTCGCGCATCACGGCATGAGCAATTCAGCCAGCCGTCCGCCGCGCGGCGTAGGCAGGTATGCGGTCGCGGGCGGAAACTCGGGCGTCACGCGGCGGGAAACCAGGTCTGAACTGCTCAAATCCTTCAGCGAGAGCGCGACCGCGCGATCGGTCGCGCTGCCCAGCGCTGCGGCGATATCGGTGAAACGCCTCGCGCCGGTGCTCACCACATAGAGTACCGGCATCGACCATTTCTTCAGCGCGATTGCCTCGATCTGTAAGCGTCGCAGCCGCCCGTCGATGCGCACGCACCGCTCACCCATCGCCGCGCCGCCGGGAGTGAGGATGTATTCGGGCCGCAGCGGGTGACCGTGACCGGGATTGCGCATCACCCAGCCGAGATCGATCAACGAATCAAGTGTCTGACGCACGGCGGCGGGGCTCGCCTGAAGGGTGTGTGTGAGCGTCACGAATTTTGCACCATCGCGGCGTGCGAGCTCGGCCAACACAGGCACGGCCCAGCGGCGGTGGAAAAGAGTAATCAGGTTCTCGATGCTCGCGTTGTTCATGGTCCGTAGGATTCCGGGTTTGGGGTTCCTGGTTCGGGAACTGGCGGACCGGACCCTTCTTGCTGAACCCTGGACCCCTAACCCCACTTGACATACATTTTATAGCTGATACACTTTCTCGCAACCCGTCCATCTCGAAAAAAGGAGTCGACTCATGCCGTCGCCGATGGGATTCGATCAAGGTCTCACGCTGACATTTCAAGTCCGTGATCGCAAGAAAACCGCGCAGTGGTACACCGATCTGCTGGGTCTCAAGCTGCTGTACGACGTGGCCGAAATTGGTTGGTGCGAGCTCGCCACCGAAACCGCGGGCGTCAATATTGGCCTGAGCGAGGTCGAATCGGCCAAGACCGCCGGCGGGTGCGTGCCCGTATTTGGCATCACTGACATCGACGCCGCACGCGCGCGGCTCGAATCACACAAGGTGCGTTTCGACGGGCCGACGCGCGAAATTCCCGGGCTCGTTCGGCTGGCCACGTTTTTCGACCCGGACGGAAACGCATTGATGTTGTCCCAGAACCTCGAAAAGAAGTAGACTATCGTCCGTGCGCATTCGCGCGCCGCCGCGCTCGACCGACCCTCGAGCGATTTCCGCGAGCCGATCGGAGCCTGCCATGTCATCGATGCCGCATCGCGCGCTCGTGTGCGCGCTCGCCGCCTTGCTCGCAGTTGGTTCATCAGCCGCTCAAACGAGCCAACCCGCGCCGAAGTCGGCCCTGTCGGTTGCCGCGCTGCGCCTCGGCGTCGTCGATTTGAAGAAGTCGATCGACTTCTATGTCAACCACCTCGCGTTCTCGATGGCCCAGGACCACACCGACAACGGCTATTGCGTGCTCGCAAGCGGCGAGACGCTGCTCGTGCTGACGCGTAGCGACGCGCCCGCGAGGATTGAAGCAGACGCTTGTCACATCCGATTCAATTTTTTCGTCGATGATCTCGATGCGACGATGAAACGACTCGCAAGCGCCGGCGTCGAGTTCGTCGGCGACGAACTGAAGAGTGCCGTCGGGCGATATCGCCGCTTTCGCGACCCGTCGGGCCACGAGCACAATCTCAAGCAGCTCTTCAAATCAGACACGCCCGCGCCGCTGCCGCGGTTTTATGACATCGGCATCTCGGTGATGGAGATGCCCAAGGCCCGCGCGTTCTATGAAACCGTGCTGGAATTCGAGCCGCTATCCGAAAAGTTCTATCCGCCCGTCGTGCCTTACAAGCAGCGCGGCTGCGCGTTCTTCATACTGAGTGACGGTAAGACCAAACCCGCCGCCAGCGCAGACAGTGAGGCGTGGTGTGGGTTCACGATGCAAACCAAAGACCTGATCGCGTCGATGCGCAAGATCAAGGCCGCCGGCGGCGTGTTTCTAACCGACAAGCCGCAGCGAACGGGGCATGTGCATCACATTCGCTTTCGCGATCCCTCGGGCAACGTGCTGGAACTAATTCAATACGTCAACGACGCGCCGGCGGCGATGTTCGCTCGCTTCAAGGAGCTTTCCGGCGAATGGCGCGGCAAGAGCACCAAGGGCTGGACCGAGCGCGTGACGTATCAGACGATCGCCGCGGAATCGTGCGCCATGGAAATGTCGTACGGCGCGCATCCGAATGAGTGGATGGCGACCATGTTTCATATGGACGGATCGAATTTGATGCTCACGCACTATTGCGTGGCGAAGAATCAGCCGCGATTGAAAGCGACGGAATTCGCAGACGACTTGTCGAGCGTCACGTTTACGTTTGTCGACGGCGGCAACCTGCCGACGCGCGACAAGGGGCACATGGACAAGGCGGTCTTCAGTTTCGATTCGCCGGACAAGATGCGTTCGCGCTGGACGTGGTATCAGGACGGGAAGGAGAGTTGGATGGAGGAAATCATGAACGAGCGCACGACAGCAGGCGGCGATCCCGCGCCGGCGACCGGCGCGGGCGGTGCTTCGGCAAAGCCGTGTCACGACGCGCCATAACTTCGTAGGGTGGGCACCGCCCACCATTCGTCGCCGCCCCGGAAATCGACCGGGGTGACGGCGAATGAGATGCGATGCACACCCTACGTTTTTCAGACAAGTTGTGGGCGGTGCCCACCCTACGGTCGGCTTACGGCTGCTTCTCGAAATTCACCTTGAGCGCCGAGTTGTTGCCGTTCTTCTGCGCGGCGATGTCAACCGTGTAGCTGAAAACCGACGTCGGACTGCTGCCCGCGAACACGAGATCGACGAAGATCTCCGCCGGAAGCTCGATACTGAGCTGGTTCGAACCATCGAGCGTGCTCAGGCTGCTGCCCGGCACGTCGAACGAACGCACGTCGGTGCGAAAACCCGTCGGCGGCGTCGGCCAGGTGAGTGCACCGTCAATGTTGTTGATCTGCTGCCAGCTCATGTCGCGGAAGAAAATCTCGAAGCGGTAATCGAAGCCGACCAGCAGGTTGCCACGCTCATCGACGGGCGGATTCCACTTCAAAACCAGCGGCTGCGTCCCGTCAAAGAGATTCTCCCCAGCGATCGCAGCGGTCGTCGGCGCTGCCGGCGTGCCATACACATTCAACTTGGGAATGCTCTTGAACACGAAGTTGAGCATGCGCGGCAGGACGACGGCGTTGCCGTCGGCAAACGTGACTTCGAGCAAGAACGTATCGCCCGCGTTGACGAAGTTGTTGGGGATGACGAACTGTTCGTAGTGGCCCTTGGTGGTCGAATTCAGCTCATAGCCCTTCGAACTCCAGGTCGAACCGTCGAACAACGTCGCTGCGGTGAGATAGACCGGCGCGGGTGCCGGCAGCACGCGCACGCTCGCGATGTCCGAGCCGCGACCGTCGTAGGTCAGATCGAACGTGATCACGGTGTCTTCCTTCAGCGACTTTTCGATGTTCGGCACATCGCCGCCGAAGTAGTAGCCCGCGTCGGCGTCGCCGATCTTCAGGTTCATGAAGGCAAAGAAGCGCAGGCCGAGGTCGTCCTCGAACTTGTCTTTGCCCGTGTGCGTCGGGTCGAGGTCGTCGATGGTTCCGTCGCCGTTGTCGTCGGCGTCGAAGAAATCGACCATGCCGTCCTGATCCGCGTCGATGTTCTGCTTGTCGCCGCCGCCGCCGCCGCCGAGCGAGTCGTCACCCTTGCCGACGTTGCCGGCGCCGATCGGCGCGCCGTCCGCGTTCAGTCGCGTTTCAATGCCGTCCGAAATCGGCGCTTCATCAAAGTTAGCGTCGTCGCCCGGCTTCACCGGGCCCGACCCAGGCGTCTCGGGGATCACGACCGTACCGAGCCAGGCCTCGCCGTTGAGCTCAACGCCGGTCTTTCCGGTGCCGTCACCGTTGTCTTCAAAGACGGTGGTTCCCATCGGGTTGCCGTCGGGGTTGACGAACGTGACTACGAACGTCGAGCCCAACTCGGATTCCGGAATGAACATGTAAAAGAGGCCGTCCGCGTCAGTCGAGCCGGTGTAGGTATTCTGGGTGTCGGTCGACTGGGCGACGACGCCAAACGTCATCGTGCTGTCGCTCGTGAGCGAACGGTATTTTGCGGGCGCAGACACGAAGCCGCCGATCGCGGGGTAAATTACGACTTCACCGCC
>JBJXFK010000156.1:0-4106 GCA_046155505.1 Phycisphaerae bacterium
GGTACATGAAGATGATGCTGGAATCGCTCGATTCCGGACCGCGAATCGTCTGTTTCAAGTGAGCACGGCAGGCGGAGACGGCGATGGCAGACGTGGCTAATACGCGGGTACTCGTAACCGGGGCGGCGTCGGGCATCGGAGCGGCGGTCGCGGCAGAGTTGCTGGCGGGCGGGATGCGCGTCGCGCGGGCCGACGTTCGACCGGTTGCGGACGCTGCGGTACGTGAGGTTGATCGTGCGGTTGCGATCACGCTCGATGTGACAGATGAACTCGCATGGAACGCGGCGCTCGACACGGTGCAGCGCGCGTGGGGCGGGCTGGATGTGCTGGTTCATTGCGCAGGCATTACCGGCATCGATCGACCGCAATCGCCGAGTGATGTGGCGATCGACGATTGGCGGCGCGTGTTCGCCGTGAATCTCGACGGCGTGGTCATCGGTTGCCGCGTGGCGTTGCCGATGCTTGTGCGTGGCCAGTCGCCATCGATCGTAATCATCTCGTCGCTGGCGGCGCGGATGGCCTCGCCTGGCGCGTGCGCGTATGCAGCGAGCAAGGCAGCGCTGTGCAGCTACGCGCGATCGCTGGCGCTGCATGGCGCGACTCTGACGCCGAAGGTACGCGTGAATTGCGTCTTGCCGGGTGCGATTGAGACGCCGATGTGGGACGTGATGCTCGGCAGCGGCCCGGAGCGCGAGGAACGCATGAAGCAGATCGCTGCGGATGTGCCGCTCAAGCGATTCGGCACGGCGGATGAGATGGCGCGGTTGGTTGCGTTTCTGATTTCGGACGAGGCTGGCTACGTGACCGGGACTGAGTTTGTGATTGACGGCGGGCAGGCGGTGAAGGCGTGAAGACAAGTTCGTTCGCCGCCCTCGATTCACGTCTGGATAGTCCGCAATTCAGGGATGTGGCCACAACGGTATTGAGTCGATAAGAACCATTCCGTTATCATTGGTAAGTAGTCGGAGGCACCTGATGAACACCGAAGATTTCGCGTGGCTGGTTGAACATAGCATCGAAATGCAGCAGAAATACGCGGACAAGTGGATCGCCGTCCATGACGGTAGCGTCATCGGAGTCGGGGACACCGCGGTCGAAGCCGATCGGCAAGCGCTTGAAAAGTGTCCGGAGGGCCGATACGTCTTACAATCGATTGAGTCACCGTCGGACACGATTTATGCCGAGTTTTAGCTGGGCTGAAATGACAACCGAGAACTTCGGCAAGGTCAAGCTTCCGGTCGCACACATCAAGATCACCTCGAGCGCGAACGTCTCTCGTGAGTTGATCGTTGTCGTGGATTCCGGTGCGGTGGTGACGCTCCTTCCGCGCTCGATTGGCACGCTTTTGCAACTGGATATCGAAGCGGGACGCCGGGTGGAATTGAAAGCCGTCGGCGGGAAGAAGAACGCCGCATTCGTTCATAACGTGTCGCTCGGCTTTGCAACGATGCAGGGACCGGGTGTCCAGGTTCCGGTGGCAATTTCGATGTCTGAGAACGTGCCGAGTCTGCTCGGTCGGATTGGTGTGTTTGATCAGTTTCAAATCTGGCATGATCCGACGACGGAAGAGACGACGTTTGCCGGGCGATGGGCAACGAAAAATCAGCTGCTGCTGTTCGAAGAGCTGGTCGAAATGGATGATGACATCGTGTCGCGGTGGCGCGAAAACCCGCAGAACGCGCCTCACGTTTGGGCAGTGCAGAGGCTGTTAACGCGCTCGCGCGAGTTGGGCGCCGGCGTACTTGCGTTAGTCCAGCGACACAGGTCGGGCGCGACCATTCCGTTACTCCGCGCTCAGTTCGAACTCTCGTTGCAGGCCGAGTACCTCATGCAGGATCCGGACAAGCGGGCACCTCAGTTGCTCGGCTTCGCTGACATCACCCTTTGGCGCTTCTTCGAGAATTGGAGTTCTGACGGGGCCGGCGAGCTCAGCGCAGCAGTTCTGTTTGGGGTAAAGCCTGAGCGAGTTGCCGAGATTCGCGGTGCGGCGAAGAGTGCCAAAGGCAACTACCCAAAGCCGACGACAAATTGGTACCAACTCACCGTAGCTGAGTTGGCGAAGGCTGTGGGGCGAGAAGCGGAGTATCGACGTTGGTACTCATTATGGAGTGCTTGGTCGCACGGGGAGCCAATTGACTTGGGGTATTCTGATCTCGGCGCTCGTGCGTTAGTTTTCGTGTTGTTTTTTCACGGGCGCATTCTGGAGAGCATTTCGCGTAAGACGATTCTCACCAAAGAGCAGAGCGACGTACTTGAGCGCGTTCGCAAGCTGTGGACCTAGGGATGCCCGTATTGCTCACACAATCCCCGCATGCGCCGGCTTCGGCATGTCATCCTTGATCTTCTGCTGCTTCACGTTGTCGCCCGCCACCGAAAACAGCATCATGTCGTCGTCGATCCGCGCTTGCAAATGTACCGGCCGTCGCCAGATGGTTTGCAGGTTCTTCAGGCACTCGTTCGCGAACTTGATCTCGAGATCGACGCCCAGATGCTTGTGGGCCAGATACAACTCGCCGCGATTGTTGTAGTTGCCGTCCACGACATAGATGTACGGCTGCATGTGATTCGTCAGCATGAACAGCATGCGTTGCTTGATCTGATCAAAATCGGTGCTGACGGCCACCATGCGCCCGGTCGCCGGGTCTTGGCGGTAGTGATACAGCTTGTACCGATCCACAAACTCGGGCGTCAGGAATTCGTCGATGAACGTCACGTCGTTGTGTACACGCCGCACTTCGAAAATCTTCTCGCGGCCCGCACCCGCCTTGGTATCCCACTTCCGCCGCCGCTCGATGTCGTCACACTCGTCGAAATCCTTGCCGAACCGGCCGCGGTTCCAACGGTCTTCGATATCGCGAAATAACTCGATGCCCAACTTGTACGGATTCAGCCGACCGGGCGAGGTCGCCATCGTGCCCGAGTGATGATCGCAATACGTCACGAGTTCGTGATCGCGCAGGTGATAGCGCGTCATGAGCCGCGAGTGCCAATAGCTGGCCCAGCCCTCATTCATGATCTTGGTCTGACCTTGCGGGGCGTAGTAGTACGCCTCGTCGCGGATGATCGAGAGAATGTCGGCTTCCCAATCCTCGAGCGGCGCGCACGCGAGCAAAAAGCCCAGCACGTCGCGGTCGGGCTTTTGCGGAAATGCCCGCTTCTCGCTCGACATCTTCCGCATCTCTTCATCCCGCTCCTGCTGCATCAGCTCGGGCGGATTGATGAAACGCTCCATATACGGCCGGCTTTTGAAGCGCACCACGCGCTCGTCGGCGGTTTGGCGCAGCATCGCCACCGACTGCTTGCCGGCGGGGCTGTCACCGGCGACCGGCTGGCGCTTCATAAACGGGACATATGGGTCGATCAGGTTTTCGAGCGACAGGCAAACGTCGATCCAGCGTTCGACCGCCTCGTAGCCTTCGCTTTCGACGTGCCGCCAAACACGCGTGGCGTGGTTGGCCATGCCGTCCATCATTTTGCGATCGGTTTTGCTGAACCAATAGTTGTTCTTGAAAAAATCGCAGTGGCCGTAGACGTGCGACATGACGAGCTTCTGATCGACGATCTCGTTGTCGTCGAGCAGATAGGCGTAGCACGGGTCATTGTTGATGACCATCTCGTAGATTTTGCCGAGGCCGTAGGAGTGCTGCTTGCGGAGCTTTTCATACTCCATGCCGAATCGCCAGTGCGGGTAGCGGGTGGGGAAGCCGCCGTAGGCCGCGATCTGGTTGATCTGATCGAAATCGATCATCTCGAATACGGTCTCGTAGAAGTCGAGACCCTCGGCGCGTGCGGTCTTCTCGATCTCGCGCCGCCAGAGTTCCAGCTCCCTCGGGAATTCGCGCAGCAAGGGCGACTCCTTTCGCAACCCATTCTATCGGCGAAGTGGGGCTTGGGGCACAAGCCGCGGCGAATGCGAGGGTTAGGCAGCGGCAATTCAGGGCCGGGGTTGGCGGATCGCCAAGGCATTGGCGGCCGAGAGCACAGCGAGCATCGAGCAGAGCGCACGAGAATATTCTCCCGCTCGCTCGCCTCAAACCGGGCGGTTACTATCTGAAATTCATCTTCGGCGAGACCGCCGAGGCAAACGTCGGGCATTCATCAGGCAT
>JBJXFK010000162.1:0-14826 GCA_046155505.1 Phycisphaerae bacterium
CCATACCGGCACAGCACCTCATGTTCGCGAATATTCAACGGCTTGCCGACTTCGGCTTCGCTCAACCCATCGCCCAGCAGCACCACTTCATCGCCGACACTGTCCGCCGCGTCGAGACTGACGAAGCATGTGTTCATGCCCACTTCGAGCATCATCTGTCGCCGCCCGTTGACGAGCACCGGTGCCGATTGCAGGTGATTGCTATATCCGCCCAGCATGATGCCCACCCGCCGCGACTCGAACCGCGTGTACCCCGCCGGCCCGCGCAGGTCACGCACGGCGACGATCCGCGAGCTGACCCGCATCGCCCCGCGATAAAGCGACACACCGGGCCGCACGCCGTCGAGCCACGCCGACGGGTCGTGAATCAAACTGCTGCTCGCCGCCATGCGCCGCCCGACGCGGTCGCCACAAAGCTCGACCAGTTGTCGCACCTGCTCGATCGACGCCGCGTGCGTGTGATATTCCGGCTCCGACGCGCACGCCGCGATGCGGTCGATCTCGTCCGGCTCGCAGCCGAATCGCTGCATGCCGGTATCGATGTTCACCGCGATGGGCATGCCGCGAAATCGCTCGGCGTCGGCGATCAGACCGATGGTCGGGCGCAATTTCAGTTCGCGATATTCGTGCGGCTCGCCGTCAGGCGGGCCGATGACGATGCCGCCGCGGCCCACCTCGCGTGCTTCGCTGGCGTAGAAATACGCGAACTCGCTGACCACCGGCACGAGCGCATCGCAGACGCGCAGCGCGCCAAGGCCATATGCGTCGGCCTTTACCACCGCAATGACGGCGACACGCGTGCGGCGGGCGATTTCCTCCGCCGACGCGCGCACCTTGTCGAGATCGATTTGTACCGTGATGTGCTTGGTTCGCATCGTGCGTCCCTTGCGAGATAGTTGGTCAACAAAGTAGCGATCGGGCCTCCGTGCCCGAGCGCGTCAGCTCAGTCCTGAAGAGATCAAACACAGAGGCACAGAGGCACAGAGAAGACTGCTGAAATCGTTTGCTTGATTCTCTGTGCCTCTGCGCCTCTGTGTTCGAATTTCTCCTGCATTCGTCGCAAAGCGAACACCGCCAACCTCAGAGGGTCGATCGCTACCGCGCGCTGCGCGACGCCGCCATCGCTCGTTATTTTGCGTCCAGCCGTTTCTTCGCCGCGTCGCGCTTTGCACCCAGCAGTTTCGTCGCCTCGGCTTCGCTGACCGCCTTCACCGTCACCTCGCCCGACTCGGCTCGCAGCAACGTTCCGAATTCATCGGTATACAGCAGTTGCACCGACTGCGAAAAACCGTCGCGCAGCTCGAACACGCGCGCCTTTTTCTTTTTGTCACCTTCCGGCAGCGGGCGCTCGTCCACGAATCGGATCGACTGCGTCAGCAGCGCTCGCGTCTCGGAGTTGTACATCGAAAACGCATGCGCTTCGCCCGCCTTCTTGCCGAGCAGCGCCGGCAACAGCCGCCCCCACGCCAGCCCCAGGTACGCACCACCGGTTTTGATCGGCACACGCGGCTCGGGCAAACCGCTCGCGGCGCTCGTGCTCATGCTCGAAAAGAGCAGCTCGCCCTCGCGGATGCACTGGTCGCGCGTGGTGAGCGGCGGCAGCTTTTCGTCTGCGGGCACCGCTGATTGCCAGATTTCGAACATGTCCGTCGCGCCGTCAACGCTCGAGAACAAATCGAGCACGCTGTAACTGGCGCTTCCGTCGTCGCCGAATCGCCAAAGCGTCTCGCGCACCCGCACGCCGTCCTTGCCCTTTTCCTTGTAACGCGGGTCGTCGAGCGACTGCTTTTGTCGCACGACCTGCCGCGTCATCAGTCCGATCGGCGTCGCGTTCAGGGTAATCACATAGTGCTTGGTCTTGTCCTCGGCCCGCAGCGTGCGTACGTCTTCCTGCAACTTCAACGCTTGCACATATTGCTTGCCGCGCTCGAGTGCGTCGGTGAGCGCGATTGCGGCTTGCGGATCGTAAAAGACCCGCAGCGTACCAATGATGTCGCGCAGCGGCACCGGCACCAGCTCAACGATGAACTCTTCGGCGGGCGGCGTCGCAATTTCGCCGCCCTTCCCCAGTCCGACTGAATGCACCAGCACCCAGTGCGTGCCCGTGTCGAACTGCACGCAATAATAAACCGTGCGCCAGCGATCCAGCCCGTCGCGCGACTCGGCCAGCACATATGCCGCGGGCAGCTTGCTCTCGCGATTCGGCGTCGACACCGCCCACACCAGCCCCGGCACCTGCCCGAGCTGCTGCACAAACGCTTCGACCCATTCGCCAAACGCCGCCTGTCGCACCGCCCGAAAGGCGAGAACCTGAATCGTCTGCAACCCGTCCGGCGACACGCCGCGAATCAGCCCGACCGAACCGCCCGGCCCGAAAAACCCGGTGCGGTCATAGCGCCACCCGGTCGGCACACGCAGTTCGTATCCCAGGTTGTTATCGACAAACGGAATCGTCGCCGCGTCCGTCGCTGCTGCGGTTTGCGCGGTTGCGTCGGTCGGTTTTTCTGGCTGTGCGGGTGTCGATTGACCGACCGCCGCGCTAGTAGCCAGCACGCACGCAATGACGCTGATCCACCTGCCTACCGCTCCGAGCGCGTGCATTCGACCGACCCTGCCTTTCGAGCCGTAGCTTCATCGCATCGCCGCGCGGCGTCAAACGCGAACGACCCGGACCGCGCCAACGCGCGCGGCCTATGCGACTGCGCGGCTTCGCATACCATACGCCGCTACACATGAACCGCTCCGCGACCCGCTACTCGCTGCTGCTGATCTTCCTGCTCTCGGGCGCGACCGGGCTGGTCTATCAGCTCGTCTGGGTGCGCATGCTCACGCTCGTTTTCGGCGGCACCACCTACGCTATCACGACCGTGCTCGTAGCGTTCATGGGCGGCCTGGGTCTCGGCAGCTTCATCGCCGGCAAAATTGCCCCGCGCGTCGCCGCGCCTGGACGAGCCTACGGCTGGCTCGAAATCGCGATCGGTGCGTACGCGCTCGCTGTGCCGCTGCTATTTCAACTGGTCGAGCCGCTGTATCGGGCGATGTACAGCGTCGTCGGCGATGCACCGTTTTGGCTAACCGCGGCGCGATTTCTGGTCGGTGCGCTCTTTCTGATCCTGCCCACGACCGCGATGGGCGCGACGCTGCCGCTGCTCGTCCAATACATCGGCGGAAAAGACGAGCGCGTCGGTCGATCCGTCGGCACGCTGTATGGCATCAACACACTCGGCGCGTTCGGCGGCACGATCCTCGCCGGGTTTTGGCTGATTCCGACGCTCGGCGTCGCCGCAACCACCTGGACAACGTCGCTGGCCAATCTGCTGCTCGGCAGCGCCGCAATCGCACTCTTTCGCGGCCCGCGCCTCGACCCCGCCGCCCCCGCTGTACCACGAACCGCAGCGGTAGCAAATTCGGTCGCCGCACAATCGCCGCCCGCGCTCGCCACCGACAATCGCGACGCCATCCGCACCGCGGTCCTCGCCACATTCGCAATCTCCGGCTTCTGCTCGATGGTCTATCAAATCGCCTGGACCCGCGCACTCGTCATGTGCTTCGGCAGCACGACGTATTCATTTACCTGCATCCTCGCCGCGTTCATTCTCGGCTTGGCGATCGGCAGCCTCGTCGTCGCGCGTTTTCTCGATCGCGCCGCTCGACCCGCGCGCATCGCCGGATGGCTGCAACTCGCGATCGGCCTGTCGGCGGTATGCATCGCCCCGCTTTACGACACCATTCCGCTGCTCGTCTATCAATGGGTCGGTCAGCTCTCGGGCAATTACTCGGCGCTCATCGGCCTGCAATTCGCCATCATCATCGCGGTCACATTTGTGCCGACCGCCATGATGGGCGCGCTCTTCCCGCTCGTCACACGCACGCTCGCCGCCACCGCCGACGACGCCGCAGCCGCCACCGGCCGCGCCTATGGCATCAACACCATCGGCACGATTTGCGGCGCGTTCATCGCCGGCTTTGTGCTCATTCGCGGCGAAGTGCTCGGCGCGCTCTGGTCGATCAACCTCGCCGCCGTCATGAACGCCCTGCTCGGCGTGTGGCTGATTCGCGCCACCGGCGTGCGTAGTGAACCCATTCAGCACGGCCCGCTGCCCGCGATGGGCGGCCTCGCCGCAGTCGTGCTCGCGGCGACCATGTTCGGCTCGTGGGACATCGACACGCTCGCTACCGGCTCGTTCCGCCCCGGCAACGACCCCGTCGCCCGAAAACGCGAGTTTGAAACCAAGTATTACGCCGACGGCGTCGACACCACCGTCTCAATCGTGCAGAGCCGCACGCAGCCGCACCTGATCGCGCTCACGGTCAACGGCAAGCCCGACGCATCGACCGTCATCACCGACATGCACACGCAACTCCTGCTTGCGCACATCCCGACGATGATCACGCCGCGACTGGAAAACGCCTGCATGATCGGCCTGGGCTCGGGCATCTCGCTAGGCGCACTCAGTCGCTATCAGGAATTCAAGCAGATCGATTGCGTCGAGCTGTGCGAAGAGGTCGTGCTCGCCTCGAACGCGTTCACGTCGCAAAACCACGACGTGCTGCTCACCGACCCGCGTGTGCGCATGCTCACAGCCGATGGGCGCAATCACCTGCTGCTCACCGAGCAGCGCTACAGCGTCATCCTGTCGCAGCCCTCGAATCCCTGGATCGCGGGCGTTTCCAACCTATTCACGCGCGAGTTTTTCGAACTGTGCAAAAGCCGCCTGCAACCCGACGGCACGCTTGCCGTCTGGATGCAAAGCTACGCGCTCACGTTTGAAAATTTCCAGATGGTCGTGCGCACCTTGCGGGCCAGCTTCCCGCAAGTCGAAATTTGGCAGACGCACGAGTCCGACGTGATACTCACCGCGCGCAGCGCGCCCGCCCGCATGTCGCTCGATGTCATGCTGCCGCGCTTCTACCACGCGCCGGTGCAGACCGATGTCTATCGCATCGGCATGCAGCATCTCGGGCGCGTGCTCGGCTGCTGCCTGATCGGCGGCAAATCGATCGACACCTGGCTGCAAGCCGGGCCGATTCACACCGACGACAACGCGATTCTCGAATTCGACGCGCCGCGCAATCTCTACCTGCCGCCCGACAACCGCATCGCCGAGTCGCTCATCTCGATCGCAAGCGACCCGCTGCCGCTCGTCGTCGACATCGAGCGGGCCACCACGCCGCAGCAACGCCGCATCATCCAGCAAGCCGCCGACGCGCGCGAGGCGCGGCGTCTGCTCAACGCGGCGACGATCGCCAGAAACATGGGCGCGACCGAAGACGAGCAGGCCGAAATTCTGCTTCAGGCTCACCAGCGCGACCCCGGCAGCCTGCTCATCGCACTTCGCACCCTGGAATGCGTCGATCGCCTCGCCATCGCCACAGCGCTCAACGTGCCCGCTGCCCGCCGCGATGAATTGGTGCGGCATATGCACGACATCCGCCTGCCGACGTTCACGTATCCGAACGTCATCCCGGTCATGGAAGTGCCCGATTTTCTCTTCAGCCGCGCGACCGACGAGCTTGCCCGCGGCCTGCGCGCCCACGCACTGGCGTCGCTCACCGACGCGCTGTCGATCAACCCGGACCGCATGGACGTGCTGCTGCAACTCGTCAACGTCACGGCCCTCGACGATCGCCCGGCGGCGCTCGCGCTGCTCGACACCGCAGTCGCCGAGTCGCGGCTCACGCGGGAACAAATCGCAACCGCCGAGCCGCTGACCGATCTTCGCATCTCCGCCGAATTCGCCGCATGGGCCAGACAGCCTGCATCGCAACCGACATCCGCTGCCGCGCCAAAGCCGGCCAGCACGCCTGCGAACGGCGATTCATCGGAGAAGCGATGAGCCGCAAAGTGATTGCATCCGCACGCATCCTCCCGCCGATGCTGATCGGCATGGTCCATGTGCCCGCGTTGCCGGCCACACCCGCGGCGCGCCTTTCCATCGCCGAGATCATCGACATCGCCTGTTACGAAGCCCATTTTCTCGAATCGATCGGCTTCGACGCCATCCTGATCGAGAACATGCACGACGCGCCGTACCTCTATCAAACCATCGGCCCTGAGATCACCGCCGCCATGACCGCCATCTGTGCGCGCGTCCGCGCCGCGGTGAAGATCGAGCTTGGCGTGCAGGTGCTCGCCGCTTGCAACCGCGAAGCGCTCGCCGTCGCGCTCGCGAGCAATCTGAACTTCATCCGCGCCGAGAATTTCGCCTTCGCCCACGTGGCCGACGAGGGCCTCATGCCTACCGCCGACGCCGGCCCGCTGCTGCGCTATCGCCGACAGATCGGGGCCGATCACATTCGCATCTACGCCGACGTGAAGAAAAAACACGCCGCCCACGCGATCACCGGCGACGTGTCGCTCGATGACGCGGTTCATGGTGCGATTTTCTGCGGTGCCGACGGCGTCATCATTACCGGCAGCGCCACCGGCAAAGCCGCCGCCCCCGCCGATGTCGCCGCCGCCAATCGCGCGGGCGCGCCGCGCGTGCTGGTCGGCTCGGGCATCACCGCCGCGAACCTGCATCAATATTGGCCGATCGCCGACGGCTTCATCGTCGGCTCGTCGCTCAAATTTGATGGCGACTGGCGGAATGACATCGACGCTTCACGCGCTGCGGAGTTGGTCGCCCGGGCACGTGAACTCAGTGGGACAAATTTGCAACCTGTCAGTGGGACAGGTTTGCAACCAGTCTCACCGACCGTCCCTCAAAAAGGGCGCAGGGCGCAGGGCGCGGGGCGCACACCGCCGCACAATTCCCGCTCACGCAAGCGGCCCGGCAAACGCGGTGCATCATGAATCGCGGCACGCTCACCGTCATTTGCGGCTGCATGTTCGCCGGCAAGACCTCGCGGCTGATCGAACTGCTGACCGACGCGCGCGATCGCGGTCGCCGCGCGATCGCGATCAAGCACTCGCTCGACGCGCGCTACGACCGGACCGATCTGGCCACGCATGACGGGCGACACTTTCCGGCCCGCACCGCCGCGACCGCCGAGCAACTCATCGCGCTGACCGCCGACTTCGACGTAATCGGCATCGACGAAGCCCAGTTCTTCGGCCCGCCGCTCATCGACGCCGTGAAAACCATGCGCGACGCGGGCCGCGAGCTCTTCGCCTCGGGCATTGACTATGACACATGGGGTCGCCCGTTCGATCCGTTTCCAGAGCTTTTGCACTTGGCCGACGAAACCGACATTCTCACCATTCCCTGCGCCCGTTGCGGCAAGCCCGCCCGCATGAACCAGCGCCTTACGCCGGTCATCGACGGCAACCTCATCGGCGGTCCCGGCGACTATGAGCCGCGCTGCCCGGCGTGCTTTGTCCCGCTCGCACAGGCAGTGAGTTGAGCGCCCGGAAGCGTGCGTCACCCGCGCACTCGACGATCACGTTCAATGCGTGCCGCGCGCCTCGGGGAACTTCTCGGCGACCTTCGCAATCGCCTTCAGACATGTGTCGATATCCTCGCGCGTGTGGCCCGCACTGATTTGGCAACGCAGCCTCGCTTCGCCCTTCGGCACGACCGGAAAGCCGAAACCACTTACGAACACGCCCTCGGCCAGCAGCTCCTTTTGCATCGCGATCGCGGTCGCCGTCTCGCCGACGATGATCGGCACGATGGGCGTGACGCCTTCGATCGACTTCAAACCGAGTTCAGCCACGCCTTGGCGGAACTGCTTGCTGTTCGCCCGCAATTGTGCGAGCAGCGACTTGCCGTCTTGCATGAGCAGATCAATCGCTGCCATCGATCCATAACAAACGCTCGGCGGCAGCGCGTTGCTGAATAGCTGCGTGCGCGACTTCTGCACGAGGTAATCGCACACAACCTGCGAACCCGCGACATATCCGCCGCACGCGCCGCCGAGCGCTTTGCCGAGCGTGCTCGTCTGCACCGTGCCCGCGCCGAGCACGCCGAAGTGCTCTGCCGTGCCGCGGCCCGTTTCGCCGATGACGCCAGTAGCATGCGATTCGTCGACGACGAGCAGTGCATCATGTTTGTCGGCCAATTCCTTGAGCGACGGCAGGTCGGCGATGTCGCCTTCCATACTGAACACGCCGTCGGTGATGATGACGCGCTTTTTGGACTTCGCCGCCTCGGGGCTTTCGAGCATTCGCTTGAGCTCGGCCAGATCGCCGTGCTTGTAGATGAAGCGTTGCCCCTTGGCGAGCCGAATCGCGTCGATGATCGAGGCGTGATTGAGCGCATCGCTGAAAATCGCGTCGTCCGGCTGGCTGGCGAGTGTGGGGATGATGCCGACATTTGCGTCCCAGCAACTGATGTAGGTGGTCGCCGCCGCGCAGCCGATGAACTCGCAGATTTTTCGCTCAAGCTCGACGTGACAGCTCATCGTGCCGCAGATGAATCGCACGCTGGCGGTACCGAGGCCGAATTTGTCAATGGCGCGCTTGCCGGCCTCGACGACCTTGGGGTGGTTGGCCAGCGCGAGGTAGTTGTTCGACGACAAATTGATGACCGGCTTGCCGTCCATCCGCGTGCGCGGGGCTTGCGGGGCCTCGATGACGTTGGCCTGTTTGTACTGCTTCGCGTCGCGCAACTGGTTGAGTTCGGCTTCGAGAATCTGCTCGATCGTCGTCGGCATGTCGGCGGCTCCTGTGAGGGTCGTGCGCGGATTGTAAGCGAGAGTGCGCGAGCGGCCCCGATCTCGGTGGCGCGGGCGCTCCTAACCGTGTGTTTTGATCCCGCCGGCGGGCAGAATGCCGGCCCCACCCGCGCAAGCTCGCACGAGCGACAACGCCTTGCGGAAAATTTTGCTCGCATTCTCTTGACTTTTCACCTAGGCTGAATAATTATCCCTGATTCGTCGTTTTATGAGGATCGGGGGTTGGGGCGAAAGATGAACGAGAAACAGCGGCGCCAGGCAACGCTATTGCGGCTGATCGAACAGCGGACGCTGCGGAGTCAGCACGAGATCGTGAAGCTGATGCGCGACTCCGGCTTTGAGGTGACGCAGGCCAGCATTAGCCGCGACGCCCGCGAATTAGGTCTGATAAAATTTGGTGGACGGTATCAATCCACCAGTGGTCTTGCTGGTTCGCAGCTTCGCCCGGACGATCCGATGGCGGGCCTCATCACTGCCGTCGATCCGGTCGGGGCCAATTTGATCGTCATTCGCACGCGCGTCGGAGCCGCCAGCACGGTAGCCGTCGGAGTTGACGGCGAACGGTTCACAGATGTTATCGGAACAATCGCCGGCGACGATACATTATTCATCGCCGTACGCAGCCGCTCGGGGCAGGGTCGCGTCGTTGCCGCCCTCAAAAGCCGCATGATTTCGGTCGGCGCGACCATCGATCCCAAGTCGGTCGACCTGAAAGTCGTTGCGCTCGGATCAGGGGTGTCGGCATGAAGCCAAAAGTCGCCCTTGCATTCTCCGGCGGTCTCGACACGACGTATTGCGCGGTCTACCTGCGCGAGCGCGGTTACGACGTATGCGCCGTGACCGTGCAAACCGGCGGATTCGACGAAACCGAGCTGCGCCTGATCGAACGCCGCGCGAGCGAAGCGAAGGTCGCCGAGTACAAGCTGATCGACGGTCGGGCGGAACTCTTCGACAGTACGCTGAAATTCCTGATCTTCGGAAACTCGCTGCGCGGCGGCGTCTATCCGCTCTGCGTATCGGCCGAGCGGCTGGTGCAGGCGCGCTGCGTCGCGAAGTTCGCAGTCGATCACGGCTGCGGCGCGCTGGCCCACGGCTCGACCGGCGCGGGCAACGACCAGGTGCGCTTCGACGTGGCGTTTCGCGTGCTCGCGCCGCTGGCCGAGATTCTGACGCCGATCCGCGATCTCGCGCTGTCGCGCGAGCAGGAGACGGCGTACCTCGCTGAGCACGGAATCGTCATTCCGCCCAAGACGACCGAGTATTCCGTCAATCGCGGCCTGTGGGGCGCGACGGTCGGCGGCAAAGAGACGCACAAGAGCGACGGCGTCTTGCCCGAACACGCGTACGTCATGACCGCCGGCCCCGGCAAACGCCCCGCCGCACCTGAGTGGATCACGATCGACTTTCTGCGCGGGGTGCCGATCGCAATTGACGGCGCGTCGCGCGATCCGGTAACGCTGCTCGAATCGCTCAACGAACGCGGCGGCACGCACGGCGTGGGGCGCGGCATGCACGTCGGCGACACGATCATCGGCATCAAAGGCCGCGTGGCGTTCGAAGCGCCGGCGGCGACGATTCTGATCGCGGCCCATCGCGAATTGGAAAAGCTCGTGCTCTCGCGGCAGCAGGCGTTCTGGAAGCAGACGCTCGGCGAGTTGTATGGCTCGTACGTTCACGAGGCGCGGTTTTTCGATCCGCTCATGCGCGATATCGAGGCGTTTCTCGGCTCGTCGCAGCAGCGCGTGACCGGGCGGGTCAACGTCGAGTTGCATCAGGGACATGCGACCGTGCTCGGAGCGAACAGCCCGTTCTCGCTGATGAATCCGGAACTGGCAAAGTACGGCGAGTCATCGTCACTCTGGAGCGGCAGCGAGGCGGCAGGTTTCGCGAAAATCTACGGCTTGCAGGAGTTGCTGCTCGAACGCGCGGCAACGAAGCCATGAACGCGGCCGCGCGCAGTCGTGAGTAGCGAATATCGAGTTGCAACGCGACCAACCGAACGCGACGCGCAAGCGAGTGCCCCGAGCGCCAGCGAGGCGAAAACCGAGCCCCGACCGTAAGGGAGGGGTTCTGATGACTTCCGAAAACGAACCACCAACGGCCCCACGGCCTGACCGTTGACGAAAGCGAGCGAAGCCAGAAATGATGACACGTTTGTGGGTCGACAAAATCGCGTCGGCGACCGCGAATGTCCAATTGCGCCGCGACGTCCGCGTCAGCGAGCAGATCATCGCCCGTGAGGGCTACATTCTCGCCGGTCGCGTGCGCGGCGAGAAAAGCTCATACAACACGCTCGAAGACCTGCACGGTCGCATGGTCACGCTACACAACGGCGACGTCATCGTCGGCGTGCTCGGCCATCGCAACGCGCTGCACGGCTATTCGGGCATCGTGCCCGAAGAAGTGCGCGTCGGCCAGACGATCAACATTCTCAACCTCGGCGGCGTGCTCGGCCAATGCACGAGCGAGAACCCCGATGTGGGCAAGCCGTTTGAGATCGAAGTGCTCGGCGCTGTGCTGGTCTTCCCCGAGTTCGGCGACCGCATGGGCGTGCCGGCGCACATCGGCATGAACGCCATCGGCGAATCGAACGCCCCGCTGCCCGACGTGCCGATTGTGTTCATCGCCGGCACATGCATGAACAGCGGCAAAACGTCGGCGGCGTGCCGGCTGATTCGCGAACTGGCGATCCGCGGCTTCGCGGTCGGCGGTTGCAAGCTGACCGGCGTGTCGCTGCGGCGCGACACGATGCAGATGGTCGACTATGGTGCCAAGCTCGCCGTTTCGTTCAATGACGCGGGCGTCGTGACGACCGCGCCTGAGAGCGCGCTGCCCAGCGCCCGGCGACTCATCGCGCACCTGGGCAAGGCCGGCGTCGACGTGATCATCGCCGAGCTTGGCGACGGCATTCTTGGTGAATACGGCGTGCAGAACATTATCGCCGATCGCGACCTCATGTCGCGCTGCGGGGCGCTGGTGCTGTGCGCGAACGACCCGGTTGGAGCGTGGGGCGCACGCGAAGTGTTGCGCGATCGATACGAGTTGAAAATCGACGTCGTCTGCGGCCCGCAGACCGACAACGCTGTTGGCACGCGGTTTGTGCGCGAACAGCTTTCGCTCGAAGCGATCAACGCCCGCACGGACGGCAAGCGGCTGGGCACCTTCATCGCCGATCGGCTGAACGGACGACTGAAAAAAAGCGCGCCGTAGACAATTTGGCGAACGCGCGTCCGCATCGCTGCCGCGCCCGCGCTTGCCGCTGCGCGGCGTTGCTTCTCTAATTCCCGCATGGCAAAAGAATCCTTCGATCGGCTGCTCGAGCAGTTCGCCAAGTCCAAATCGCTCATCTGTGCCGAGCTGGGGCGGCGCGTGGTCGGCCAAGACGATGTCATCGAACAGATGCTTGCCGCGATTTTCGCGCGCGGGCATTGCCTGCTCGTCGGGGTGCCGGGATTGGCCAAGACGCTGATGGTTTCGACGCTGGCACAGATCACCTCGCTGAGCTTCAAGCGCGTGCAATTCACGCCGGATCTCATGCCGTCGGACATCACCGGCACCAACGTAATTGACGAGAAAAACGACGGGCGGCGCGAGTTTCGATTCGTGCAAGGGCCGATTTTCGCCAACATCGTGCTCGCCGACGAAATCAATCGCACGCCGCCCAAGACGCAGGCCGCGCTGCTGCAATCGATGCAGGAGCGCGAAGTAACCGTGGGCAGCCAGACGTACCCGCTGCCCAATCCGTTCTTCGTCATCGCCACGCAAAACCCGATCGAGCAGGAAGGTACGTATCCGCTGCCCGAGGCACAGCTTGATCGCTTCATGTTCAACGTCTGGGTCGATTACCCGTCGCTCGAAGAGGAACTGCAAATCCTCTCGACCACCACGCAAAGCGAAATGCCCGAGCTGCGAACGGTGATGAGCGATCGGCAACTACTTAACATGCAAAAACTCGTCGCGGCGATTCCGACTACTGAATACGTGGTCGACTACGCCGCGCGCCTCACGCGCGCGTCGAGGCCCGGCCAATCGACCTCACCCGATTTCGTGAAAAAGTATGTCGATTGGGGCGCGGGGCCGCGTGCGGGGCAGTTCTTGCTCTGGGCGGGCAAGGCTTTCGCGGCGATGAACGGGCGATACAGCGTGAGCGTCGATGACGTGCGGCGAGCGGCGGTACCGGTGATGCGACATCGCATCGCGTGCAATTTTGCCGCGCAAGCCGAGGGGCTGGACGCGGTGAGGATCATACAGAAGTTGGTCGAGTCGGTGCCGGAACCGAAATTGCCGAAGTATGAGGCGAAGCCACCGGCGTCGGTGGAGACGGTTTGAGCACGCGATCCGAGCCCCGAGCGCGAGCGAGTGGGGTTATGCGGAATGCAGAATGATGAATGCAGAATGCAGAACGCCGCCGGGTGCCATGCCGACGGCCGTTCGCGTCGGCGTGCTCCGAAGAAAGCAGCCGACGGCGGCAGCTCCACAACGTCGCCCTGCGCGAGCGAACTAGTTGGTGCGAGCAGAATCGCACTGAATCGAACAGCGAGCAAACCAACATGCGTAACGGCCTGATCGTCTTTTCTCTCTGCATCCTCGGCAGCATCGGCTTGTCGGTCATGCTTTTTCTGACCTACAAACGCGAAACACCCGCGACGCAGGATTTGATCACCGGCCTGCTCTACTTCATGGAGCAGCACGACGGCCGCTTTCCGGCGAGCGAAGCGGAATTTCGCGCCTGCTCATTCGTCGAGCCGTTGCCCAGCGGCGGCGTGCGGATCAAGCCGGTGACCGACTCGCAGTTCCGCCGACAGACGCATGGTGTGGAGATAGCCGATTTGAAGCCGTTTCAGATTGCGTGGGGTGCCGACCTGGCGGCGCTGAGTTTCAATGAATATGGGAAGGCCCGCGACGCGGACAATAACCCCGTGGCGCTGATCACGTTTCCGACCGTTCGATCGTCGGGCAAGAACTACACGTTCATGCTGTTGGCGTTTCGCGAGCAGATCCTTGCCAAAAAGCAGCCGGAGTCGGCACCAAGCTCCGCGCTAAGCACGGAACCAGCCTGACCCAGCCGCGTTGTGCATTGCATTTGCGCGCGGCGCTTCAAAACGCTACTTCAACTTCGCCCGAATCCCCGCGTAATCGACTGGCCGCTTTTCGTTGAATGCCGCGATGCCCTCTTGCACCTCGTGCGTCAGGTTGTTCACCGCCAGCCAATCGCGTGCGTGGCCGACCGTCATGTGCCACGAGAAATCCCGCCAGAAATTGAGCTGCTGCTTGGTATAGCGAATGCACCCCGGCAGCTTGTTGATCAGCGTCGTACACATTGCATCGACCTCGGCGTCCAGCGTCGCACGCGGCACGACGCGGTTGATCAATCCCCATTCGAGCGCCTTGGCCGCCGGGATCTCCTCGCACAGCATCAAAATTTCGCGCGCCCGCCGATCGCCGACGATCAGCGGCAGCCACTGCGTCGCCCCACCGGCGGGCACGCTGCCGCGGGCCGTGCCGACCTGGCGGATGTAGATGTCGTCCGCGGCGACGGCCAGATCGCAGGCCATGTTGAATTCGTTGCCGCCGCCGACGGTCATACCGTTCAGCCGCGCGACGGTCGGCTTGCCGATGTTTCGCAGGCGGTCGTGGGCGTCGATGAACGCGCCCATCCACTTCCAGTAATTCTGCGGCTGGCCGACGCAGTGTTCCTGCTGCTCTTTCAGATCGGCCCCGGTGCAGAACGCCTTGTCGCCCGCGCCGGTGAGCACCAGCACGGCGATGCTGTCGTCGTGCGAGGCATCGAGAAACGCTGCGGCCATCTCATTGAGCGTGTCGAAATCGAACGCGTTATAGACGTCGGGCCGGTTGATGGTGACGGTGGCGCGGGCCTGCTGCCGCGTGTGCTTCTCGTAGATGATTTTCGTGAAGCCGAGTGACTTCGGGTCTTTGCCGTCGATATAGGCCATGTGCGTGCTCCAAATGTTGGGCACGCATGATAGCGAGGAACGTGCGGGCGGCGGCGCGCGGGCGCGGGGGCGCTTGCGTTGCAAAACAGTCGGCGCGCAGTGGTGCTAATGGAGGTGGCGGGGATTGAACCCGCCGGCGCGCGCGGGCGCGCGGCGGTGAAGCCGAACGCACGAACGCGCTGCCGAACCCGCACGAGGCGGATTCACAACACAGTGCGGCTCGTTTTGGAGTCTTTGCTGCCGAGCGACCGCG
>JBJXFK010000166.1:0-19793 GCA_046155505.1 Phycisphaerae bacterium
CGGGCGGCGCGGCGGGAACCGTGACGCGCATCGACTATTACGGCAATTGCATCACCAATGTTCCCGCGATGTGGATGGATGAGGCGCCGATCGGCACGCCGCTGACGATTCTGGTCGACGGGAAGCCGCACGAATGCACCTGGCAACGCACCTACGGCGAAGTCGCCGCGGGGAAATTGCTCGCACTTTCTACCGCGTCCGGCTGGGTTGAGATCGCCGGTAACAAAGCCTCCGCCGCGACGCTGCTCGGACTCTCTGTCGGCAACGGCGTCGCGCTTCGCGCAAAAAAGTAGGCCGCCATGCGCGTTTCGGAACTTCAGTACGACCTGCCCGAAAATCTCATCGCACAGCAACCGGTCGAACCGCGTGACGCATCGCGTTTGATGGTGGTCGATCGCGGCGGCGGCGACTTGCGGCATCGCGTGTTTCGAGATGTGGTCGACGAATTGCGCGGCGGCGACTGCCTGGTGATCAACGATACGCGCGTCGTTCCGGCGCGGTTCTTCGCGCGGCGCAAGACCGGCGGACGAGTTGAGTGCTTCTTTCTGCGAGCCGACGGCGATCGCTGGGACATGCTGCTCAGCCCGTCTTCGCGACTCAAGCTGGGCGAAGAGCTCGTCCTGGACGCCGATCCATCGCTGCGGCTTGTACTGCTGGAACGGTTACCTCGCGGTGTGTGGACGGTGACGCCGACGGAGAAGACGGAGTGGCTTTCTTTGCTGAATCGTGTCGGGCAGGTGGCGCTACCACCCTACATTCGCCGCGAAACTGCGCCTGATGAGCACGATCGTGAGCGCTACCAGACGGTCTTCGCGGAGTCGCCCGGCGCGGTCGCTGCGCCGACGGCCGGTCTGCATTTCACGCGCGAAATTTTGCAGCGAGTGAGCGAGCGTGGCGTCGAAATCGCGAGCGTCACGCTGCACGTCGGTCTGGGCACGTTTGCACCGGTGGACGTGGACGATCTCGATGATCACGAGATGCACGCCGAGTGGTTTGTCGTGAGTGACGGGGCGCTACAGAAACTTCGCCGGACGCGCGAGCGGGGCGGGCGGATCATTCCGGTGGGCACGACTTCGTGTCGCGTGCTCGAGAGCATTGACCTTTCGGTGATTGGGCCGCTGGCCGATTGGACGCGGATCTTGATTCAGCCGGGCCACGGGTTCCGCAACGTCGATGCGCTCATCACGAATTTCCACCTGCCGGGCAGCACGCTGATCGCGCTGGTCATGGCCCTCGGCGGCGTGCAGCTCATCCGCAGCGCCTACGAATCCGCAGTCGCGCAGCAGTACCGATTCTTCAGCTATGGCGACGCGATGATGATCGTGTGACCGCCGCCTGGCGTCATGGCGCGGGTTCGACGCTCGACGTGTGATCGTGCGTGATGACCCACTTGCCGTCGATGTGCTCGAGTATCACCGTAAAATAGCCGCCGATCGGCCCGCTGGCGCGTTCGACGCGCCAGATGCCGAGGGCGAGCGCCGCGGAGTCGCCGAGCGCGCGGATTTTCAAGTTCTTGAACGTCAGCGTTCCCATCGCCGCCCGATCGGGATATCGCGATTGGTAGGACTTGAGCAGCGTCATCCATCCGACGCGCGGGGCCTGGGAGCCGTACATCGTCAGTTCGGTCGACTCCCAGTAGCCGCTCATGAACGCGGGAATGTCGCCGCGATTCCAGTCGGCGACCTGACGATCAAGCACGCGGCGAATGTCGGCTTCGGCGCTGCGAACGGGGCTTTGGCAGCCGACGAGCGGCGCGATCAGCACAAGCAACGCGCCAGACAATCCGTATCCGCGTTTGATCATGCGATTCTCCCTCTCGGCGATTGGCGGGCGTGCAACCCGCGCGGATCGGCGGAACGCATCGCGACGATTCGACGCGCCGCCTAGGTTGAGAGGTCGCAAGACTACGCGGATTCATGCGCAATTCCAATCCAATGGCGGAGGAACGGCTGCAGGCCGCCGTTGTCGATGTACACCGCCGTCGAGCCCGTTCGGCTCGGCGGCGGTTGCGCGATGCTCATCTCTTCAAAGCGAAGGCGACCGTACTTACGGGTTAGCCGCTTCGTCGCCCGGCGTGTCGACGACCGGGCCATCGATTGGGTCCGTTTCTTCGGCAACTACTTCACAGGGATCCGGCTCGACGACGATCGGGCCGGGTTCCGGCGTCGCGGTCAGGTGCGACATTCCGCGTCCGCCGCCGTCGATGTCTGCGCGATCGATCAGGTCGTCGAGGATTTCGGCCTGCGTTGCGAACGCGAAGGTCGTCTCGATCTGTTTGGTGTGGGCGAGCGACTTGACCACGTCTGAATACTGGCGGGCTTCAAACAAGCGGTCTTGCTCAAACGCGATGTTGGCCTGCGACCAATTCCATCGGATATCATCGGTCGCAGTGACGAGCAAGGGTTCGGCGGTGGCGAGTATTTTTGCCGCAACGTCGAACTTGCCATCACGCTCTGCCTCTGCGGCCCAGTTGAGCAGGAAGTTGGCATCGAGCAAACTCGGATCAACCGCGTTTGCGATCGACTCGGCGACGTCCGCCGGGCTGGGCGCGCCGGGACGGTTCGCCACGCTACCGATTAGTCCGAACAAGAGCTGGCGCGTATTGTCGGCGTCCGCCGCCAGGCGCCCGGCCTCGTCCAGGGCGGACGAGTTGATGAGCGTGTTGAACTCGCCGCGCGCGACCGAAACTTCGAGACGCCCGACGGCGATACGTGCCGCCGCTGCGGGATTCGTCGCGGCGGCAAGTGCGGCCGCATCTAGCATGTCGTACCGACGCATGCCGAGAATGACGGTGTTCACCACTTCGTTGGCCAGCATTTCGCTCGGAGTTGTGGCGAGCCACTCAACATAGCCCGAGGCGGCTGCATGCGGCGCACCCGCCCAGGCGTTCGTCTTCAACTGCGCGTTGCGCAGGAAGAAGTAGTCCGACGACTCGCCGGACGGCGGCAAACCATCGATTGCCTCGGCGAGAACATCAGCGGCACCCGCGAAGTCTTGTTGCAGCGTCAGGGTGCGGGCACGTTCCAGCGCGTGGTACGCGTCGGCGGTGATCATGGTCACTTCGATGCCGGCGGTCGATTGCGCGGCGACAGCGGGTTGGCGGGTGCCGTTGGTGATCAACATGGCCCCGACGGCGAGTGCGGCACCACCGAGCGTGCAGCTCAGAATCCAGTGCTTGCGAGCGGAAATGAACATCTGATTGCTCCTGTGCGATATCGAGATGATGATGTGTTCAGCAAAGACATGAGTTCAGTTGTACGAAGTACGTAGGGATCGGACGACGATTAGCGATTGGCCCGCCCGCAACCCGCAGTGGTCGAGCTGCAGAAGACCGAGTTGCGCGTGCGGATCGTGATGGTAGCGCTTCCGCCGCCGCCGAATGGATGACATCTCTCGCTATAGGTGTACGTCCGATCGGTGTAGTTGAATCCGCCCTCACAGTGCCCCTTGTTGCAATCGGTGCAGTTTGCCGAGCAGTTGGTGCCGGCGACGGTTTCGTTTTCCCAGCCGGCGGTCAGTCCGACCGAAATTGGGTCAATTTCGATTCCGCCCGTGAAGCTCACGGAGTGCTTGGCGGTGGTCTGTACCGTGCATTGCGCGGTTTGCGGGTTAGCCGGGACTTCCGGACAACAACTGGCACAGCAATCCGTGTCGGCAGTTGTCAGAACCTCGCGTCCGTTGACCGAACCGGTCAGTGTCGGGCCCGTGGTGGTGCAGGCCCACGCGCAGAAGCAGCACGTGGGAAGCCCGAGAAAGGTGCATACTGCCGAGTGCGCGAACTGCGGCTGAAGCGAGGCAAGTGCCCCGGCCGCGACGACCGTCGAGATCAGTTTCATTCGAGACAATGCAAACATGCGATTCTCCTGATGGTGAGACAACCGAACGACACAACATGACAATTGCACGACATCGCGCAGTGCGGGCGACCGCGCAGGCGCGACTCGAGCGCGCGCCGCTCCCGGTGCGGCGTTGCGGTGGCCAAGCCGGCGCGCACCGCAGGCGACGAACTGCCCGGCGGCGCTTCTAGACGCGAAATCAGCGAGGCAAAATGCGCTACTCCTTCAGCAGCGCAACGATATTGAGCGAATCCGAACTCAAGAGATGCCCAAGTCCGATGTCGGACTGGTCAGAATAAACATACACCGCGTTTTGCTTGCAAGCAAAAAAATGTCGAGTTTTCGTCAGATTTCGTCTGCCAGCGTTTCCGTGATCGGTTCGCGGCGTCAAAAACGCGAGCTCACCGCTCACGAAAATTTGCGCGCGTTCAGTCGCCGGGAATTCGGGACCGCTCACGGTCGGCCGCAGGCGCGGAGCATTCGATCGGCGCGACGGAACAGGCAGTACGACACAAGTCCAGCGCGCTAACCACCCTGCCGCTCGCACGCACGGACGGCGACGCGCATGCAAGAGATTCCGAATTTGAAATCAACGGCGCGGTTCGCCCGCACCCGCCCATCGGATAGATTGCCACGCATGGTGCTGTCGATCGAAGACTTGCGAATCGATTTGCGCAGCGGCGACGCGCGGACGCCGGTGGTTGATGGCATCTCGCTGCAAGTCGACCGGGGCGAGATCGTGGCGCTGGTCGGCGAATCGGGTTGCGGAAAGAGCATTACGTCGCTGGCGATTCTGCGGCTGCTGCCCGATGCGGCGAGCGTGACCGGCGGATGCGTGCGGCTCGATGGTCGCGATCTGCTGCAATTGCCCGAGTCGGCCCTGCGCGACGTGCGCGGCAATCGCATCGGCATGATTTTTCAGGAGCCGATGAGCAGCCTCAATCCGCTGATCACGATCGGTGACCAGATCGGCGAGACGCTGCGCCTGCATCGCGGCATGGGCGCACGCGCGGCGCGCGGGCGAGGGATCGAGCTGCTCGAACGGGTGAAAATCCCGGCAGCGGCGAGTCGCGTGGATGACTATCCGCATCAACTCTCGGGCGGCATGCGGCAGCGCGTGATGATCGCGATGGCACTGGCCTGCGAGCCGATGCTGCTCATCGCCGACGAGCCGACGACGGCGCTCGACGTGACGGTGCAGGCGCAGATTGTCGAACTGCTGCGCGAGATCCAGCGTGCGATGGGGCTTGCGGTGCTGTTTATCACGCATGATCTGGCGCTGGTGTCGAGCATCGCGGATCGGGTGTATGTGATGTACGCCGGACGGGTGGTCGAGCAGGCGCGGGCGACGGAATTGTTCGCGCGGCCGCGACATCCGTATACGCAGGCCCTGCTGCGCAGCTTGCCGCGGATGGAGGAGCGGCGTAGTGCGGGTCCGCTGCCGGTGATTCCGGGCGAGGTGCCGCGGCCGTGGCGACGACCGGGCGGATGCGCGTTTCATACGCGGTGCGATGTGGCGCAGGGCGATGAGCAGTGTCGCAGCGAGACGCCGGCGCTGCGCGGGGTAGAAGTCGAACAGTGGTGTGCGTGTTGGAAGGCATAGGAGATCGGAAAGTGGCTTCGCGAGAACAGAATGAATACGTCCTGGGCACGCACGATGCTGAACTGGAGCGATTGGGTTTGCAGCATCGCGTGTGGAGCGCGCAAGCGTTTGCGCTCTGGGAGCGCGCGGGGTTTAGTCCTGCGCACACGGTGCTTGATCTGGGTTGCGGGCCGGGATTTGCGACGATCGACCTGGCCCGGCTGCTGCCGTCAGCGCGGATCATCGCGATCGACGAATCGCCACGATTCGTCGAGCATCTGAAGCGGCGCTGCGAGATCGAGGGTGTGCGCAATGTCGACGTGCGCGTCGGCGATGCACAGGCGCTCGACTTGCCGGCGGAGAGCATAGACGCCGTATATTCGCGCTGGGTGTTGTGCTTCCTGCCTGATCCGGCGGCGGCGGTGCGCGGGGTGGCGCGCGTGCTGCGACCGGGCGGCGTCTTTGCGGTGCAGGACTATTTCAATTGGGAGTCGCTGTCGCTCGCGCCGCGCTCCGAGATTATGGCCCGCGTGGTTGTCGCCGTCGGGAAATCTTGGAGGGCGCGCGGCGGCGATCCGGATTTCGTCGCCCGGCTACCGTCCATGATGATGGGCGCTGGGTTCGACGTGCGCGAGATCACGCCGCACCTGCGCGTGGCGCGGCCGGGTACGTCGGTGTGGCAGTGGCCGACGACGTTTTTCGCGAACTTTGTGCCGATGCTTGTTGAACAGGGATTTTTGACGCCGAGCGATCTAGCGGAGTTTACGGCTGAGTGGCGGCGGCGCTCGGACGATCCGACGACGTTTTTCGCCGCGCCGCCGGCGTTTGATGTGATCGGGGTGAAGTGCTGATCGTCGAAGTCACGGCTTGGCGTTGCTTGTCGGCTGACTGGCAGCCTTCACTGGCGCGAGCAGCCAGTAATCGAGCACCGCGGGCCGGGTGCAGTTGACCGTAAGCTGATTCTCGCCCTTGGCGACGTCGATTTCTCCAACGTCGAGTACGCCGTCGTTTGTGCGTTTGTATTCGACCGAGCCGACCAGTTTACCGGCGGCGGTCTTGACGACGATTCTCTCGAACGAGCGTTTCGGGTGCGTGCGCACGCGGAGCATGAACTTGCCCGCGGCAGGGGCGTCGAGCTTGATCGTCACCGCGTTCGTCGTCGAAATGCTGGCCGCTTTGTTGCCGGATAGCTCCACGTCGCCGAATTTCTGATCCAGCACGTTGCCCCAGCCTTCGCCGACGATGTTTCCTTCGACCTCGATCGCGCCGGCGATGCGCAGCCCCGGCGGACGTGCGCCGAGCGGCTTGGCGGTGGGCTTGACATCATGCTCGCCGGCGGGGGCGTACCAGTGCACGACGCCGCTGTAGTAGACGTCCTTGGCATCGCCCGTTTGCTTGTCGGCAAAGTCGAGTCGAATCGAACGGTTGAACTCGATCGCATCGGGCAGCAGCCAGCGGAAGTATGAACTCTTGCCTTGCAGCTTCGCCAGCGTCGCGCCATGCAGCGCGCGGGCGTTGATCGCGGACGCTTCGCTAAGGCCGAAGAAGCCTTGCACATTGGTGCCGTTCATCGTGAGTTTGTCGTTGCCGTCGAGGCGAAGCGTGTGCGGGCCGCGACCCCACCACTCGAGCCGCGGGCAATCGACGCTGAGCGAGCAGCCGACGAGCCGCCCGCGCGATTCGAGGTCGAGCAGCGTGAATGCGCTTTCCTTCATCGCGATCGCGCTGGCGAATTTGGCTCGCAGCCGCATGGTGTCCGGCGCGAGCTCGCTGCGATCGGTGCGTACAAAAAAGCTGAGGCCGATCTTCGGCTTGTTGCGATTCTCGATTTCGATCTTGATGCCGTCGGCAAACGGGATCGGCAGGTACGAGTAGAACCACAGCCCCTGATTCTGATTGCTGGCCGGGTTGTCGAGTGCGAGCGCGGTGCCGGCGACGAGGCTGTCGCTGGCGTTGCGATCAAAGCCGCTGCCGAAGTAGTCGCAGAGCGGCACTTCGACATCGGGGGCCTTCTGCCCGTCGGTGTAGATGCGCAGCGTCACGTCGCGCAGAAAATAGGGATCTTTCGGCTCGCGATCGTCGGTGATGGCGACGTAAAACGCGCGGATCGTGCCGTGTGACTTGCCTTCCCAGGTGAGCTTTTCGTTCTGCTTGATCACGCCCTCTGCGCCGCCCGAGCCGGTCTTCACCCCGGCGACCAGCTTTTTTTCCTCGAAGCCGATTTTCATCACGTTTGCCACGCGACGAAGGGCATCGAGTGCGGCGTCAGACAAATCGGGCGTAAACGGTTCGACCTCGTTGCCCGGCGGCAACTTCACAAAGTCGATTTGATACGACGACGAATTGTCGCGCATCAAGATCGAGATGCGTTTGTTAAAGCCGATGGGCAGGTAGCTGACGCCACCGCGTTTTTTGTGCGTGAGATAAGCGAACGGCTCGCCGAAGGGTTCGATTCCGCCGGCGAAGAGGTCGTCGAGCTTGCCTTCGATGGCGATCTTGCCGTCGATGATGATGCGGACGAGGCCGGTCGGCTCTTCGCACCAGATGCGGTTGATGATGCCGGGGCCGTCGAGTTCGCCGGCGATGTTCCAGCCGTCGCTCGTCTTGCCGCGGAAGCGTGATTTTTCGTCAGCACCGGCGAGGCCGGCGAAGAGGGCGGACTGTTCGCCGCGAAGTGGCGCGGCCAGGCGTTTGAGATCGATCATGCGGTCGAAGAGGTCGGCTTGCGTGGTTCTTGCTGACTGTGCGCGGGCACTAAGCGGTGCGACACCGAGCAGCAGCAATAACGTAAGTGTGCGAAACGACATCGATCACCTCGTGGCGGCGCGCGTTGGGATGGCGGCCCGCTGGAGGCAGATCCTAATCCGAACCCGGAGCGCGAGCGACGGGGTGGTGCGCTGCGCAGAGACGTGCGCCACTTCGGCGAGCGGTTGCAGTGAGCACATTACCCCGCTCGCTTGCACTCGGGGTTCGGATGCGCGTTCTTTAGACGTTGAACTTGATCGTCATGATGTCGCCATCCTGCACCACATACGGCTTCGGCTCCTGGCGGACCTTGTTCTGCGCCTTGGCGTCGCGCATGTTGCCCGCTGCTTTCAGGTCTTCGTACGCGACCGTCTCAGCGCGAATGAATCCGCGGGCGAGATCGCTGTGGATTTTGCCGGCAGCCTCGACTGCCGTGAAGCCCTTGGGAATCGGCCACGAGCGCACTTCTTCCTCGCCCGCAGTCAAAAACACATGCATGCCCAGCGCGTTGAAGCAAGCCCGGATCACACGATCGCGGGCACCCTCGCTCAGGCCATAACCCGCAGCCATTTCTTTGCGGTCCGCCGGGTCGAGCTGAATCAAATCAGCTTCCAGCGTCGCACACATCGACAGCGTCGCCAGCGCATGCTCATCCTCGAACGCCGGCGGCTTGGCCGCGTCGGCCTCGCCCACGTTGATCACAACCACCACCGTCTTCTGCGTCGTGAAGCCGAAACTTCGCAGAAGTTTTTCTTCCTCGCCGGGCGAGACGACGCCGCTGAGCGGTTTCAACGACTCGAGCGCCTCGCGGCAGCGCTTCAGCAGCGCCAGTTCGCGTTTCTGATGATCAACGTCCTTGGTCGGCTTGGTAATCGCCTTTTCCAGCGTCTCGACCCGCTTGTCGCAGATCATCATGTCGGCCAGCAGCATCTCGTCGCGCAGATTTTGCAGGTCGCGCAGCGGATTCACGCCGCCCTTCGGCGTGGGCACCGCGTCTGACTCAAACGCACGCACGCAGATCAACATCGCATCCGCCTGACGTAAAGTCGGCAGATGTTTCGTGAGTCCGGCCGAGTCCGTGTCGCCTTCCGCCGAGCCGGGGAGGTCGACGAAGTCCATGGTCGGTTCGGTGCGTTTCTTGGGCTTGTAAAGCTCTTCCAGCCAATCGAGGCGTGGCTCCGGGATCTTGACCGCCGCGAGGTTTTCCTCGGCGGCGTTCAGGTGGTCGCGGGTCAAACCCGATAAAGCGGTAAAGAGTGTGGTCTTGCCTGAGTATGGCAAGCCGACGATCGCAACTCGCATCGTCCGACCCTGCTCTCTAGTGTTCGGTTCGGTTTTTTGAAGGCCAGGCGGGCGTCAACAGTGACCTCCGCGGCCGGGGTGCCCGTTGCCGGTCACCTCGGACCGCGTATAGTAGCTGAGGGCGCTCGGCGGCACTATCGCCGCTGGGCGGGATTTTGAACCGATCACGGAGCCGCGCGATCGTCGCGGGATTGAGTTATGTACGTTCGAGCCATGCAGGGACTGATGCTCGGCGCTGCGATGATCGCGGCGGGCTGCGGGCTGGAAGAATCGCCGTTTTCGATCGGTGTGAATCAGACGCAGGTGAATCGCATCCGCACCGACGCGACGACGACCGGGCAGGAAAAGCGCGAGGCATTGCGGGCGCTGGGCATTGACGATCTGACCATCAACGCGATCTTGCGCGACACGCGCACGGCGAACCAGTTCGGCGGCGACTTGCGCACGGCTTTCAACAAAGTCGTTGGCGGGACGCTCAGTGAAATGACGCCTGACGAAGTGCAGATTTACGGCGATGCGACGGCGGTGACGACATTCTCCGACTCGCAGGCCCAGACGATTCTCGATTTTTTCGTGGACGCGGCGATCGATACGCGTGACGATTTGGAGCAGGTGCTGGACGACGACCAGATCGCGCTGCCGTCGACGATCAACGAAGACAATTTGCGGGGCACGTTCGTGACGTTTGATCCGAACGACCTCATTGACGATTTACCACAGTAGCCGCAAACCGCGAGGCGCGGGGTTCGCGTGTCGGTTGGGTGCGGCGAGAATTTGCGCGACGCGCAGTGCGAAAGCCGGCGTCCGCCGACAGGAGCAATGCACTATGAACCGACGCATTTGGACGGCGCTGGCGGTAACCGCATCGATGACGCTGGCACTGGGTGGCTGCGCGCTGGGCGACACGCTGAGCGCGGTGACCAAAATCCTCAACAGCCAGCTCAGCACGCTCTCGACCAGCGAGATCATCGCGCTGGCCGCTCTGGCCGACACGGTTTCGCCTGATTTCGCTGGCCTGAGCGAGGACGATGCGGCGATCATCAGCGAGTTCCTGACCGAGAACGACCTGAACTCGATCAGCGATGTTGAAAACGCGCTCAATAATCCGGGCGAGCTTGTGATTCCGGAAGGTTTGGAAGAACTGCTCGAAGGCATTAAGCAGCAGGCGGGCGCGTAAGCGAGCAATCGCAGCGCACCGGTCCGACAAATCCGAACCCGGAGCGCAAGCGACGGGGTAGCACGCTCAGAGTAACGAGTAACGAGTAGCGAATCGCGAGTATCGAGTTGAAGCGGGGTGCCCGCATGACAACTCGATACTCGTTACTTTTTACACTCCCGCGGCTTATCCCACTCGCTCGCGCTCGGGGTTCGGATTGTTCCCTGTCACACTTCCGAAAAAAAGTGTGTCGGGACTACAAATTGTCCGTCCATCCCGCGTTTCATGTCGTATGATTCAATCAGCCGAAGTGTGTTGCTTCGGCCTGCACGCCGGTCGGTCGGGTAATTAGCCATATTTTGATTCATACTTTCGTGCTTCGTCGCTCTCCGACGCGCGTGTGATTGGTTTCACGCAAACCTGGCGCAGTTGCCGCTTTCGCGGATTCTGCGTCACGTCGGGCCTTCGTTTGCCCGGCGACGCGCGGAGGTATGTTCCCATGTTGAGTCTGAGAGTCCTGGTCTCTCGCGCAGCCCTCGCGGGCTGGGCGGTGGGCAGTGCTGCGCCCACGCTGCTGCATGGCGGGCAGTGCGAACTGGTGCAACTTTCGTCCTACGGTTTGGCGGGCACGGACTGTGCCGTGCGCGGCGTAGGCACCTGGGATCCCGATGGGGATGGTCCTTTGCCCCAGAACCTGATTGCGATCGGTTGGTTCAGTCAAGCCGGTGCCGCGCTGTGTCACTCAATCGCAATGTTCGACGGAACCGCTTGGCACCCGCTTGGGTCGGGCGTCGGCTCGCCAGGCTCCGCCCACATAAACGCTGCGACGGAGTTCGGCGGAGAGTTAGTGGTCGGGGGTTCGTTTGACGTGATCGGCGGTGTCGCGGCGCGCGGCGTGGCGCGCTGGAACGGCTCGACTTGGCTCCCGATGGGCTCCCAGTTGCGATGGGCGGGCAGCTTCGCGCAGCGCGAAAGGCAACTCTTCGTTGCGGGCAACCTCGACGGAACCAGCACCGGCTCGACCGTCGTGCGGTGGGACGGTTCCCAATGGTCTGCGATTGCGCCTGCGATCACCACAACGGGCATTCTCACGGCTGACGACGCCGACAATCTGCTCGTCGCCGGTTCACTTTCGCTCGACGGCTCCCCGTTCCAGCGCCGCGTGGCTCGCTGGGACGGCTCGACGTGGACGCTTCTTGGCGGGTCGTTCGACGCCGAGATTTACAGCGTGATCGCGCGCGGAGGTGAAATTTTCGTCGGCGGACAGTTTCAAAACATCGACGGGCAACCTGCTCGCTACCTCGCGCGGTGGGATGGTGCCATTTGGCACGCCGTCACCGAGTCGATTGACGGGTTGGTTCTCGCGCTCGAGACACATGGGAATGACGTGTTGCTTGGCGGGTTATTTCGCAACGTCGGCGGCGTGCCCGCCAATCGAATTGCCCGATGGGACGGTACGACATTTCATCCGCTGGCGATCGGACTCGACTTCGGAACTCATAGATATTGCTCCACGATGACCGAGTTCCGCGGCGCACTCGTTGCCGCAGGAAGCTTCGGACAGGCCGGCGACAAACCAGTCGCGCACATCGCACAGTGGAGCGGGACCGATTGGTCGCAGATCGGCGGCGAAATCGGCCTCGCTGGATTACCAACTCAGACCGAGGATATCTACGTCGATGTCGTCGGGGAATATCGAGGTGACGTCGTGATCGGTGGCGTACTACACTTTGCCGCCGGATCGCGCAACATCGCTCGCCGTAGCGCGGACGGATGGGCTGGGTTGGGATCGGGAGTCCAGTTTGACGTACTTGCTCTCGCGGAAACGCCGCAAGGCCTGCTTGCGGGTGGTTACAGCTCGCCGAACATACCCGGTCCGCTCGCCCACCCGCTCGCGCTTTGGAACGGTCAGAGTTGGGAACCGATCGGGCTCGGCTCGTTTCAGAGTCGCGTTGTGATTTTTTGACGTCGCGGAGTTCCACGGTGAGTTCATTATCGCCGGCGACTTGCGCAACGGCACCGACATCGGCGAGGGCAACGTCCGTCGCTGGAATGGCACAGAGTGGCTCGCACTCGGGCCTCCGACAGCATCAGTCGTGCGTGAGGTGCTCGTCCATCAAGGTGAACTAATCGCCGGCGGGCACTTTGTCGGAGCCTCGGGCGAGGAAATTCGCGGCATCGCCAAGTGGAACGGAACTCACTGGTCACCAATCGGCAACTCCAACGACGTACCGATGACCGTCAATTGTCTTGCGATCTACAACGGCCAGCTTCATGCGAGCGGGACGTTCAATTTTGGTGACGGCGCGACTCGATATGTCGCCCGCTTAGATGGCGAGACCTGGCACCCCATAGCCGCGGGGCTCAATCCAAATGCAATGATCGAGTCCATCATCGCGTTCGGCGGCGATTTGTTCGTCGGGGGGCGTTTCGGGCGAGTCAATGGCCAGTGGTCGCCGGGAATCGCCCGCTGGAGCCCTTCCGACCACGAGTGGCGCGCCATGCGCGTCAGCGGAGACGACACTGACCGCTACCGCTTTCTGCACCTGGGTGTCGTCGATGGTGAAATGCTCGCTGCGGGCGACGCAATAGGCATGTCTGGCGACCGATACGGCCCCATCGTCGCCCGTTGGACCTGCCAGCCGCCGCGACCTTGCCCCGGCGACCTGAACGGCAACAGCGACGTGGACATCGCCGATCTAGCGCTGCTGTCGAGTCACTTCGGCGAGCAAGCCGCGACCGGTACGCAGGTGGCCGACATCGACGGCGACGATGCGGTCACACTCGCCGATCTCGCGCTGCTGCTGCGAGATTTCGGCGCGGCGTGTGAATGACGGGAGCATACGCTGACGCGGGCGACGCTCTCTGAATCGAGCGCCGCCCGCGTCGGAACATCACCGCACTCGCTCGCGCTCGGGGTTCGGAGTGTGATGCACGCTGCGCGTGCTGGCACTCGCTTGTGCGTCGCGTTCGGCTCGCTGGCGCGATGCGCACCGGACGTTGCGCGGCACTTCGCGAAGCGTTGCGACGCATCTATACTCTGTCACAGCTCGCACGCGGCATCGGTCGGCGGCGGGGCGTCGGAGTTTGTGGAATGTCGCATTACATCGCTGAACCCTGCATCGGCACCAAGGACACGGCCTGCGTCGAGGTCTGCCCGGTCGATTGCATTCATCCGAAAAAAGATTCGCCGGACTTTGCGACCGAAGAGATGCTCTACATCGATCCCGAGGTGTGCATCGACTGCGGCTTGTGCGTCGATGAGTGCCCGGTGAAGGCGATTTTTCCAGAGGACGATTTGCCGCCGAAATGGCGGAATTTTGTCGAGTTGAACGTGCGGTATTTCCAGAAGAAGGCCTGCGGGTGAACGACGCGTCCGCCGCGACCGGAGCGCCGGATGCCGCGAGCGCGTTTGTCGCAACGGTTGCCGTTACGTCCCCTCGCGCCGAATTTCGGTCAGCATCTTCACATAGCTGTAGTACCGCCGCTCGCTGATCTCGCCCGCTTCGGCGGCGGCGATCACGGCGCAGCCGGTCTCGTCGCTGTGATGGCAATCGCGGAATTTGCAACGCGGAATCAGCGGCAAAAACTCGGTGAAGTACGCCTCCAACTCGCCCGGCGTGACGCCCCACAGCGCGAATTGCCGAATGCCGGGCGTATCGACCACGAAGCCGCCGCCCGCGAGCCGAAAGAGCTGGGCGTGCGTGGTCGTGTGTCGGCCTTTTTCGTTTTCGATCGAGACCGTCTGCACGCGCAGTCCCAGGCCCGGCTCGAGCGCGTTCAGCAGCGAGCTTTTGCCGACGCCGCTCTGGCCGCTGAGTACGCTGGTGTGCCCGGCGAGTTCGCTGCGCAGGGCGTCGATGCCGTCGCCGTTGACGGCGCTGGTTTTCAGGCAGCAATAGCCGAGCGTGCGGAACTCGTCGATCACGTCGTCTACGGTGAGGCCTTCAAAATCGGCGTCGGCGTCTTCGAAATCGAGCGTGCCCTCGACTAGATCGCTTTTGTTGAAGCAAATGACGGGCCGCAGCTTGCCCCAGCCGGCGGCGACGAGGTAGCGATCGATCAAGTGCGGCTTCAAGCCGGGCTGGGCGATGCTGGCGACGATGAGTAACTGGTCGGCGTTGGCGACAATCGTATGCTCGCGCTGGCGGCGGTCCTTGCGAGAAAGCACGGCCGTGCGCGGCTCGACACGCTCCACCACGCCGACGCGCGCACCGTCCCAGTTTGACGATTGATCGCTCAGCCAGACGCGATCACCGACCGCGACTGCGCCGCGCTGCGCGATGAGGCGCGTGCGCAAGACGCGGCGGACGTTGCAATCCCAGACCGGGCCGTCGCCGGTGTCGACGAAGCAGATCATGCCTTGAATGGCGGTGATGACGCCGGATTTCCAGAGCGATTCGTCGATGAGCGGGGCGTTTTCGTCGTCGACGATGATGGTGCGTTTGCGCGAGAGATCGCCCTTGGCGCGAATCGTTTCGCCGGCGGCGGAGTCGAGGAGCCGGTCTTCTTGAGCGTTGTATTGACGGGTCCAATCGTCGGAGCGCTGCCGCACGCCGCGGTTTTGTTTGAAATCGACACGGACTTTTTTGCCCGGACGCTTCTTGGCCATGCGTCGCATTGTAGCGACAGTGCCTAGTGCTCAGTGTTCAGCGTTCAGTGCTCAGGGTTCAGTGTTCAGGGTTCGGGGTTCAGGGTTCAGGGGTGGAGACTGACGTGGCTGGAGTCGGGGCGTGCGTTGGTTTGCGGGCGGTCACCTTGTTACCTTGTTCCGTTGTTCCCTTGTTCCCTCCTCGTCAGGGGTTGTGATGCGATACTGCGTGGCCCTTTTTGTCGGTGGTTGCGTCGCTTTGGTTGGGTGCGATGCGATGAACCGCAGCACCGATCGCGATGTGGCGCGGGTGATTGCCCAGCGGCAGCGCGAGGCGCTGGCATATGAGGCCCCGGCGGGTTTGGAGCCGCAGACCGACCGCTCGGCCCAGCCCGGCTCGGCGGCGTACGACCGCAAGGCCACGCGCACGAAGCTGGATGTGCCCGATGGGTTCGTCGCGTTGCCGCCGCCGCAATCGATGCCGACAAGCGGCGCGGCATCTTCGACATCCGCACCCGCGTCCGCCGTCGCCGCATCGCAACCGACACGCTATCGCGAACAGCCGATCACGTTGCTCTCGGCCATCGCCTACGCCGAGCGCGGCAGACGCGAGTATCAGACAGCTAAGGAAGATTTGTATCTCGTCACGCTCGCGCTCATGCTCGAACGGCATCTCTGGACGCCGATTTTCGCGGCGGAGCTGCGCAGCGTGTACGGAAACTACGGAGAAATTCGCGAATTCGATCAGGCGATGCGATTCGTGGCCGATTTGTCGATGGCGCAGCGCCTGCCCTATGGTGGCGAGTTCACCGCGCGAACGGTGAGCACGCTGGTGCGCGACATTCGCAAGGGGCTGACGGCGGAAGAGGGCGGCACGATCGACGTCGGGCTGAACATTCCGCTGCTGCGCGGCGCGGGGCATGTGGCGCAGGAGGAACTGATTCAGCTCAATCGCGATCTCACGTACGCGGTGCGCGATTTTGAGCGTTTTCGCCGGCGGCAATTCGTGGACATCGCCCGCGAATATTTTGATCTGCTGCGTGCGAAGCAGGAAGTGATCGACGCCGACACGAGTTTGGCATCGGCCCTTGATGACTTCGAACGTGCCGCTGCTCAGCAGAGCACCGGTAAGGGCACGATTCTCGACACGCGCCGCGCCGAGCAGCGCTGGTTGAGCGAGCAGAATCGCGTCGAGCAGTTGCGCGAGAGCTTTCGCGCGCAGACCGATCGATTCAAGCTGGTGATTGGCATGCCGGTGGACGATGGGATCGGCATCGACGACCTGGAGGACATCGAATCGATCGAAATGCAGGTGCTCGCCGGGTCGCTGCCGCTGCTTCAGCAAACGCCCGCGGCGAGCGACGAACGGCTCGCGCGAGACGTGGCGATCGCGAGGCGGCTCGACCTGCTGAATCGAACCGATCAGATCGACGATGCGCGACGTGGCGTGAAAATAGCGAAGAATCGTCTTTTGCCGGATCTCGGCTGGAACACGACGCTGGGCATCATCACCGATCCGGGGCATTTTCGAACCACCGATTATGAGTGGGAACGAGCCACGTGGCGGAGCGAGATGGTGCTGTCGCTCCCGATTGAGCGGACGCGCGAGAAAACCGACTACCGCCGAGCGCTGATCGATGTTCGCCGCGCGGAACGCAACTACCAAGACGAGATTGAGCGCATTCGCGCGGAGGTGCGGGCGACGGTGAATCAGATTCGGTTGCAGAACACGGTGGTCGAAATTCAGGTTCGCAATTTGGAAGTGGCTGAAAAGCGGCGCGAGTTCGCCCGGCTCGAATTCAACGACGGCAAGTTGGGCAACCGCGATCTGGTCGAAGCCGAGAACGAGTGGACGTCGGCCCGCAACGCACTCAACCTGGCCAAGACCAGCCGCTGGGCGGCATTGCTCGAATTTCGAGTGGCGACCGAGACGCTGCTGCTCGACGATGACGACGGCGACGGGAAAATGGACATGCCCGCGAGGCAGCCGTGATGTGTACGCGCCGAGCCGACGCGAATTCTTGACCGTCGCGACGACGCAACGTCGTCCATAATGGATGGCGGGCGCGGGTGGGCCGACTTGTCTCGGCACGCGCCGCGGAATAGTCTTCACAGGCGGGCGGTTGTGTCCGTCATCCGATCCATGGCGAATTCTGCTTTTCGAACAGGAGCCAGCATCATGCGTAATCGCTTCAATGCCAAGGTGGGCGGTCTCTTCGGACTCGGTATGCTCGTCGCAACCGCGTCGGCCGCACCTGAGTTTCTGGTCGCCGTGCAGCCGGACAACGTCACGCTGCCGGCGAGCACGTTCACGCTGAGCTTCGGCGGCGGCGTCGATCGTCAGGCGATCATCTCGCGCACCGATTTCGTGATCGAGGTTGATCAGGCCGCCGGGACGGCCCGCTTCCGGGATTACTACCAGGACATCGGCTCGCTCGAGCTGCCGGGCGGGATTCAGACCGGCGCGATTACGGTCAGCATCGCCCCGAACACGTCGCTTGGCACGTTTGACGGCACGACATTCGCGACCAACGAGATTTACAACATCACGTTCGCGAACGACCTGAGCCTGTTCGGCCTGAGCTCGCCGGTCGGCCTGCCGGGCGCGTCGGGCGGCACGTATACGTTTGTTAGCGGCGATACGGGTGAGATTGCGCTCGCATGGGACGGCATCGGCCAGCTCCAGAACCCGGCTGACCCGAGCAACCCGATCATCTTTCAGTACAACTGCACCGTTCGCACACGCGTGATGACCACGCCGGCGTGCGCGACGACGGGCTGCACCGCGGGCGATATCAACGGTGATTGCGTCAGCGACCTGAGCGATCTGGCGGGAATGCTGACCAATTTCGGCACGGTCGGCACGGCGGCCCGCAGCGACGGCGATGTCAGCGGCGACGGCGATGTGGATCTGGATGACCTGTCGCCGATGCTGTCGCAATTCGGCAGCGATTGCACGCAGTAACTTCTGAGAAATGGAACCACAGAGGCACAGAGGCACAGAGAATCACAGAGAGTGAAGTTGTTGGCGGCTTTCGGCTTCGCGACTGCCTCGCTTGCCAAATGCCGCCGGTTCACTCTGTGTTTCTCTGTGCCTCTGTGCCTCTGTGGTTCATCTTCTTTCAGGAATGAGCGATGACTGGGTTGCAGCGCGAAAAGCTTGCCCGTTTGTTGCAAGCCGTTCGCGCGAGCAACCCGTTTTGTCGAGCCAAGCTCGCCAGCATTGCGTTTGATCCGCTTTCCGATTCGATTCATCTCTTGCCGCTCACCACTCGCGATGAATTACAACAGAGCCAGGCGGATGATCCGCCGTATGGGCGGAATCTGACGTTTCCGCTGTCGCAATACACGCGGCTGCACCAGACGTCGGGCAGCAGCAGCGGGGGCGAGCCGCTGCGCTGGCTCGATACGGCAGAGAGTTGGGAGTGGTGGAAGCGTTGCTGGGCGACGATCTATGACGCGGCGCAGGTCGGGCCGGCGGATCGGCTGGTGTTTCCGTTTTCGTTTGGGCCGTTCATCGGTTTTTGGTCGGCGTTCGAGAGTGCAACGGCGCGCGGGAATCTGTGTCTGGCTGCGGGGGGGATGACGACTCTCGCGCGGGTGCATTACATCGTTGACAACGCGGCGACCGTGATTTGCTGCACGCCGACGTTTGCGTTGCGAATGGCCGAGGCGGCGTCGCGCGAGGGGGTCGCGCTGAACGAGTCGGCGGTGCGGGCGGTGATTGTCGCGGGGGAGCCGGGCGGGAATATTCCGGAGACGCGTGCGGCGATCGAGGCGGCGTGGGGCGCGCGGGTGTTCGATCATGCGGGCATGACCGAGATGGGTGCGTGGGGGTTCGAGGCGATCGAGATGCCCGGCGGACTGTTCGTGAATGAAGATGAATTCATCGCCGAGTGTGTCGATCCTGCGACGCAGCAACCGGTCGCGGAGGGCGAGCTTGGCGAATTGGTGCTTACGAATCTCGGGCGAATCGGCTCACCGCTGATTCGCTATCGCACGGGCGATTTGGTGCGATTGACGAAATGCGCCGTTCCGGCATCAATCCAAAATCCAATCCCGGCGCGCCGGGACAAAATCCAAAGTCGCATCGGCGAGTGGACCTGGTGCATCGGCGGCGTGCTCGGGCGCGTCGACGATATGCTCATCATCCGCGGCAACAACGTCTTCCCCGCCGCGATTGAGGGTATTATCCGAGGTGTCGCGTCCGCGGCTGAATTTCAGCTTCGTGTCGAACGCCGCGGGGCGATGCCGGAGCTGACGGTGGTCGTCGAACGCGCGGCGGACGCCTCCGCCCAGCGGGTCGAGGCCGAGGTGGGCAACGCGTTGCGTGATCGGCTGCACTTTCGGCCGCGCGTCGAAGTAGTGGAGCCGGGGGTGTTGCCGCGGTTTGAGATGAAGGCGCGACGAATCGTCCGTGGGACGAATGCAGAATGAAGACCGTAGGGTGGGCACCGCCCACCATTCGCGTCGGCGTGTTTGTGTCGGGGAACAATTGGCGGGCGATGCCCACCCTACGCTAGCAGGACGTTTCGAATGAAATCAACCATCACACTGTCCGTACTCCTCGCATCGACCGCT
>JBJXFK010000167.1:0-9127 GCA_046155505.1 Phycisphaerae bacterium
CCCGCACGGTTTTCGTAGGTCGAGAGCGTCGCCCGAATTCGAGAGGGTCCGACCGTGCCACCTGCCCGTTCAGCGACTTCAAAAACTGATGAATCCGCAGCCCGAAGCACCGCAATTCCGATACTCCCCACACGCTCGGCTGCGATTCCCATCCCCGCGCGGAGCGTTCGGGCCTCCGTGCCCGACGACGGCTCACTCGCGCCCATCGCCACCCGGCACAGCGTGTGCAAAGCCATCTGCCATGGCTTCGGTGCGTTTCAGCACATCAAACCAAAATTACTAAGTAGCAAAGCGAGGTCGCCGAGATCGACGTCACCATCGCCCTCCAAGTCGCCCTGAGCAAGCATCGCGCCGCCGGATATGCCGAAGTTTGGGAGCAAGTATGCCAAGTCTGTCAGATCAACGTCTGCGTCGCCGTCCACATCGCCATCGCAGGTCCGCGGCGCGCAAATGCGCCACGTCGCGAATCCGCTCGCAGGTTCTTCGCCTGCACTGGCGAACCTCCCAGCGACGTAGAGCCTTGGTCCGTTGCCGTCGTCGAACACTGCTAGCGCAGAAACCTCAGTATCCACGCCCGCGCCCAAAGACGACCAGCCGCTACCGTCCCACTTTGCCACACGGTTCGCCGGGAAACCACCCGCAGCCGTGAACCAGCCGCCCGCGTACAGCACGGGGCCGCCGCCGTCATCGAAAGCGGCGAGCGAAAAGACGGTACCGTTCATTCCGCTGCCAAGAGATGACCAACTCGTGCCATCCCACCTTGCTACGTAAATCGAATGGCTTTCGCCCGCCAATCCAAAGGTTCCGCCGACGTAGAGCGCCGGGCCGGAACCATCGTCATGCACCAAAAGCGCCTCAACTCTTCCGCCTAGGCCCAAGCCGATTCCGACCGGCGACCAATCACTGCCGTCCCACTTTGCGATCCCCTGGATCGGCGCCCCTCCAGCGATTGTGAAATTTCCCCCTGCGTAGAGCTCCGGCCCGCCCCCGTTGTCAAAAATGGCAAGCGCTTTCACGCTGTTGTGCTGCGATCCCCCCATTCCGCTTCCTAACGGTCTCCAACCTGCGTCGCTCCACTGCGCGATGCGGTTCGCAGCCACACCACCCGCCATTGTGAAGTTGCCGCCTGCGAAAAGTGCAAACCCGGTTTCGAATTCGCCCGCAGCGAGTGCATACACGAGGCCGTTCGTCCCGCTACCCAGCGCGGACCAATTGGCACCATCCCATTTCGCGATGCCGCTCGTGAACACGCCGCCTGAATAAGCAAACCCACCACCCGCATAGAGCCCGGCGTCACTTCCGCTCGTTACGGCAGCCAGCGCGAGTACGTCGGAGTTAGTCGAGCGCCCCATGCCAGTTCCCAACGGCATCCACTCGCCACCACTCCACCGGGCGATCCGGCTGATGACGCTTCCGCCAACGCTTGTGAATTCGCCGCCAGCGTACAGTACCGAAGTACCACTCTCGCTAACGGTGGTCATCACGCGAACCAAGCTATCGGGACCGGGCGTCTGCAGGCCAGTTCCAAGCGGCGACCAATTATAACCGTTCCACTTTGCAGCCCAATTCGTCACCAAACTGCCCGCGGCGGTGAACCCTCCGCCCGCAAACAGCGCTGTGCCGCTACCGTCATCGAATCTCGCAAAAGCGTACACCCCACCGTTTAGTCCGCTTCCAATAGGAAGCCAACTGCTGCCGGTCCACTTGGCAATGTAACTCCCGGATGCCGAAGAACTCGTGCTAAAGTCACCACCCGCATAAACCGCCGAGCCGCTCCCGTCATCGAATACTGTCAGGGCTTGAACAGTGCCGACGAACGTTTCGCTGCCCACCGCCGACCAAGCACTCCCGTTCCACTTCGCGATGGAGCGTAACGAGGCACCGCCCACCCGGTTGAACGTGCCACCCACGTAGAGCCCCGTCCCACTACCGTCATCAAACGAGTTCATCGCATAAACGCCCGCATTCACGCCGCTTCCGAGCGGAGTCCACGCGCTTCCGTCCCACTTCGCAACTCGCTCTGCGCTCACGCCGCCGGCGGAAGTGAAGTTGCCGCCCGCGTATAGCGCGGCGCCACCGCCGTCGTCGAATACGGCAAGCGCGCGAACCCAACTGCTCACTCCGGTTCCAAGTGCCGACCATGTGCTGCCGTTCCACTTGGCGATCCGATTGGCCGAGAAGCCTTCGACTTCAGTAAATTCGCCACCCACATAAAGCTCCGGACCGGCACCGTCGTCAAAAACCTTCAGCGCGTACGCCGGTCCGTTCATCCCGTTCACGACCGCGGACCAGGTATCGCCATCCCATCTTGCGATATTGCTTGTGGATACGCGCCCGGGCATCGCGAAGTACCCGCCGGCATAAAGTGCCGGACCGTTTCCATCATCGAATACCGCGAGCGCATAGACGTTTCCACCCAAGCCGTTGCCCACTGGAGACCAACGGTCGTCGTCCCACTTCGCGATGTAGTTAGCAGGCTCGCCGTCCGCAAACGTGAAAATTCCGCCGGCATAGAGCGCCGTTCCACTGCCGTCGTCAAACGCCGCCAACGCGGTTACTCGCCCATTCGGGCCCGTCCACGAAAAGTCACCTTCCCATTGCGACTCGCACGGCGGTCCGGCGAGCGCGGGTTGTATCATCGCCGCGATGATCACGATTGCAGCGAGCGCGTGATCTAACGCAATTTTCTCATGATGTAGTAGTGAAACCAATTGCCCTACCCTGACGTTTCACAGCCGCGGCCAACGCGTGTTTCACCAACTTGACGACAAGAGGAATTCGTTTTTACCGGGATATACGGGCTAGCGTCAATCCAATATTGCAATGTTTTCGGCGGGCGGTATCGCGAACAGCTAATGTGCCGGTTGGACGCCTTTACTCCGACTTCGGCATGCCTCAAACCCGTTCCGAGCTACGCCGGCGAATCCGATCCAAACGGCGGATCGCCTTTCTAAATCCGCTCCACGCCGTGAATCTCCGACTGCCGCGCATCGGTCCGCCGGCGCGGTCTGTACGTTCTGATTGATCGATGCCACTTTAATTCGCCGGTCGTTGTCGCAGGACGCCGCGTGTGCGCCCGCAATTCCCGAACTGCCGGTGCACGCACCACGCAGCAAGCCCCCGCGCCCAATCCAAATCCGCTCACCTCCGCTCAATTCCGCTCATCTCCCGCATCCGCCCCGCTTGCACCGCGCCGAGCCTCCCGCACGCGCCTACGCTTCCCGCGTGGGCCGCACCGCGCCATCCCGATTCTCGCCGTTCCACAGGCAGGCTGCGCGAAAATTCGCGCCCGATAAAATGCCCAATCCAATCCATCCGGCCCAGATGGTCAACAAAATGTCACGCCGCAACACAAACTTGACCATCTGGGAAACGCGCGCCTATCAGCCTCCGCCGCGCCCCGTCGCCGCACCGTTCGGTTGTTCCTCGCGATTCCTCCCTGTTCCCTGTTCCCCGTTTCCGGTTCCCTTTGCCCCGTTTCCCGTTCCCCGTTTCCCGGTTTCTGCCACCCCTCGGCCCCCATTGTTCCGCGCAACTTCCGATAACCAAGGTGGTCAACGAGAGGGGGGCGCGTGAACACCTTGGTCGATTTCTCGAAGAAAACGCAAAGGTGCGCACCGCGAAGCGCCGTGGCGCGCCATCTTCGCGGTCGCGGGCGGGCGTTGTCCCGTTGTCCCGTTGTTCCCTTGTCCCCTTGTCCCCTTGTTCCGTTGTTCCGTTGTTCCGTTGTTCCCTTGTCCCCGAATGGCGCCCGGCCACTACCCCTCAACCAGCGTCAGCGTCACCCGCTCCGCGTCCACCGCGCTCGCCGGCGCGGCGAATGTGTGCCGATGCCGAACGCCCTCTTCGACGATCGGCACATACTCCAGCGTGTACGACTTGCCCGGCTTGAGCTGCCCATGCAGATAAAACTCCGCCGTGCCCGAAACCGCGTCGGGAATGCCCTTGCTAAAATTGCTCCGCCGCAGCGTGACGGCGGCCCCGCTGTCGTCCTTGAGCTGGAACTTGTTCTTGATCCAGTCATCGACCGACTGCTTGAGTTTCGGCGGATCCTTTTTGTAGTCGAACATGCCGACCGCAATGTCGATCTGCGTCACCTCGCCGCTGACAATGACAAACCCGATCGGCAACATCTCCGGCGGCTCTCCGTTCATCTTGCCGGTAAGCACATAGCTCATGATCCCGCCCAGCGCGGCCAGCAGCGCGCCGACGAATAGCACCTTGCCCGACATGCTCATCTCCTGCGATGTGTCCTACAGTCTCTGACCGTAGCGTACATCGTACCTTGGCCACGCCGCCTCGTCGACGGAAATCAGATCGTCGGTGCGAGTTCGGGTTCTGCATTCTCCTTTCTGCATTCTGCGTTCGCACGTAACCTCGCTCGCTCGCTCGCTCGCGCTCGGGGTTCGGATGTGCTCGCTGGCGCTCGGGGCACTCGCTTGCGCGTCGCGTGCGGATCGTCGCTCGTTTCGACTCGCTACTCGATATTCGCTACTCGCTACTCGCCACTCTTCACTCCGCTGTGCCTTTGCCGCACAATCTCGCCATGCAAGACAAACGCTGCGACGCGCAGTCGAAATCGCTCGCCATCGGCGGAATCATCACCGCCCTCGCGCTGCTGCTTCGCATCGGCTGGATCGCGATCAACTGGTCGCGGACCGGGGCGACGCTCGCGTACCCCGATGAACAGTTGCACTGGGAGATCGCCTCGCGACTGGTCAACGAAGGCGTCATGGCCACCGCCGACGGGCGCTTCGTCGCACGTATGCCGCTCTATCCGCTCTATCTCGCGCTCTTCGCGCCGCTAGGCGATATCGGCGTGCTCGCGGCCCGCGTCGGGCAGGCGCTGCTCGGTGCAGCGACCGCGTGGCTCGGTTTTCGCTGGGCGCTCACCGCGCTCGGACCAGCGGCGGCGATCGTCGCCGGCGCGCTGATCGCCATCGAGCCGTACAGCATCTTCTTCTCCGCACTGCTGCTGACCGAGGTGCCCTACACGTTCGTCGGGTTCTTATTCGCCTACGCGGCATGGCGCATCGCGAACGCGCCCGAGCTCGCGTCGAAGCAGCTCGGCTTGCTCGTCGGACTCAGCGGTGCGGCGGCGATCCTGCTTCGCCCATCGGCCGCGCTGCTCGTGCCGGCGACGTGGCTGCTGCTGTTTGCGCTTGACCCGCTGCGAAGACGCGGCGGGTTGCGCATGGGAATGTACGGCCTCATCTTGCTCACGCTTATGCTGCCGTGGGGGCTGCGCAATCGCGCGGTCGTCGGCGACTTCGCCTGGCTCTCGGCCAACGGTGGGCTCACGCTCTACGACGGCCAAGGCCCGCAAGCCCGCGGCGACAGCGATCAGAGCTTCTTGCAATCGATGCCCGAACTCGCGGCGATGGGCGAAGTGCAGCGCGACGCGCACCTGCGCGATCTCGCGATCGCACACATGCGCCGCGACCCAGGCCGCGTGCTCGAACTCGCGTGGGCGAAGTTTCTGCGCACGTGGAGCCTGGCGCCAAACGTCGCCGAGCATCGGTCGGGGATGACCGCGATCGTCAGCGCGGCGTTTACGGGCGCGGTGCTACTCGGCTCGGCGATTGCGCTACTGCGTCTGTGCATCGCGGCCGGCGAGTCGCGGGCGAGACTACTGCGATTTCACGCAATGATCTGGCTGCCGGTGGTGTATTACACGCTGCTTCACTGTGTGTATGTGGGCAGCCTGCGCTACCGCGTGCCGGTGATGCCGATGGTCGAACTGGCAGCGGCGGCGGCGGTGGTTGGGAAGTATCGAGTAGCGAGTAGCAAGTAGCGAGTTGGGACACGCGCAACTGAACGCGACGCGCAAGCGAGTGCCGCGAGCGGCAGCGAGCGGATCTGAACCCCGAGTGCGAGCGAGCGGGGTAACTCGCCACGACGAACGGCGCTCGATATCACGTGAATCTACTCACAGAGCACGCGACCTCGCTCGCTCGCGCTTGGGGTTCGGACTCGCTTCGCTCCGCTCATTCGCTGGCGCGTCGCGTTCGGATCGCTTGCGCGATGCACACCGCACTCGCGCCTCAACTCGATACTCGCTATTCGCTACTCGATACTCGATACTCAGATCCTCGCCGGCGGCGTTTCGCCGCGCGCAGGGTCCTGTATCACGCGGTACAATTCGCGGCTCTACTGAATCTGGTAACTGGAGACCCGCATGCCCGCCGTCGCAGCCGCACAGCCGGAATTCGCTCGCACGTTCTTGAAGCCCGCCGACACGTTCGACGACTGGGTCGCCGTCGAACCCTATTACCGCGAGCTGACCGAGCGCCCGGTCGCCGACCTGGCCGACTTCGAAAAGTGGCTGATGGACTGGAGTGAACTCGACTCGGCGTTCGAGGAAGAGGGCACGTCGCGGCACGTCGCCATGACCTGCGCGACCGACGATGTCGAGCGCGAGAAGCGGTTTCTGCACTTTCTCGAAAACGTGCGCCCGCATCGCGAGCCGTGGCACGACTTGCTGCGGCGGCGCTACATCGAGTTGGTGACAAAACTCGCACCGCCGGCGAAGCGCTACGAAGTGCTCACCCGCAGCGTGCGCGGCGGCATCGAGATCTTTCGCGAAGAGAACATCCCGCTCCAGATCGAGGACGACAAGCTCAAGCAGCACTATCAGAAGATCACCGGAGCGATGACCGTCACCTATCGCGGGCAAGAGATGACGCTCCAGCAGATCGGGCGTTACCTCGAAGAGCCGGAGCGCGGCGTGCGCGAGGAGTCGTGGCGGCTGGCGAACGATCGTTTTCAGAAGGACGCGCCGGATCTCGACAAGATTTATCATCAGATGATCGGCCTGCGGCACCACATGGCACAGAACGCCGACTGCCGCGATTTTCGCGAGTATGCGTTCAAGGCGATGGAGCGGTTCGACTATCGCCCTGAGGATTGCATCGCGTTTCACGATGCGATCGAGCGCGTTTGCGTGCCGGCGGTCGCGGAACTCGCCGAGCAGCGCAAACGCAAGCTGGGCGTAACGACGCTGCGTCCCTGGGATACCGCGGTCGATCCGGATGGTCGCCCGCCGCTGCGCCCGTTTGAGCGCGACGAGCAACTGGTCGACGGCTGTGCGCGCATCTTTCAAAAGGTGAATCGCGAACTCGGCGGCGTGTTCGACATCATGCGGCAGCGCGACATGCTCGACCTTGGTAGTCGCAAGGGCAAAGCGCCCGGCGGATATCAGGCGTGTTTTGATGAACGCCGCATGCCATTCATATTCATGAACGCGGTCGGCACGGAGGGCGATGTGCGTACGCTGCTGCACGAGGGTGGGCACGCGTTTCACACGTGGGCCTGTCGGAGCGATCCGCTGCTGGCGTACCGGCATTACCCGATCGAGTTCGCCGAGGTGGCGTCGATGGGGATGGAGTGTTTGTCGCTGCCGCATCTGGAGGAGTTCTATGGGCCGGAATCGAATCGCGCCCGTCGGCGGTTCTTTGTCGAGATCGTGAACTTCTTCCCGTACATGGCCCGCGTCGATGCGTTCCAGCATTATGTGTATACAAATGTCGAGCACGACATGGAGCGGCGCAAGGACGAGTGGCAGAAATTGACGCGGCGGTTTGCGCCGCATCTCGATGTGTCGGGGCTGGAAGAGGTTGATCGGCATTCCTGGCAACGCAAGCTGCACTTTTTTGAGGCACCGTTTTATTACATCGAGTATGGCATCGCGCAGCTTGGTGCGCTTCAGGTGTGGGTGAACTCGAAGCGCGACTATGAGCAAGCGGTGGCGTTCTATCGCAACGGCCTGGCACTCGGCGGCTCGCGACCGTTGCCCGAGCTGTTCGAGGCGGCGGGATGTAAGTTTGATTTCAGCGAACAGACGCTGCGCCCGCTGATCGATGAACTAATGGACGAGATCGCGCGTCTGCGATGAGCTGTGCCGCGAGGCGCGATGCGGGTGATGCGGTCGGATGGACGCGGAGCGATTTGTTCGTCGATTTCGCGACTCGCGCGGTGCAAAGGAACGACGGTGATTGCCGGGCGATCCGGATGGGCATGATTTGCTGTGTGCTCTGCTCGAGCAGGTTGTTCTTTCCGTCTGATACCAAATCTATTTTGAAAGTGCCGTTTCAGTCCAGGCTGACGCGCAGACCGTTTTCACGCGATCCACGTCCGCGGCAAACCGATTCCAGGCCTCACACCCCGCCGCGTTCAACGCCGCGTGGTCCGCGTACACGCGATTCGACAAGTAATGACTCTTCAGATACTGCCACGCCAACTCCATCGAGTTCAGCTCCGGCGAATACGGCGGTAACGGAACCAGCGTGATGTTCTCCGGAACACGCAACCCCTTGCTGCCATGCCAGCCCGCGTTGTCCAGCACCAACACCACCTGCACGTCCGACGCAACGCTGCGGCTGATCTCCGCCAGATGCAGATTCATGCACGCCGTGTCGCACGTCGGCATGATCCAACCCACCGCGCTGCCGCTCGCCGGACACGCGGCACCAAACAGATACACCCACTTGTACTCGGTCTGTCGCAACCGCCGCGGACGCGTGCCGCGCTCGGCCCAAACATGCGTCAGCGAGCCTTGCTGCCCGAAGCGGGTCTCGTCCTCGAACCAGATTTCGATGCGTTTGGCGGGGTGTTTTTCGCGGATTTCGCCCAGCGTCTGCGGGAAGTTTTTTTATATGTCTCCTGCGCAGCGAGATCGGTCTTGGCGTGCAGCGGTCGCGGCGTGACGTAGCTCAGGTCGAGCGTACGGTGCAGCAGGTAATACACGCTGGAGCGGGCGTACTTGGTGCCGAACTCCCGCTCCAGAATGCGGCGCATGTCCTCGCCGCGCAAGCTGCACACGCCGTCATCGGGTTGCGGCTCGGCCAGCAGACGCGTTTTCAGTTGGGCCAGTTGCTCGGCCGAGAGGCGGCACTTTCGTCCGCCGCGGCGGTCGCGTAATCCGTCGAGGCCTGCGTGGTTGTAGCGATGCACCCAGTTTCGCACGGCGCGTTCGGCGACGCCGAGCGTCTTGGCGACCTGCGCCGCCGTCTCAAACCGCACGGCGTAGCGGGTCTGGCACACACCTTCCGCGTTCTTCCAGTAACAAGCCACGCACTTGGCTTCGTGCCAGCCGTCCTGCTGATGCACCTGAACGCCGTCGACCGCC
>JBJXFK010000174.1:0-13001 GCA_046155505.1 Phycisphaerae bacterium
CGCGGCCCACCGCAGATTCCCGGATCGCCGTGTCCCACAGCGGCTTCCTCTATTACGGCGGCCCACCGAAACCGCGAGCGCCAGCGAGCACCATCCGAACGCGAAGCGCAAGCGAGTGAATGCGAGCGCCATCCGAACGCGAAACGCAAGCGAGCGATGCGAGCACGAGCGAGCAATCTGAACGCGAGGCGCAAGCGAGTGAATGCGAGCACCATCCAAACGCTGAGAGCCGGCAGACACCATCCGAACCCCGAGCGCCAGAGGCTGTCGAAATAGTCCGAAATTTCACGACAAATAAGGACTTACGGCGCGCAGCCGACGCGAAAACGCTTTGACGCATTTTCCGTTCCAACTTTTTAGACAGCCTCGCCAGCGAGCGGGGTAAGCCGCGGACGCGTGCAGCGACTCGGGTATCAAGGATTGAGTTGAGCCTGTCCAGTGTCGCGTCAACTCGCTACTCGACACTCGATGCTCCCGCTCATTTCGCCGTCGCTCTCGCTCCCACATCCGGCCAAACCCGCCTTACACAGCGATACCCACGGCTCACCACGCATTCGACATTTTCCGGAGTTTCCCCGCCCAGCCGCCGGTTGCACCATCCGCGTCCGACGCCCACGGTAACGCGCGACGAGAATTTTCACTGAAAATTCGCAATTTCGCCGCGAGGCCGCGCCGCGAAAACGGCACGGCCTCGCGGCGTCCCTGAAAGCGCTTGTGGGACCGATTCCGGAATGCTCATTCAGCCGCATTCGTCACTCGCGATGTTTGCATCAATCGCGCAAGCCTGACCGTTCCTTGCAAAACGCCCAGACTGCGATTGACAAGAACAGCTAGCTGGTTTTCAATTCCCGAGTTGCCATCCGTGGTAGGTTGACAATTGCGACCTCGATAGTCTCACCGAATGCGTGCCAGTTTGACGAAAGAAGAAGGAGTTGCCCAATGACGCTGCGACGATCTCGGAACGCGTTGAAGTCTGCGGCTCGATTGCTGGCGGCTTGTGCCTTTTTGAGCTTCGCAACTGGATGTCAATATAGATACACAGGCGAGATAAGCGTCTACCCGATTCGCGCCGGCGACCTTGGCGGGCACCTCGACCTGATCGGGCTGGCAGATTTGGGCGTCCCCGGCCCCGCATTCGCAACATTTTCAAACACAATCAACGAGCAACGTCGTGTATTTCCTGACACAAAACTCATGGAAGGTCCAGATCGAACGCTCTCCATCAGCATCAATCGAGCATTCGTGAAGTATCTTGCAGATATCGACGCCAACAAAGAACTACTCGCATTTGTGGAAGTGAAGGACCACGCCGACGGGAAGACTTACAAGCGAGTGTTTTTCGATGACGAATTCGTGGCCGAGGGTGCGTACCTGAATTTCTCAAACGCAACCGTTTACGGGCCTCGTGTATATCGAGGGTATCCAATCACTGTCTCCTTCTATGTGGTCGAGCTTGATCAGAAGGAGAACGCCGTCGCGCTCGAAGTCGTGCAACAGCTCAAGCAGACGGTCGCGATGGCAGGCGCGCAGGTTGCTCCCGTGAGCAGCTTGCTATTTGACTTTCTTTCTGCACTCATTCGTGCGAATGTTGACGATCGTGAAATGTACTTCGTACAAGAGTTCACGCCCGCGACGACTCTGTCTCCGACGCCAGCCGACGCTCGTTCGGCGGGCGCAGTGTTGCAGACGGGTAACTTTGTCGTCGTCAAGCAGGAGTTTGATCGCAACGGAGTATCGCCCGCAGCGCTAATACCATTTGAGGACGAACTGTCATGGCCTTATTGGCTCGATCCTACGGAAGCGCTAGCAGGGAGCAATCTCCTTCCGAACATCATATACTTCGGAGGTCAATTGTACGTCCATCGGTCATTTTCGAAGAGTTTTGATCAGAGCGAGGAAACGCGTCGACTGGCAAGCGGCATTGCGCAGCGACTATTCGAAAATCGACAGAGAACTGTTACGCGAATTCGATCAGACCTCTCGATGTTTCGCGCGAAATCCATGGCGGCACTCAAAACACAAGCATCGAGCATCATTGATGATCTGAAGTACGACCCACGCGCGCGTGCCTGGTTCGATAGCAACTCCGGATCGAACATACGCCCCAAGGGGGGTTCAATCGACATGACGGAACCACCTGCGTCGCAACCACCTGCGTCGCAACCACCTGCGTCACGAACATCTGCGCTCGCCGTTCAGAACTACCTACTCGGCAATTATGAGCGATACTCATCAAAGAGCTACCTAAGCATGACTATCGCCGATGATCGCTCGCCTGCCATTGACGAGGTGATTGCGGCGGAGGAGTCGTCCGCTGCCGCGAGAATTGGCGACGTTGTGTTGACACTTTCTCTCGAGCAGCAAAGGCAAATTGTGCGGGATCTTGGTGGTTCGCTTCGCTCGACAGTGGTTCAGACAATTGCGCGGTCGGAGTTTCGGGGCATCAATGACGGGAAGTTACTCGAGACGAAGCGCGCGGATCTTGAAAAGCGATTCGGCGACGCGTTCAAACGCGACCTCGAACTGCAGGCTGCCGACCGACTGTCGAAAATTAAAGAGTTGAAGCGAATGAGCGGAGCACCCTCAAGTAACATCGCTGACCTACGCGCCGCGGTCAAGGAGCGATTGCCGATGCTGCGCCAACTCAGTCCGCAATTGGCCACGTTTGCCGAATTGCTCTTCATGGAGCACGACAGTCCAGCGGCCGACAAATAATGCCGCCCTCGTTCCAATCGAGACGATGAAAAGAGAGGTAGAACTATGCCTGAGAGGAAAATTTTTACGATTGCTTCGATCGCCGAGGTAACGCATAAAGCCCCGGCGTCACAAGTCGGCCTCGCGCTAAATTTGTTTCCGGACGACAGCGCGAAGACGTCGGAGCGTTTCCCGCCACATGGGACTTGGCCGGCGTCCGAAGCGTCAGTGGCTGCGCTCATAACAGCGCTCGCGGCGGCGTCAAAAAACCAGAAGCGAGAGGACATGCCGCAGGTTGAGATTGAATTCGTCGGTAATCGTGGCCGGTACGTTCGACTCTGGCCCGGGATTCCATAGTTGTCGTACTTACTTCCTCGCTGGTTGCTGCTTGATCGGCGCCCGTCTGGAGCCCGTTCGCGATGCGCGCGCAACTTGGGTCTTGCGCCAATTTGCGCAGCGATGTGTCCGTTTTGTCGATCTGACGACTCGACCGTTCAGATTCAATCCGGTCGTCCCCATCAATCCACGTTCCCTCGTCTTGGCACGCCAATTGCCGATCCCCCCTCCGTCACAACTGTTCGAGGCATTTTCGGCACAAGCCGACGGAGGTTATTATGCTCCCCACTCTCGCCGAGCCTGCGGGATCGCTACGAACTGGAACCGCTAACGCCAATGCCGGTGGCACTGCCAATCAGGAGGATCGGATGGAACTCCCCCGTGAACTGCGACACGCAAAACTCCAGGCGTGGGTGCAGGAAATGGTCGATCTCTGCAAACCCGACCACGTCCGACTCTGCAACGGCTCGCAAGCCGAGTCCGACGAACTCTGCGAAACGCTCGTCAAGGCCGGCACGTTTATCCGCCTGAATGCCGACAAACGCCCCAACTCCTACCTCGCTCGCAGCGAACCCAGCGACGTCGCCCGCGTCGAGGACCGCACATACATTTGCAGCACCAACAAGTCCGATGCCGGCCCCACCAACAACTGGATGGCCCCCAAGGAAATGAAGGCCACCCTCCGCGGCCTCTTCGACGGCTGCATGAAGGGCCGCACGATGTACATCGTGCCCTTCAGCATGGGCCCGCTCGGCTCGCCCATCGCCCACATCGGCATCGAACTCACCGACTCGCCCTATGTCGTCGTCAACATGCGCATCATGACCCGCATGGGCAAAGGCGCGCTCGACGTCCTCAGCGACAACGGCGAATTCGTCCCCTGCGTCCACTCGGTCGGCAAGCCACTCAAGGCTGGCGAAAAAGACGTGTCCTGGCCCTGCAACAAAGACAACAAATATATCGTCCACTTCCCCGAAGAACGCTCGATCTGGTCTTACGGCAGCGGCTACGGCGGAAACGCCCTACTCGGCAAAAAGTGCTTCGCCCTGCGCATCGCCTCCGTCATGGCCCGCGACGAAGGCTGGCTGGCCGAGCACATGCTCATTCTCGGCGTGAAGAGCCCCGGCGGCGAAAAGACCTATGTCGCCGCCGCGTTCCCGTCGGCCTGCGGCAAGACCAATTTCGCCATGATCATCCCGCCCAAAGCCTACAAAGACGAGGGCTGGGAAATCACAACCGTCGGCGACGACATCGCGTGGATCAAGCCCGGACCCGATGGCCAGCTTTACGCGATCAACCCCGAGGCCGGCTATTTCGGCGTCGCGCCCGGCACCTCGCTCGAAACCAATCCCAACGCGATGGCCAGCATCACCAAGAACACCATCTTCACCAACGTCGCCCTGACCGACGACGGCGACATCTGGTGGGAAGGCATGACCAAGACGCCGCCGGCGCATCTGATCGACTGGCAGGGCAAAGACTGGACGCCCGATTGCGGCCGCCCCAGCTCACATGCCAACGCACGCTTCACCGCCCCCGCCAGCCAGTGCCCATGCATCGACAAAGATTGGGAAAACCCGAGCGGCGTACCGATCAAGGCATTCATCTTCGGCGGTCGCCGCAGCAGCGTGATGCCGCTCGTGTTCCAGGCGTTCAACTGGACCTACGGCGTCTACACCGCGGCCACGATGGGCAGCGAGACGACCGCCGCCGCCGCCGGTGCGCTAGGTCAGGTGCGGCGTGACCCCTTCGCGATGCTGCCGTTCTGCGGCTATCACATGGCCGACTATTTCAACCACTGGCTGCAATTCGGTCGCGGCATCTCCAACCCGCCGCGAATTTTCTCGGTCAACTGGTTCCGTAAAGACGCCGACGGCAAATTCGCGTGGCCGGGGTTCGGCGAAAACATGCGCGTCCTGAAGTGGATCGTCGATCGCGCCAACGGCCGCGCGGTGGGTGCCGAAAGCCCGATCGGCTGGATGCCGCGTTATGAGGATCTCGATTGGCGCGGCCTCGAGTCCTTCACGCAGGCGAAATTCTACGAGGTGATGTCGGTCGACCGGTCGCAGTGGGGAGCCGAGATGCTGCTGCACGAGGAGCTGTTCATCAAGCTCTACGATCGTTTGCCGAAGGAAATGCGCTCGGTGCGCGACTTGCTGATGTCGGCCATCTGGCGCTCGCCCGCCCACTGGGAGCCGGAAAAACGCTGAGCGGGCGAACAAGCTAACACCAACGAACGATCCCCAAAATGCGGCTCGCGCCCTCTCGCGAGCCGCTTCGCCGTTCCTGCTGTTTCCCGTTTCCTGTTCCCCGTTTCCCCGTCTTCGCCTCCGTGCCTTCCGTGCCTTCCGTGCCTCTCTCTTCCCCGCTTCCCGATATGCTACGTCCCGTCACTCGACGCGGGCCGCAGATTCCGCCCGCCCCCACAGTCTCGCACCCAAGGGAGTGCCATGCGCATCTGCATGATCGGCAGCGGTTATGTCGGCCTCGTCACTGGTGCGTGTCTCGCTGACAGCGGCAATCACGTCGTCGCCGTCGACAGCAACGCCGAAAAAATCCGCACGTTGTCCGCCGGCCACTGCCCGTTCTATGAACCGGGGCTGTCCGATCTGCTCGAAGCGAATCTAAAAGCCGGCCGCCTGCGCTTCACGACCGACCTCGCCGACGGCGTGCGCGGCAGCGAGGTGATTTTCATCGCCGTCGGCACGCCCAGTATGCCCAACGGCTCGGCCGACACGCGCGCGATCCAGTCGCTTGCGACCGACATCGGTCGCTTGCTGAGCGGTCCCTCCGTCATCGTCATCAAAAGCACCGTCCCAGTCGGCACGGGCCGCCTGGTCGAAAAGCTGATCGCTGCGGCGACTCAGCACGCGTTTCACGTCGTCAGCAATCCCGAGTTTCTCAAAGAAGGCAACGCGATCGACGACTTCCTGCGCCCCGATCGCGTCGTCATCGGCAGCGACGACCGCGCCGCCGGCGAGTTGGTGGCAGAGTTGTACAAGCCGTTTGTGCGAAACAACAAACCGATTCTGATCATGAGCCGAGCCGCGTCGGAACTGACCAAATACGCCGCGAATGGCTACCTCGCGACGCGCATCAGCTTCATCAACGAAATCGCGGCCCTGTGCGAAGCTGTCGGTGTCGACGTCGACGAAGTGCGTCGCGGCATCGGCACCGACGCCCGCATCGGCCAGCACTTTCTCTATCCCGGCGCGGGCTACGGCGGAAGCTGCTTTCCGAAAGACGTGCTCGCGCTCGAATACATGAGCAAACAGGCCGCTGTGCCGTGTGATCTGCTAACCGCGGTAAATCGCCGGAATCAACTCCAGCGCGAGGCGCTATTGGCCAAGGTCACGCGCCGCTTCGGCGAGTTGCTCAGCGGGCGCACGTTTGTGGTCTGGGGTCTCGCGTTCAAGCCGAAGACCGACGACGTGCGCGAGGCACCCGCGCTGTGGCTGATCGACGCGCTCTTGCGCTGCGGCGCGAGCGTCGCGGTGCATGATCCGCGCGCGATGGACAGCGCTCGCGCGATCCTCGGCGACCGGGTGCGCTACTGCGGCGATGCGTATGAGGCACTCGCTGGCAGCGACGCACTGATCACCGTGACCGAGTGGATGGAATACCGCAGCCCCGACTTCCCGCGCATCCGCGGGGCGCTCAAACAACCGGTAATCATCGACGGTCGCAACATCTACGACCCGGCGACCATGCGCCGCTATGGATTTGAGTACTACAGCATTGGCCGTCCGGACGCTGGCGAGCAACGCTGAGCGCTCACACACGAAGTTGCGATCGGCGCGGCGATCACGTCGACGGGTGACCGCCGATCGTCGCGTGCGAAGCTCGCACCCAGCGCGTCATCGCGCGACGCCGGATCGGCTCGATTCCTATTGATACTGCGCTGGCACGTTGGCGAACCACTGCAACCGCAAGCCGAGGCTGTTCGGCCAACCGACGTCCATCTTCTCGTTTCGCATGACGGTCGCGTGCCCGTCGTTCCAGAGGACCGTTAGGCCGGCCGGATGACGCCGATCGTCTGCGACACGCGGATTCTCTCCGAACGGCAATTGTGAAGTGTAGAAGAAGTGGTGGAACGTGAGGTCGTTTTGCGGCATGCCACCGTGCGTTTCGGTCACGCGCACCGTATTGGCCGCGGTGCGCCCGCCCGGAATGCGGTCGAGCTTGAAGAAGCTCTGGTATTGTTCGGCTGGCGCTCCCAGAACCGCCTCCCAGCGGTCACCCCATTGCCCGCCATCGCCGTCCGTAGTGATCGAGCTTTGCGGGTACGAGAACGGCGTTGCGTTGGAAATGTAGTCCAGGGGCTGTTCAAGTCGGGGCATGTCCGGGCACTGCAATTGCGGCGTCTTCAGCGACAACTCGATAATCTTGTCCATGCCGCTGGGCGTGTTCCACCATGCGAGGCGCATTCTCAGGTCGGTATCCTGGAAGTACGGCAGCACCGATGTGACGTACGCGCCATAGCGACGCTGCTGACCCTTTTCGAGATACTGGATCATCATTCCGGAAACGCGCCACTCCTTGTTGTCGGCCGCGTACATCTCGATCGCTTTCGCCTGCGCATTCATGTTGGTCAGGCAAAGCAGTTGCCGCGACTGCTTCCGAGCCTGCGCCAACGACGGCAGCAGGATACTGATCAAAAGAGCGATGATCGACACAACCACGAGCAATTCGATCAGCGTGAAACCCAGTCGCGTTCGCATTCGTTCATTTTTCAGGCAGTTCATTGGCACCCACCTCGATCAACGAAGTTTTCTTCTTGCACTTCGAACATTCCGCCGTCGGTTTGTCGGCTCCATCGGCTTTGACCAGCGGCACAAACGTCCCGCAAGCCTTGCACTTTCGGCATCGCCATGCCGCATCTTTTCCACATTCCAAACATTTCGCAGGCTGACGACCGACGCTCGACACATATGCTTTGCCGCACGCGGTACACGCCAGCGGCATGCGCACCGCCACCGGCTCGCCCGGCTCGGGCTGCGACTTGTAGTAATACGTCAACCACAATCCGCAGCCGGCGATCAACGCCAACATCACGCCGGTTTGCACATGCTTCATCGTGATCCACTCACCCGTCGGGCGCTGAAAGGGGCATCGAATATTGTTCGGTCGCGTGCATCGCGTTCGCGTTCGCGTACACGCGCCCGACTGCTAAACGAACTTTGCACGTCCTCGTATGCTCACGGTGCGCACAAATCTCGCGCGAGTCCTTCACACAACGTAAGCCATTCGCAGTCGTCTTACCGCTCATTGCTGCATTGATTTGAACGACGCAGCGACTCACATTCTAACCTGCCGGTTCGTGCTCGCAATGCCGATCGGCGGTTTCGCGGCGAGCCGAGCGCGAACGCCATCCTTCCGTATCTGGGGGCACCGACTGAACTTAGCCAAATCCCGCTGTGCCGGTCTGGCAAGCGACTTGCACATTGGGCGAATCTGCGCGCGGTGCGCAGAAACGCCGTGAATCGCCAAGCGGGCCAGTAGCTGGAGTGTAACACACAGTGCCAAAAAGAGTTATGGGAAGTTGGGGCCGGCAGCGGAGCACCAGAACGTCTCCGCACGCAACCGAAGCAACTGGGCAATCCGCCCACGCGTTGGGTTCCGATCACCCATCCCTTCCCCACTCCGCCGGCCCCTTTCGGAAAAATCGGCCACCGACTTTGATTCCGACCCCGGAAATTGAACAATTTCCTCTGAGCGGAACCGGTATCGGAGAGCGGAAAGAAGCACCACTCACCCAACCCGCGACCGCATGGACTCGCGATTCGCGGCATGCGCCGGCTCGGGCCGTCGCCGTCGGCGAACCCAATGCACAGTTACAGCCTCTCGTCGCTGGTCGCCTGCATGGCGATATCCGCTGCAGCGGTCCGCCGTTGCCGCAAAGGAGCTTGCCCGTGCGTAGTCAGGGATTGCCTCTTAGTCGATCGGGTTTCGGACGCCTGCTGGCGGTCGGCGCGGGTTCGGTCGCCGCCATGAGCGCCAGCGCCGGCGTGTCGAACGTCGTCATCAATATTCAAGCCTCCAACGCGAGCGGCACGGCGAGCTATCAAGTCGCCGTTACCAGCGGCACCTGGGACGGTACGCTCAAGAAGTACCGCTACTACCGCAGCAGCGGCCAGGATCTCGTCGACCCGAGCAGTGGCAACGTCGTGTGCCGGCTGAACTCGGTCGATCTCAATCTGCGCAAATGCTCGCAAGTCGATTTCATCATGAACGCCGACGCCGGCAGCAGCGACACGACCTTTGTCGTCTCGCTCGCCGATCTCGACTTCGGCCTGATCGATTCGGCGAGCGCACTCGGCAAGGCCTCTTGCTCGATGACGCTGTATGACCGCAACGCCAACGGTGCGCTCATGACCGCGCTGGGCAGCAGCGGCGCACCGGCGTACACCTCGAAATTCGCCAACGGCGGCGGCGAACAGACGTTCGCCGGCTTGCTGTCGATCATCTCGACCAGCGCCGGCGGCACCGCCAACGGCAACCAGAAAGACCCGCCGGTCGGATATCGCGCGGTCGGGGCCGAGGTCAGCGGCATCACCGTTGACATGGGTTTCGTGGTGTCGTTCGGCGATCGCATCAACGTGAATTCGTCGTTCGATATCAACCCCGACCCTGCCGGCTGCCCCGAAGACGCCGACAGCGATGGCATGCCCGATTGGCTCGACGGTTGCCCCAACAACGGGCTGAAGACTTCGCCGGGTGCGTGCGGATGTGAACAGGCCGACGCCGACGCCGACGCCGATGGTCTGCTCGATTGCGATGACAACTGCCCGCAGTTCGCGAATCCCGCACAGGCCGACGCGGATGGCGACGGAATCGGCGACGGGTGCGATTCGCTCGACCAGCAGCCGAGCACCGACGATAACGACGGCGGTTCGGACGATGGCGGCGGCTCGGGCGGCGGCGGTGGCGCGGATGGCGACGACGACGGCGACGAGGGCGACGGCGATGACGGCGCGTCCGGCGATGACGACAAGAAGGACGAAGGCGGCGAGGTCGAAGACGACCCGAGCGCCGACGACGACAAGAAGGACGAGAGCGACGACCCGAACAGCGACGGCGGCGGCGAAGACGACGGACAGGAAGTGAGCATCGTCGCCGGCGAGCAGCTTGAAGACATCTTGGGCGAAGTCGCGCCGCTGCTCGCCTCGGGCAGTTGCGGTGCGGGCATGGCGGGTTTCCTGCCGCTGTTGGCGGTCGGCGTCATCGGCACGCAGGCAGGTCGTGGAGGTCGCCGGCGCAAATGACAAACTAAGCGTCTGACGCAATTTCCTGGCGTGGATCCACGGGGCCGTGAGCGCCGTCCGCAAAGCGGGCGACGCTCGCGGTCGTTTGGTTTTGGCGGATTCAGCGACGATTGCGCGCAGTGGCCGAGACGGTCGCCATGCGAGCCACGAAGGTCTCGATAACCAAGATGTTCACTCGCGCCCCTCTCGTTGACCACCTTGGGCCGGCTGGAATGGAGGGCAGGTATTATCGGCCATGGTTGGTGCTGTGCGCATCTTGGCGCGATGCGGGAATCGGTTTGGCGCACAGTGCGTCGCACGCGAAGAGCGTAGGGCGTTGATAGTCAGCTTTCACGCGGTGCCGGCGCGTTGAGCGGAGAGGAACGGAATCTCACGTTGACGAGCAGATTTGCGTCGGCTTGTGACAGCAGAACCGTGTGAGCCGCGCCTTCCGACACAGCCGAGGCGGCTGTGCCACAAAACACGCGCGGCTCGCCGTAGGCGTCGAACTCGTACCGCTCGACGATCGCGCCCGTTTCACTTGTCAAAGAGCAGACGCGGAAATTCGCGTCCTGATGATAAAAGTACCGCTGCGACCCGCCGGAATCCAGGCAATCTGAGTTGATCGAAACATTCGTATTCCGATCGCGGCACACCGGCTCGTCGATGTACTCGGTCCCCCACACCGTCTGGGCCAGCGTTCGCGGCGTGCCCGCGTTGTCGGTCTCCTCGACCACCCGCCAACTGTGGGATTGGCTTCCAGCCAGTCAGCTTCCAAAGCCTTCGACGCGATCGCCGCAGGAAATTCCCGTCACGCCGCCGGCGTCGGAGCCGGGGACGATGGCGATGCCGGTGTTGGTCACATCCTTGCGAATGCGGCGGTTCAGGCCGTCGTAGGCGTAGAGGGCGACGATGGTCTGCGCGTCCTCGCGACGGCTGACCTGCACGAGGCGGCTGAGCCAGTCGTACTTGTACTTGAAAACGCCGTCGTCGGTCAGGTTGCCGTTGGCGTCGCTGGTGAGTACCAAAAGGTACCGTAAGAAACTGAACTCCGGTTACTCGGAGCGGCGTTGAGACTTTTGCGCACTGGCTAGCGACGCAGCGGGAATTCCCCGAGCCACCGCTGGGATAACCTCGGACCCACACTCGGGGCAACGACCGCTTTGATTTCCACGCAGACAGTAGCCGCATTGCGAGCAGACCCCAAATCGCGACTTTTTTCGCCGTCGGACAAGCGACGCAATAACGATCGGCGAAACGCATATCAAAACCAGGCTCCAAATTGGGGCGACGAACAACGTATGAACCGCCGACTGTCGAAAGTGAGATTCGCCGCTTGCCAAACCCCGCCAACTTCGTTCGGTCGGGGGAAAGTATAAACTCCAGATCACATCGAGATTCGTATTCGGATGGCAGAACAAGACCCCGATTTGTCCTGAATCGCAACAGACTGAAACGCGAGTGGACCAAATCGTCGCGCCTGCACTCAAGCGCGCAACGGTGCTCAGCGCGGCGGCGCACGCCAATAATCCACCGCACGCCAAAAGCCCGTAGTGCAGAGTAGTCGCCCGCGACATTGTCGCCCCGTGAACGGAAACAGCTGTCGATTCTGCCTCGCACGCCACGCTGGGTGGCTGAACCAATCGTAGTCAATCGCAATCCAGCAAGCGCCCGACTCGACGCGAATGGCCTTGCAAGCGCCTGTTGGCTTTTTTCGCCGTTCGAGTCGGGTACCGGCGTCAGGGGATACCAAAATCTCTTTGAAGGTCACTGGTCATCGTTGGCGACAAATCGTGAGATCTCCAATCTGCGCTTCCGTAGTGGAGTGCGTGATAGCCCGGAATGAAAGAGTACGCGTCCCAGTGGCCCTGACCGACATAAAACGCCTCGTGCGCAAGTATGTTCGTGAGGTACGCCGAGCGATCGCGTTCATCATGGACTGTCGCGTCAACTGCATCCATATTGAGATGTGTCCTACGCCCTTTGCTTGATGCAACTGGCGTCTGTGGTCCGGTTCTTTGAATTTCAATGAACTGCACCTTCTCCAAAGTCGTGATTTTGTAGTCACCGTACTCGTAATAGCCGCCGGTATTCTTATTCACGAGTGATTCAGGTGGGAGGCCGTCCTTGGCGAGCACGCGGAACAACATGAGCACCTGAATCTCAGCGAGCCCGGCCTTATCGATCATGTCCTGTAACTTTTGCCTGGCGTCCTCCAGTCTGGCTTCTTCTTTCGGCGTCAAAGGCGAGGTGGCGGGAACATAGACAATCAGAACCATCAATCGGATCGTCACTTCGCCGGTTGATTGATCAACGATCAGTCGCGGGTGCCGGGAGCGCAGCCAGTTGAAGTACGACCAAGCGGGGCCTTCTCCCGGACAGGCCAATCCCAACGGATCAACTCCCACGTAGACGCGAGTCCGCACATATTCGTACGAATTCATCCCATCCACATACCCCAGCGGATCCCTCTGCATGAACCTCCCCAGCCGGCTGTGCAGCGTGCGGTACCGGTTCTCATGCAGCCCGCTTTCGTCGTCGCGGCGCAGGCCCTGGTGCAGGTACGGATTGCCGACGGCACTGAACGCCAGCGGGGCCGCGCCTTCCGACACAGCCGAGGCGGCTATGCCACAAAAGACGCGCGGCTCGCCGTAGGCGTCGTACTCGTAGCGCTCGACGATCGCGCCCGTTTCACTTGTCAAAGAGCAGACGCGGAAATTCGCGTCC
>JBJXFK010000181.1:0-2712 GCA_046155505.1 Phycisphaerae bacterium
CACCGCGAAGATGTCAGACGTGTGTCCGTTTAGAACGGCGCGCAACGTGCCCGACTCGGCGTCCCATACGCGCACCGTCTGATCGCGCGAGCCGGTCGCCAGCAGACTCCCGTCCGGACTGAACGCGGCCGTGTTGACGCGCGAAGCGTGCCCGGCCAGCGAGAAAATCACCTCGCCGTTTTCAGCGTCCCAAATGCGAGCCGTCCGATCCTGGCTGGCCGACGCAACGCGAGAGCCATCCGAATTGAACGCGACCGCCCACACATCGTCGCGATGTCCCGCAAAGACGCGCTCGCGACTCTCAGAAAACAAATCCCAGACGCGCACGGTCGAGTCGTACGAACCGGAAGCGAGCCGATCGCCGTCCGGCGAAAAGGCGACCGACGCGACGCCGTGCTTGTGGCCGCGCAGCACGGCAAGCGGTTCGGCACGCCGGGCATCCCATAAGCGGATCGTTCGGTCGCGACCGGCGGACGCAATCAGCGTCGAGTCCGGCGAAAATGCCACGTTGAGAACGTCTTCAGTGTGTCCGCCCAGCGCTATGGGTTCGGCCCATGCGGCTGTCGTGTCGACCTCCCACACTCGCAACGTCCGATCCCACGACGCCGAGTAGAGTTTTCGTTCGTCGGGCGAGAACCAGAGCCCGCTGACCGCTTCTTCGTGTCCCCGGTGCTGCCGAACGATCTGGCCGCTCGACAGAGAATAGACGACCACGTTTCGGTGCGTGCCTGCCGCGAGCAACTCGCTGCTCGGCGAAAACGCGATCGACCGGATACCGCTGACATTGAGCGGATTGGTGAAGTCGTGCAACAATTCACCGCTGTTGACATCCCAGACCATCAGCCCGCCTTCGGTGCCGCCGGCGGCGAGCATTGTGCCGTCGGGGCTGAGCGCCGCCTGATAGACGCGACCGTCGAACACCGCGTGAAGAGTGACGCGGTCAGGATCGGCCGCTTCGCGCAGCCAGATCGCTCCATTGCCGTTCCAGGTGATCAAGGACTCGCCGCCGGTCGAAAACACGGCGGCCTGCATCGAGTGCGGCTGCGACGGAATTTCGCGGCAGGCGTGGTCCTGGAACAAGTCAAACTGTTGCAGCACGCCATTGGATGACGCCGAGATCACGACCCCATCCTGACCGGCCGAGACCGAGCCGACGATACCTTTGTGTCTGCCGAGGATGCGCCGCGCCTCGCCGGTGTGCGCGTCCCAGAGCCGGACCGTGCCGTCCGACAACCCGCCCACGAGGCCGCTCCCGTCGCGCGTAAAACAAAGCGCATGAAGCGAGTTACCGGCTGCGCTCTCGCTCTCGGACAGCAGCTTTCCAGACTCCGCGCTCCAAATCCTGACTGTGCCGTCGCGCGAACCCGTGGCGAGTCGGCTGCCGTCGTGGGTCGCGGCGAATGCGTAGATCATGTCATCGTGCGTGCCGATGGTCCGATCGCCGGGATCGACGGTCGCGCTGAGATAATGCCACTCCCAACCGCGATGCTCCTCGGGCGCGGCGCGCAGCCGCGTGCGCGCATGCGGAAACTCGTAGGACTGCGCGGCTGCAAAGGCGGCAGCGATATTGCCGACGTAGCTTTCGCGGCGCGCGCTGTCGCGCTCGCCCAGCGCGACTTGCTCGGCCAGCGCCCGCTGCCGCGCCTCGCGAAATGCCCACACCGCGAACCAACCGCTAATCACACTTCCCGCGATGACGGCGATCGCCACGCACACCGTCGCGCTGACCAGCACGCGATGCCTTCGCACGAAACGGGCGGTGCGATAGATCAGCGTAGGCGGGCGCGCTTCGATCGTCTCGGCCCGCAGATGCCGACGAATGTCCGCAGCCAGCGCGACGACCGTCGCGTATCGTCGCGCCGGATCTTTCTCCATCGCGCGGGTGATGATCGCGTCGATATCGCCCCGCAGACGCACATCGATTGCACCCGGCTGCGGTGGGATCGCCTCCTGAACGATCGTCAGGCCTTGAGGCACGGAGACGCTCGATAGGTCGTGCGGAAGCCGCTCGCACACCAGCTCATAGAGCACCACGCCGAGCGAGTAGATGTCGCTGCGAATGTCGATGTCACGCTGCCCGCCGCACTGTTCCGGACTCATGTAATTCAGCGTGCCGATGATTCGGCCGGCATCCGAATCCTGCGTGATGCTCGACCGCGACGGATCGGTGGAGCGCGCGACGCCGAAGTCGATGATCTTCGGAGAGGCACGAAGGCACGGAGGCACGGAGGCACGAAGTGAAATAGACGACGCATGCGCCGCGTTCTGAGACTCCGTGCCTTTGTGCCTTTGTGCCTTCGTGCCTTCCGCAACAAGGATGTTTCCCGGCTTCAAATCGCGATGGATCACGCCAAGTTGATGGCCGTGCTGCACCGCGTCGCATACTTCGAGGAACATCAGCAGCCGATCGCGGATTGAGAGGTTGTGCGATTTCGCATACGCCGTGATGGTCGTCGCGCCCGGGATGTACTCCATCGCGAAGAACGGCAGCGACACGCCGGGCGATTCGTCGAACGTGCCGGCTTCGTAAATTTGGGCGATGCCGGGGTGCTGTAATTTTGCGAGCACCTCGGTTTCGAAGCGAAAGCGTTGCTGCGCCGACGTGTGCGCGAGGGCGCGGCGCATGATCTTGAGCGCGACGGTTCGCCGCGGCTGCTGCTGCTCGGCCTCATAGACCGTGGCCATGCCGCCCGCACCGATCGCGCGCACAAC
>JBJXFK010000190.1:0-3071 GCA_046155505.1 Phycisphaerae bacterium
CTCATTACAACGCCGGGCAGTACGGCGCGAACGCGGGCAACGGCCCCGGACCGACACCGATGGCCCCCAATTCTCAGTTGTGGAGCGTCGTGTCGCAGGCCGGCGGGTTTTTCCCGACCACGGCCGCTCGCAATGCCGCCATCGGCACCGCGCCGCCGTACCCGAATAGCATCCCGGCGGGGACAATTCCGTCCTATATCGTGGGCAACCACTTTCCCGGTCGCGGCGGCGACGGCAACAACCTCGCCGTTCGCAACGACTCGCCAACCGGCACCGGGGCGATCGTCTATGACTACAGCATCGACACGTATGACACCGGCGGCACCGTGCCTTCGACCGTTACAAGCGGCCCGGTGAGCACGCAGTTTTATCACCTGCCGAATCCCAGCATGCCGACCCAGCCCGGCACGCGGGCACCCGACAAGTTCACCATGTCGTTCCGCGACTCGGGCGGCAACACGGGCTTGCAGTGGGGCTATGCGGCGGACAACGAAGTGACCTGGCGCAACGCTGCGGGTCCGTGGAATTACACCGGCATCTATGCTGATTCGGGCGATTGGGACGGCGTGAACGTCACCATTGACCTGACCGCCGACACGTTTGGCATCGACTATTACGACGTGGGCACGACGACGTGGCTGACGCTGGTGCCGAGCGGCACCGCCCTCGCGAATCCGATGACCGATCTGACTGTTCTGCGCTGGCAGCTCGAAGACAACGTGTCGAGCGGCATCGGCGGCAAGAATTTCTTCGACGACTTCACGTTCCAGATTCCCGAGCCGTCGTCGCTGGCGCTGCTCGCGCTGGGCGCGGTGTGCGTCCGCCGACGGCGGCAGTAGTCAGGGTTCGGGGTTCAGTGCAAAGTGCAAAGTTCTGAGTGCAAAGTGAAGAGCGCTCAGTGCTCACGCGAACGTGCGACCGCGTTCGCCATTGAGAAGAATTGGATCGAGTGAAAGCTGATTTCGCGATCGCAAGCTCGAACTCTTGTCGCTCTCTGTGGCCTCTGAGACCTCTGTGGCTCCCCGGATTTCCCCGTCAGGACCGAGCCTCGTCGCGAGCATCTCGCGTCGGGCTCGGTTCATTTTTTGTCGTCGAGCGCTCGTTGCACGCGCAGAAACTCACGCAGTGCGGCCGGTTCGTGCGTGCGGACATATGTCGCACCCCGCGCAACCGCGAACGCCTCGGCGGCGAGCGTGCCGATACTGCGTTCGTGCGGTGGCGGCACGTTCGCGTCGTCATCGGCGAGCAGCGCGCCGACGAATGACTTGCGCGAGACTGAAACCAGCAACGGCAATCCGATCGCCGCCAATCTCGGGAGCTGTCGCAGCACCTCGACGCTGAGCAGCGGCTCGCGGCCCAGGAAAAATCCCATGCCGGGATCGAGAATCAGCCGATCGCGATGAATGCCGTTTGCGAGCAGTTCATTGACTCGCATACGAAGCCATCCCTCGACCCGCGCGACGATCGTCGCGACATCGCTATCGAGCGGCTCGGCCCGCGCGGCGACAAAGTCGCCCGCCCCGCGTCGTGATGTGTGCACAGCGTGCATCACGATCAGCTTTGTGTTCGCATCCCGCACCGCCGGAATTGCGTCGGCATCGACAAAGCCGCAAATATCGTTGATGTAGTCTGCGCCGAGCGCCAGCATCGCCCGCATCACCGCCGGGCGAAACGTATCGACCGATACCGCCACATCGCGCCGCTTCAGCGCCGTCACCACAGGCGTGAGCCGTGCGACTTCTTCGTCAACGCTCACCTCGATCGCGGTGGGGTTACTCGCCTGCGCCCCGACGTCGATCGCATCAGCACCGCCGCGCACCAGCGCTTCGGCATGTGTCAGGGCCGCAGCGACATCCAGGAACTTGCCGCCGTCGGAAAACGAATCCGACGTGAGGTTCAATATCCCCAGAATCGTCGGGTCGTTCGCACAGCGCGGCGCGGTAGACAAGCGGGTACTCCTCGGTCAGTATCCGGCACAGGCGACAGCATAGGAGATGAAGGCATGACGATGAAGGACGTGATTCGCGAATCGATCAACTCGGCCCACTGGATCACCGGCGAAATTCTGAAGGACCTCAGCGATGCGGACTTGCTGCATCGACCGGTACCGGCGATGAATCACATCGCTTGGCAACTGGGGCACATTATTGTGTCCGAGCAGCAGATGATGAGCGGGGCCGGGTTCGCCATGCCCGAACTCCCCGCGGGTTTCGACAAGAACCACCACAAAGATAATTCGACCAGCAACGACCCGAAGCAGTTCGGCGCCAAGGCGCAGTACATGAAGACGCTGGGCGACATGCACGCCGCCACGCTCAAGCACCTGGACGCGGCGACCGACGCGCGGCTGAGCGAGGATGCGCCCGAGGCAATGCGCAGCTACGCTCCGAAAATTGCGTCCGTGTTCAACGTCATCGGCGGGCACGAATACATGCACCAAGGGCAGTTTGTTGCGGTGCGCAGGTCGCTGGGCAAGCCGGTGCTGTTCTGAGAAGTGCCTAATGCATAGTGTCTAGTGCATAGCGCACGACGTGCTCGCCAAGCACTAGGCACTAGACACTAGGAACTAGGCACTGCGGAGCGGAGAGGGGGGGATTCGAACCCCCGGTATCCTTGCGGATACACCGGTTTTCGAAACCGGCACGATCGGCCACTCTGTCACCTCTCCCGGGTACCCGCGACAAAATCGCGGGTTGGGTAAATTATCTCAATCGGCTCGAAATTGCAAAAGGGTGAGGGGAATGCCGAAGGGCGAACGTCGAACGCCGAATGTCATGCCGCTCGCCGCGATCGGGTGCCGTGCCGACGGCGGACCCTTGCGCGGGTGCCATGCGGACGGACGTTCGCGTCGGTATGTTGCGCGCAGAGGCGGCGAATGGTGGGCGATGCCCACCCCACGGGCCGCACGGCGTGAATTGCGATGACGCCGACGCGCCTTGCCGCGGCCATCGTCAGTGACGACCCGCCGCTGGCCGATCAGGTGCGGCGGGCGCGGCTCGCGGGGGCCGATATCGTCGAGCTGCGTGTCGATTGCCTGCATGACATCGCCGCGGTCGAGGCGCTGCTGGCGG
>JBJXFK010000193.1:0-62599 GCA_046155505.1 Phycisphaerae bacterium
CGCGAAGTGCGGGATTTTCTAGAGAATCAACTGGGACCCGAGGGAATGAAGCGCAGTGTTGTCGTCGTCTGCACCTCCGACGAAGCACCGGCCCTCCGCGTGCGTGCGTGTTTCTATGCAACGGCCGTCGCAGAGTTCTTTCGTAATCAAGGCGCGGACGTGCTGCTGATGATGGATTCGATTACGCGCATGGCGATGGCCCAGCGACAGATCGGCCTCGCCGCCGGTGAACCGCCCACCGCCAAGGGCTACCCGCCCAGTGCGTTTGCCCTGCTGCCGCGCCTGCTCGAACGAGCCGGTCGCACGCGCAACGGCAGCATCACCGGCGTTTACACCGTTCTCGTCGAAGGCGGCGACGTGGATGAACCGCTGGCCGACGCCGTCCGCGGCATTCTCGACGGTCACATCTGGCTAAGTCGCTCGCTCGCGAATCGCGGCCACTTCCCGGCGATCGACGTATTGAACAGCATCAGCCGTGTTGCTGACGACGTGATCAATGATCCGCACCGCGACGCGGCCAAACAGATTCGCCGCGTGCTGGCGACGTGGAACGACATCGAAGACTTGGTGAGCATCGGTGCGTATGCGGCGGGCGCGAACGTCGACTATGACGTCGCCGTACGCACGCGCGAATTGGTCGGCAAGTTCCTGCAACAGGATCGCCGCGAAGGATTTGGCTTCGCCGAAAACGCCGCCGCCGCGCGATCGCTGGGCGAGCTAATCGCCCAGACGCGAAACCAACTGCAAGGCTCGCGCGGCCAGTCGGCGTGAGCACAGCCGGCAGACGATTAGTCGCCGCAAATCGCGGTCAATTCGCCGGGACGAGTGCTTCGGGCACGTTCGCCGCGCCCGTTCGCGTAGTCGCGAATTGCTGCACCGGCACGCCACACGCTTCAGCCAGCGCCCGCAATTGCATCGCGCGAAGCGGATCGCCGCTCAGACCCGCCAGCCGCCCCAACACGAACGCCCGACAGGCGCGCACATGAAACAGCGGCTGCGTGCCGGAGTTCATTCGGATCAGGTCCGGCTGCTTGCGCAGCCACGCCTCGGACCGGCGAAACCACTTGGCGGCTTCCTGGGGCGTCATCAATTCCTGCTGCATGTCGATCATCGTCGCGCCTCCGCTGCGCGCGGCAACTCTGCCGCACGACGCTCACAGAATAGCGCGCCGCTATCGACATGTCAAGATATTCTAGAAATACTACTGGCGCGTGGCGGCCCAATTTGTGCGCTTCCCGGACTGCCGGCGATTGCGCCCCATCACCAGTGCCGCCGCACCTAACGCCGCCGCGCCCGCCGGCTCGGGCACCGGCGTCGCGTCAAGTCGAAAGTCGTCATACAGCACGCGCGGCAATCCGTCACTGCCGTACAGGTGAATCCCGACGAATCGACCGACCAGATGCGCCGGCAGCACCGCGGGCGACGTGTATTCGAGTCCATAAGGTAGCATTGTCCCGTGCGATTCAACCGGCACGTTCAATCCCCGCGCAATCGCCAATCGCTGCACGCCCGGCTCGTTTTCCAGCGGCAACGTGCTCAGCGAATCGACGGCGATCAGCGAAGGCGACAGAAAATACTCCGAATCAAACCGCCCGACGCCGCCAAGAAACGTCAAGGTGTAACGCGTGTTGGGCTGAAGCAGCACATTCAACGTCTGGCCGAGCTGCAAATTCTGAATCGCGAAAACGTGCTGACCGCCCTGCCCGGTGATAAACGGTTGGCCGGCAAGCAGCGGCGGATTGAGCACACCCGCACGAATGGTCACGGGATCGCCGAACGGACGAACTCGGGTGCGCCAGCCAGGCACCTCCACCGGATTCGCCCAACTGACCTCGCCGCCCGCGAACGGAAATCGCGTTGCGAGCGGCACACCCGCGCCGCCTGACCCGTTGGTTTGTTCTCCAACGGCGAGCGGTCGGCTGAGCGTCTCAAAGCTCGGATTGATGATAGAAAGCAGCTCGCCTCCGACAGAGGCAACGCCGCCAGTGGCGATGAAAATCGCAATTGCATGGGCAAGTCGCGCGCGCGTGTAGGTATGTCCACTCACGTCCCAACTCCTACGTCCCGAATTCGCCAACGTAACTGCGGAAAGTGCATCTGATCGAACAATCCTAGGCGCGCAAATTCCGACGATCCATGCCGCCCGAACGCAAGTAAGGGTTGCTGCGAAACCGGGCACCCGGCATTAGATCACGGCGTGCTTGGCAAGGAGTCTGGTGGGCGAGAAGTCGTCGCAGGCCGGCCGTGCGGGCTGAATGGGGGCCGGTTTTTTCGATACGCATCAAGTCGTGACCGCAACGCGGTTGCGGCCGCGGCGGTCATGTCCAAGCGCACCGTTTCTCTGCCGCGCGCAAACAGAATTTCGCCGCATCCAAAGCAGAAGTGGCTGCGCACGATTTGTCCGTCGACTCCCCATGCCGCGCAATAGTCAGGATGAAATCCGCCGCACTTCTTTTCGCCTGAAAACGCGGCCAAATTTGCGTCGCTCGCAATCCAAGCACGAATCCAGGCTTCGTCCGCATCGGAGAGTTTCAGCGAGGCGGCATAGAACGGAAAATTGTCGAGCGTCGTAGTGGGTTTCGTTTGCTTCTCGTGCTCGAGCCGTTCGCGCTCGAACATCTGGTGCGGCAGCCCCTCAAACAGATCCATCGCATCCGCGGAAGCGACTGCGGCGCGCAGCGCGCCGGCGTCGTGCACACAAGCGCCCGAATTGCCCGTGCAGCCGGCGAGCAGGGCGGCAACTCCAAGAACGACAGTGACGCCGCTCAAAAGTTGTTTCACGCGCCGTGTCTCGCGCACCGCGTGACAGCATGCACGCGCACCGTCGACGCCGGATCGGCGATCAGCTTACCGGCCGGTCGAATCGGTCGCCGTTCGAGGTTGCCGCCGCAATTCGGGCAGACGCCCCGCAGCACGCGCTCAACGCAATCGCGGCAAAACGTACACTCAAACGAGCAGATGCGCGCATCAGGTGACGATGCCGGCAGATCGCGATCACAGCATTCGCAGTTGGGCCGAATTTCGAGCACGAATGCGGTCCCGCCGAAGCGACGACAATACGCGGCGCTGAACGTCGTAGCGATCAGCCCCCGGAGGCCGACGGAGCGCGTGAAATGCATGCCAGTACGCTGTCGGCCGCGGAGGGCCGATCGCTACGCTTTCGAACAGTTGTTCTCTTACGCCGGCGTCCACAGTCCGATTGCGTTCCCCTCGGGGTCGCTGAACCACGCGAAACACCCCATCTCGGGCACTTCGGTCTTCGGAAGTAGCGTCTTGCCGCCGCACTTCTCAATCTTCGCCAACGCCGCCCCGATGTCCGCCACCTGCGCATACACAGTCACGTAACTGTGCGGCGGATGGCCGAGGCAGTTGATGTGCCCGCCGATGCCCTCGGTTTTCTTTTCGCAGTGTTGCCCGAGATTGCCGATCATCGCCATGTTCGGCGCGCCGGGCATGTACTCCCAGCCGAGCGTCTCGGCATAGAACTTCTTGGTCTTGTCCAGATCCTTGCAGCCGATCTCAAAATGTACGACGGGTGCGCGCATGTGATCCCCTGACGCGGTCTTGCCGCGATTTGCGTGCGACACCGGTCGGCGGCGTCGCGCGTTCGGCCAACTCACGCATGCTAACCAATGCATGCGATTTTCTCACTCCAATTTTGCCGCTTTGGGCGGCTCCACATGAAATTTCACCCAGCGCGCCGAAATCTGCCGCTTGTGCAGAAACGCCGAGAGCTGCCCGACATGATGGCAAAGATGCCGCAGGTTGTACAAATAGGTGTCGGCCCGGGCCGGCTCAATCCACGAGAACCCCGACGACCCGGCCAGCGACTTGCCCGTCTCGCGGCCCAGCGCCTCGTCCAACCTGCCACGCACAATCTCGATGTATCGCAGCAATTCCTCGCGCGCAAACTCGCGGCTCGGATACTCCTCGGCGAGTTCCTGCTTGCCCTTCGGATGCAACCCCGGCGGTCCGCCGCGTTTGCCCTTGTCCGGCTTCCACGCGCGATTGCTGGGCGCGAGGTAGAGATCGGTGTAGCAGAGCGTGTGATAGACGACCATCCAGAACGGGTACTTTGCGATCGGCTCGCCCCAAGCCGCGTCCGGGCACTTCCGCACGCAGTCTTCGAGCATATCGAGAGCCGCGGCGAACTGGCTGCGCAGTGAGTGTTTGTATAATGTTAGCGTCATGGGAATGAGCATACCGAGATCGTCGCATCCTGCAACCCCCCGATTCCGAACGGCGATGACAAGCTCGGGATTTGAACAGTACGCATGCGCCAATTCTGCATCCAGTCCATCCTGATGATCCTGTTGCGCTCCAATTCGGGCAGCAGCCTCGGTGCGCACCAGGGTTGCGGCGAGCGCGACCCGAATCACCTAAGATGGCTCGACGCAAGGGATAGAATCTCAACAGGAGCGCGCATGAAGTCCGGGCCAGAAACCAGTCCGACGTTCCTGGACCATCTGCGCGATCCGAGCAACGAGGCGGCGTGGCGGCGGTTCGTCGAACTGTACTGCCCGATCGTCTACCGCCTGGCCAAGCGCAAGGGTCTCGACCGCGATGCGGCCGAGATCGTGGTGCAGGAATTCTGCGTGCGCATGGTCCGCTATCTACAGGAGTTTCAATACGACCGCGAGCGTGGGCGTTTTCGCGGGTGGATCCGCAAAGTCGCGACGCACGAGATTTTTCGCTACTGGCGCAAGCAAAGTGCCGGCAAGCCGAAATCAACCGTGTCGATCGACGGCGACAACGACATCGTGCCCGACGAGGGCGAGGACAACTGGTGGGAAGGTTCCGAGATCGCGCGGCTGCTGCAACTGGCGCTCGACGATGTGAAAGGGCAGGTTTCGACGCGCGACTACGAGGTGTTTCGCAAGCTGGTGCTGGACAGCCAGACGGTCGACGCCGTTTCGCTCGAATTCGGGATCACGCCGAACCATATTTATGGCATCAAGTTTCGGCTGCTTCGGATGATTCGCGAGCAGGCGCACCGGCTGCGGGAGGAATGGTATGACCGATAGTTCCACTAGTTGCCCGGCGGATGAGATTATTCTCGCTCATGTCGAAGGTGGTCTGTCGCCCGAACAGCAGGCCCTGACCGAAGCGCACCTGCGCGCGTGCGGGCCTTGCCGCAAACGTGTCGAAGAGGCCGAGAATCTGACGCGCGTGTCCAAACTGCTGAGCCAGTCAAAGCTGAACCAGCGCGACGTGGAACGCATTGACCGCTGCGTGCAGTCGACGCTCGACGAGGTGCGGCGGACGACGACCAAGCCGCGCGACTGACGACGCATTCAAACACAAACGCACGGAGGCGCCGAAAAGGCTGCATGGCCTGAGCGATTCGTTTGACACACTCCGCCGCCCAAGATACGGTTTGTTGGATCGGAGGAATCGCACCATGATTCGCCTTGAAATGGAGTTCGGTCGAATCGACATTCGAACGCGTCGCACTTTGCTTAGCTTGGCGGTCAGCGCCGGCTTAGCGTCCGTCGCATTGGCCCAGGAAACCACACAGCCGGGCAATCTGCCGCCTGCGAGCAGTTCGCCTGCCGTCGCCACGCCGCCGCCCGCGACACCCGCGAACAAGCCCGAGCCAGCGCCGGTCGCATCGACCGTCGAGACCGGCTTTGTTCGCGTGACCGCGCGCGAGGTGAATATCCGCTCGCGGGCCGACGTGAACAGCGTGCCCGTGATGCGCATCAAGCGTGGCTCTGTGCTCAAGACCGTCGGCAAGGAGTACGGCTGGTTCAAAATCCTGCCACCCGAGGGTACGTATTACTATGCCGCCGCTCGATACGTCGAACGCAGCGGCGAAACCGCCGGCACGGTGCGCGTCAGCACGACGCCGCTGAACATTCGCGTCGCGTCGCAAGTGATGACCGTTTCGCCCGATACCGCCGACGTGGTCGGCCAGGCCGCGAACGGCACGCCGGTCGAGATTCTGGGACAGGATGGCGAGTGGCTGCGCATCAAGCCGCCGGTCGGTATCTACTGCTTCATCAACGAGGACTTCGTCGAGCGCGTTACCGATGCGCAGGGTGCGATCGTCATTACGGACGAGCCCCCGACCGCTGCGGTCGCAACTTCGCGTCCCACGGGTGAGGCGCTCGTGCCGACCACCGCGCCGGCCCTCACTGCGGCCGACATGACTGGTACATTTGGCCAGCAGCTCGCGCGGATTGAAAAAGACATCGATACACAGGCCGGCAAGCCGATCCTCTCGCAAAGCTGGGATGCGATTCTTGAAAACCTGAAGCGCATCGCCGCCCAGCGCGAAGAGCCGCAGGTCGCCGCCGCCGCCGATGCGTGGATCCCGCGCGTCGAGCGACAGCGCGCCGCGCAGGCGACCCAGCGCGAGCGCGAGCCGGTCGCGGCCCGCGCTTCGGCCGAAAAGGCTCAAGCGGACGCCGAGCTCGAACGTCTGCGCCAGGCGCGCGAAGCACTCGACGGCCGCACCGATTTTGAAGCGCTCGGCTTGCTGCGTCCGACGTTTGCACTGCCCACTGGCGAGTACGGCCTGCGCTACAAGCTCGTCGATCCGGTGTCGCAGAAGACGCGTGCGTATGTCGAGTTTCCGACCGCGCTCGGCCTTGATCTGTCAAAGATCAACGGCAAATATGTCGGCATCTTCGGCGACCGTCTGAGCGGCGACGAGTTCAAGGACATCGGCGCGCCGATGTACCGCGTGCAAAAGGTCACCGTGCTGACGGCCCCAGCCGAAAGCGCCGCCGACCGCCGCGAACGCCCGTAACGATGGAGGGCTGCCGCCTTCGGCTGCCTAATTCGTAACAATGGAGGGCTGCCGGCCTCGGCTGTCTTCTCCCGACCAGCCTTTACCCGCGTCGCCAACAAACGAACAACCGGACACTCTCTTTCGAGAGTGTCCGGTTGGATTTGCACCCACAGCAGTTCACGCCCAGCCGCGAACGTCTACGGGCAGCACGCGCCAAACGGCGGCAGCGTGCTCACGGGCACACAGCACCGAAGCTTCCGAGCACGATTGCGAGATCCGACAGATCGACATCGCCGTCGCCGTCCGTGTCGCCTTCGTGCGGCAACGCGCCGCCAGAAGTTCCGAAGTTCGCCAGCAATCCCGCCAGATCCGACAGATTCACGACGCCGTCGCCGTTCAAATCGCCAGGGCACGGCGGCGCGGTGGGGATGCACACTTCGGACACGACCAAGTCGTCGAAGTACATGCCGCTCGTACCGCCCGCCGTCGGCTCGCCGGCGTAGAGGTCGATCGCCTGAATCCGCGGCTGACCGTTGGTCGAACCCGAGTTCGTCCACTGCACGCCGTCGATGAACTGCTGTTCGTTGTACCAGCCCGTCACGAGGTCATTGGCGAGGTCGATCTCCATTCGCAACGTGACCCACTGCCCGCGAATGAGCGGCAGCGTTTGCGTCGGACGCTGGAGGTCGCCGACCGTGTTGTTGTCCGCGTTGAAGAACACGTTGGGCGACCAGTTGAACGGCTCGGGATACGTATTGAGCAGCACGAACCAGCCGGTGCCGGTCGCGTCCTGCGGGACAAACGTCTGGATTTCGAGGTCGTAGAGTGGTTGCGTCAAGTTGACCGACAGGACGGTGTCATCGCCAGGCGTGCCGGCGATATTGCCGACGATCTTCACCGACGACGAGCCGCTCGACGCTTGTTCGCGCGTCACCTGCCCGCAACCGGCCGCACTGCCCGACCAGGCGTTCCAGTCGCTCTGGGCGCAAAGCTCGGCGATCGCGTAGTTCTCGAAGTCCTCGACGACTGGGACGTGCCAGACCACCGGATCGGTGTCGGCCTGCGTCGTCTCCGAGCCGATGAGGACCAGTTCTTCTATTCCGGCGGCGCGGATTGCGTAGTGTTCGAGGTAGTCGAAAGCGCCGTTGGCGTTTTCGGCCAGGATTCGAACCTCGTCACCCAGCACGCCCGAGGCACCGCCGACCCAGATCGCGCATTCGTCGCGCCATTTCCAACGTCCGCAGGCGACCGGCGGACCGAAGTCGCGCAGCACCTGGCGCTTGCTGCAACGGATCGGCCATTCGGTGGAGTCGACGCGGACCGCGATCGATGGGGGGACGATATGCTCTGAGACCAGACGGTCGTCGCGAAGCACCTGAACGCGATGAATCGTGGTGCCGGCGGGTGAGTAGTCGGAGTCGATCTCCATTTCCGGCCCGGTGCGCGTGACGCGCGAGTAGCCGAGGTCTTGTCCGCCAACGCCACCGAGCGAACCGACGAACGCCTGCTCGATGAATGCACCGTCGTTGCCGGTCGATCCGATTTCAAAGTGGACGTCGACGGCTTCCGCGTTACCGACGTCGATGCTCACGCCGTCGTTGCCGGTGCTGCCGAGGCCTGATATTCCGAGCGAGCCTTCATTTGCGTCGAGGTGCGCGAGTCCGAGCACTGTCGTTCGGCGATCACCGAAGACCGGGCCGCCGCCGAGGACTTGAATGGTGGCCGGAGCGGCACCGAACGGCAGAGCGACGGTCATCTGAACGCCTTGCTCCTTGATGGCGCGGTAGGCCACCGGTCGCAGGGTACCGATGATGAGCTGGCTGGCGGTTGCGGAGTGGCCGAGCGAGCTGGTGAACGTGCGCGGCTGGGCAAACGTGACGACGGTCCAGTCGTCGATGATCGGCGGCGGGCAGCCGAGGCATGGGTCGTTCTTGATGCAGGCCACCGAGCTGATGTCCTTGCCGTTGACGGAGACGGTCGCGGTCGGCGCGGTATCCCACGGCGGACGGGTTGGCGGGAATGTGTCATCGACGTACCACAGGATTGATGATCCGGGTTCGTTTGGTTCGACCGGCACGGAGAATTGAACCTCAGCTTCATCCACGACAATATTCGTGGCAGCCCAGCAGCAGCGAACCGGGAAGTCGCCGAGGAATCCGAGCCTGACGACCGTGCCGAGCGGAAGATTCTGCATGCACGGCGGGTCGAGTTGCCAGGTCCAGCCTTGGCCGCCGGCAGTTTCGGCCAGCATGGCGGGCACGCTGTTGGGCTCGTTTGGTTCGACCGGAGGCGAAAAGGTGAAGGCGGGTAACGCCGTTGAGCCGGCATTTGTGATATTGTGAATCGCGCCGAGATGCCAGAGCGGCGGCGGGCAGTATTTGACGCGCAGGTCGATGTAATCGACGGCGGTGTCATCCTGGACGTAGAAATCGAGCCAGTTGTCGGCCAGGGAACCGAGCATGTTGTCGCACATGCCGGGTGCGGTGGGCGCGGTGGAGCCGAGGTTGATGGAAATAGTTTTGGTGGTTCCGGTTGTCCACGGGCCGGCGGGGACAAGGGCGCTGATTGCACTGCCCCAGTTGAACTGAGCCGGGCCGCCGGAACTTTTCAGGTCGAGGGAAAGCGAGTCATTGGTCGAGAGCGATGTCTCACAAGCGCGTATGCGCGTCGTCAGATGCGCTTCGACGACGCCGCCGAACGGAATGTTGAAGGAGTGGCCCATGCCGGCGTCGATCTGGCAACTGTCGAAGCCTTTCCATGTGGTGCGGATGGCGTTGAGCTCTGGGCGTCGAAACGGCTGCGGGTCTTTGAAGATAAATCCCGGCCAGGTGCGGAAGTTATCATTTTTTCCGGCGCGATAGGTGCGATACGGCGCGTCGCACGGGCAGACGGTGATGCAGAGTCGGGCGTAATCGACGCATGTGTCGTCCTGCACCATGATGTCGAGCAGTCGGGCGGCGCTGAGTTGCGGAATGATGCTGACCGTGCCGCTTGCCGTGGGCAGCGCGCAGAGGTCGAGCACGAATGTGCTGACGACGCCCGCGGACCAGTTGGCGGGGCCGCCCAAAGCGTCGATGCGGTTTGCCCACGCGAAAGCGGTGCCGCCCTGATGGAGCAGGCTGATGGTGTCATTGTCGCTATCGGCGCAGCAGCCGGCTTTCATGGTGATTTCAAGCTGCGCGGCGACGATGTTTCCGGGCAGGTTTTTGAATGTGTGCGCGAACCAATGCGTGTTTTCGACGCACTCATCGAACGACTTGACCGAGCGCGGGATCGACGTGACGTAGTTCGAAAGCGGCACGCGCGGCGAAACGGGATCGACCGGTCCGGCGAACGAGTCGTCCCGACCGGCTTCGTACCCGATCACTTGCGGCGTCACGCCCGGCGGGCACTCAAAGCAGCAAGGGTCGCACTCGATGTCGATTCGCGCGCTGAATATGATTCCGGCGGCGTGCGCGCCAATATCTCGTTGGTAGAGATAGAGCCAGTTCAGCCCAGGGATCACCTGGCCGGTGATCGTGCGGGTTGCTGTGCTGTGCGTCGTGTGCGTGCCGCCGCTGATCACCGGGGCGGTGGCGAGGCCGTTGACGTAGACACCGGTCGTATTCGCGCCGCCGCTGGGATCGCCGAGCGAATCATCGACGGCCCAGCACAGCTCAATGGTCGCGTTTTCGATGCACGGGCTCGTGATGTCGAATGGAATCGCGTACAGCACACTGTCGTGGAAATCGTTGTCGTTGTAGTTGATCCAGCGCGCTTGCGGGTCGCAGGGCAGCGACGTGATCCAGCCCGGGTACGCACCGACGACCATCGCTGCCGGCCCGGTTTGCGCGGGGTTGAACCACGCAGCGTTGAACGGCGTCGCCGATAGCTGTCCGGAAAGTGCGACCGTTGCGTGACGACGGACGATGTCGTCGAGCTGTCCGGGGCTGCCGGGCAGGCCGGCGACTTGGCCGCTGCGCAGAATAATGGTCTCGCAAGGCTGTGCCGACGCAGCAGCGGCGGAGAGCAACAGCGCCACGCCGGACCCTAGTGCTGCTCTGATCCACCTGACACGGTTCATTTGAGGTTCTCCCTTGTTCGTTCCGCGACGGGGGACTCGCTGTCCCGGCGTCGCTCGCGTTGATGTTGCTCTACCCATTGCGGCGGGGTCGGACGATCTAACACTTGCCGACATATTTGCGGCAATTCCTCATCAGTTGCTCGGCTACGACGGGAGAAACGGATGAGAACGAAGAAGCGCGCGGTCGAGAGTGATCTCAACCGCGCGCTTCCGATGATTCTGCGGTCCGTGGTGCGTGGCGGCGGAGTCGCGCTCGCCGGGTCAGCAGGCCGTGCCGAAGTTTCCTAGCATTATTGCGAGATCGGTCAGGTTGACGTTGCCGTCGAGGTCGAGGTCGCCGTCGGTGTACGTCACGTCGCCAGACACGCCGAAGTTTGTGAGCAGCACGGCCAGGTCACTCAAATTCACGCCGCCGTCGCCGTTCAAGTCGCCGGGGCACACCGGTCCAAGCACGACAAATTCAAGGTCGTTGTAGTTGACCGGGACCACCCGGAACTGCTCGACCTCGAACGTGAAGGGGTTGATGAGTGCGAAAATCATCGCGAAGTCGCCGCTCGCCACTTCGCCGGCGTCGAACTCGCCCACGATCGGCGGCAGTTCGATCGGAAGACCGACAAACTGCATCCCCGTGACGACTGGACCCACAGCGATCAGGTCAGGAGCGTCAGGAAGCGCGGCAGCCTCAATGAGGAGCGGCTGTTCCGCGTTGGAGCGCACTGCGAAGTTCTGTCCGTCGGCCCGCCCGACGACGATGATCGAGTCGGTCGAGCCCAGAATGCCGCTTGTGTTGAGCGACGGATGAGATCCCTGCAAAATGCCATCCCCTGGACGCGGTGCAGCTGCCATCGCGATGTCAATGCAGGCCATCGCTCCACTGGGAAGCCCAAAATCTTCGCAGCGAAGCCAATCGGCCGGAATTGTCATGTATGCCGGCCCGCCGGTCGTCGGGTAGCAAAGTACAACTGCGCTGGAGGCGGAAGTAGCCATCATGCCGCTGACCGAGGCCAATGAGAGTAGTCGCTTGAAGTTCATGTTGTGTTCTCCGATGCTGTTTGGCGGATTACCAGCTCCGGCCGGCATACACGCTTTGTCTCCACATCACATTGAATCGTGTACCGACGAACTTGCAGTTGCGGATCAGATTCCTGCGCCGATTGGCCGATGCCCGGCTCAAACGGCACAGGCCGAGTCCGAAGCACCCAAGCGCAGTCGAGCGCTCTAATTCCAGTCGACCGCGCAAAATGGAGCGCGCGGTCGAGAGTGATCTCCACCGCGCGCTCAAACCGAACTTACACCGCTCGACGTTGCACAGCGCCAGCGTGTTCACCGACTCAGCAACCCGAACCGAAGCTAGCCAGCAGCGTCGCGAGATCGGACAGGTTGACGCTGCCGTCGCCGTCAATGTCAGCCGCAGACGGACCGGAGACGCCAAAATCACCGAGCAGAATCGCCAAGTCAGACAAGTTGATCATCGCGTCGCCATTCAAGTCAGCCGGGCACGGCGGGCTAAGGATGACAAATTCGAGATCGGCGTACTGCACCGGCACAATTCGAAAATCGAGCACATCGGATGTCGCCGCGTCGAATCGCGCGAAGTACATCGCGAAGTCGCCCTCATCCACATCGCCGGCGTGAAAGTCACCGGTGACGGACGGCAGCTCGATCGGATTTCCGAAGAACTCCACTCCGGTGAGAACCGGGCCGAGCGCGATCATGTCCGGTGCGGCCGGCAGCGCGGCGACCTCGATACGGTCAGGAATTTCGGGGCTCGAGCGCACCGCGAAGTTCTCGCCGTCGATCCTGCCGACAAAGGCAACTTCGCCGATCGCGCCCAACACGACGCTGGTGTTGAGAAACGGATGCGACCCGAACAGGACGCCCTCGACGTTCGGCGGTGCGGCTCCCGCCGCCAGGTCATAGCAGGCCTCGCCGGGACCCAACGGTGCTAAATCCCTGCAACGGATGTTCGGAACGTCAATGCAGCGTCGGTTCCCGGCCGAGTCATTGAAGCAGAGGCACAGAGCGCCCCACACGTTCGTGCTCAGAAGCAGGCTACCCGACGCCAGCGCGAGCATTCGCTTACCGTTCATGATCAATCTCCCGTTGTTCAGCTTGCCGCACCCCCGGCGGCCGGCAGGCTCGGGCGTTCCCGATTCCGATCGGGACGGACGCTCGTGCCTGTGCATCAGATTGCGGCGGGCGGCGAAAATCTAACAGTTGCGTTCAGTCTTTGGCGTCGCTGCGGGATCGTCGCCGCTTACACTATGCTGTGGTAACTTGCTGCGGGACGGTCCGTTTCATCGGTTCGGCGCACTTTTGAATCGGGGCTGCCGGATTGGAGTGCTTGGTCGATGATCACGCATACCACAACACAACTTCTGGCTGAGCTTCGAAGCTCGTCGGGCGAAACCGCGTGGGTCGATTTTGACGCGCGCTATCGACCAGTGCTGCAACGATTCGCGACCCAGCTTGGGTTCGCGTCGAGCGACGCCGATGAATTGGCACAACAGACACTGACCGAGTTTTGTCGCGCGTTTCGCGAGGGTCTGTACGATCCGGCACGCGGACGTCTGCGGAGCTGGCTGATCGGCATCGCGCGCAATGTCGGGCATGCAATGAGACGTAATCGCGGTGCGGCGCGCGTCGGCGGAAACAGCGTTCTCGACACCCTACCCGACGAGGCTGCTCTCACGCACATCTGGGACGAGCAGCGCGAGAAGGAAGTCTTTGATCAGGCGATGCGCACGCTGCGCGCGTCCTCGCGCATGGATCAGGTCACCATTCAGGCATTCGAACTCTACGCCATTCGCGGAATCGACGTAGATGAAGTTGCGAAGCGCTGCGACATGAGCGTCGATACGGTGTACGTGATTAAGAACCGCCTGACAAAGCGGCTGCGCGAGATCGTGGCCGAGCTGACGGCCGCGTACGAGGAAGGCGAATGAGCGGATCGTGTCCGTCGCCGCGTGTACTCGAAGCGATCGCCGCGAGCGGCGCCGCGAGCGGCGCCGCAAGCGATCACGACAGCCAACACGTCGCCAACTGTGCGTCGTGCCAGGCGGCGCTGCGCGAAATCCGCGAAAATGACAGCTTTCTGTCACATGCGGCGGCACTGCGGGCTGAATCGATTGGAGGCCGGCACACAGGCGAAAACGCCGGGGCAATTGAGATTCCCGGCTACCAGATGCTCGGCGAGATCAGTCGCGGCGGGCAGGGTGTCGTGCTGCGCGCGATTCAACTCGACACCAAACGTGCGGCAGCGGTGAAGATGTTGCTGGGCGGCGCATTCGCGACGCCGCGTCAGGAGCGGCGATTCGATCGGGAGATCGAACTCGCCGCCAGCCTGCGGCACCCGAATATCGTCAACATCTTCGAATCGGGCACGACGCGCTATGGTTGCCGCTACGTTGCGATGGAGTACATCGACGCGGTGCCGCTCGATCGCTATGTGCAGAGCGGCCTCGCGCGCGATAGCGGTCGCGAACACATTCGGCGAGTCGTCGCGCTGCTGACGGACGTCGTTGATGCACTCCGCCACGCGCACGGCAACGGAGTCATCCACCGCGACCTAAAGCCCTCGAATATCTTGGTCGACGCCGCCGGCTCGCCGCACGTCGTCGATTTCGGCCTCGCGCGCCCGGTGCAGCGCGCCGACGATGCGACCGTGACGGGCGAATTCGCAGGCACCCCGCTGTTCGCCGCTCCGGAGCAGTTTCGCGGCATCGGCGAGTCGATCGATGTGCGCACCGATGTGTACGCGCTGGGCGTGCTGCTGTACTTCGCGCTCACCGGCCGATGTCCGCACAGCGGTGCGTCGATGCGCGAACTGATGCGCGCGATTGTGGAAGACGCTGCGGATCGCCCGTCGCGGCACAACCCGGATGTCGATGACGATCTCGACACGATCGTGCTGAAGTCACTCGCGAAGGAGAAAGAGCGACGCTACCAGAGCGCGGCGGAGCTGTACGACGACCTGCAACGCTACGTTCGCGACGAGGTGATCGCCGCCAAACGCGACAGCGCGATTTACGTGCTCCGCAAAACGGTAGGGCGATACCGTCTCGGCTTTGTAGCGGCTGCGGCGGTCTTCGTGCTCGCGACGACGATGGTGATTCTGGCGGTGCGCAGCGCCGAACGCCTGCGCATCGAGCGTGATCAGGCCGACGTTGCCCGCAACGAAGCCGGCCGACAGCGCAACATCGCGGTCGCCGTTAAGAACTTCATGCAGCAGATCGTCTCGGACGCCGACCCCCACAAGCGAGGCCGGCCGGATCTGACGATGCGCGAAGTTCTGCAGGCCGCGATCGCAGATGTTGAGAGCGGTCGCTTCGCCGCCGATCCCGAGGTGGAGGCCGAGGTGCGTCTGACGCTTGCCGCGACGCTCGCGCCGCTGGGCGCGCAGGAAGCGTCGGAGCGGCAGTGCCGCGCGGCGATCGCGATGATTGAAGCCCTGCATGGGCGCGAGCACGCGTCGCTCGCGCCGGCGATCGCATTGCTTGCAGATTTGCATAACGGTCGCGGTGACGTGGCGGGCGCGATCAAGCATCAGGATCGGCTGCTCGTGCTGCTCCGCCGCACGCATGTCGAGGGCAGCGACGAGGTGCAGAGTGCATTGCGCGGCATGTGCGTGCTGAAGCTGCGCAACGGCGATATGAAATCCGCCGAGGCGCTCGCTGTGGAGGTGATCGCCGTTGCGAAGGCGACGCACGGTGCGGATTCGACTGAATATGACCAGGCTCGCGAGTGCATGGTCGCGGTGTACAGCGAGCGCGGGGCGGCGAAGGAAGCCGCACAACTCGCAATGGAGCTTTTGGAGCGAGCGGAGGCTCGCAGCGCCGACGTATCTCTCGAGCTCGGCATCGTGCTGAGCCAGGTGGTCACTTCGCTGAATGCGACCGGGGATGCGCAGGCGATCGAGCTCGGGAAGCGCGCCGTGGCTATTTTTCTGGCACGGCTCGGCCCACACGCGGTAGATACCGCACGGGCCTATCACGACCTCGCGGTGGCGCATTATCGTGCCGACGAGATTGACGCCGCCTGGGAATACGCTACGAAGGCGGTCGACATCGCGAACGAGTTGATCAGCATGGACCCGCGCGGGCGCGGTGCAGTGTTCAATCTTGCCGCCACGTTGTGCGTGGCGAGAGGTGAGGTGCGGCGTGCGTTGCCGCTCATGCGCGAAGCGTACGCAATCGCGCAGGAATGGGTGCCCGCAAGCAGCGAATCGCTCGCGGCCAATATGAACAATCTGGCGATGGTGCAGGTGCTGACCGGTGGCGTCGATGCCGGAATCGGGCTCTTTCGCGAAGCGCTCGAGATTCGTCGCGGACTGCATGTGGACGTCGATCATGTGTCCGTGGCGGAAGGGTTGTGCAATCTGGGGTTTGCGCTCTTCATCGCCGGACTGGCGCAGGAGGCGGTCGCGCTGCTGAAAGACGGAACCGAGATGCGACAGCGCACGCTCGGGCCGAATCATGGCAAAACTGCCGAAGCGATGGTCACATGGGCCGCAGCGCTGATCGAGCTGGACCGACTCGACGAAGCCGAAGTGCGACTCGATCGAGCGGCGAAAATTTTCGAGGCGGCAGGAATCGCAAACCCGGCTGCGCGGCGTGAGCAGGCACGCTGCTATCTGCGCCGCGGCGAGCACGCCATCGCGCGCGACATTCTCGCGCCGCACATTACGCTCGGCGGCGCTTCGACCGAGCGGCACACGCTTCTGGCCGAAATCGTGTTTGCGCAAACACATCTCGCGCTGGGTTGCGACGAGTCGGCGCAGATCGGTCTGCAATCGGTCTATGCGCGCGCGATGCGATGTTATGGCCCCGATTCGTTCATCACTCGGCAAGCGGCACGCGTGATGGCAGAGTGCTACGATGCGCGCGGCAACACTGACCTCGCGATGCAATGGCGCTTCGAGCCGCCGGATCCGAACGCAATGCCGTGACTGGAGAGCGATTTGAACTTCGCCGGAAACACCGTGACGTCGGCTCCTCGAGCTGCGAGCGCGACTCGCGCACGCGTTTCAGTATCCGATGCCTTGCGTGATAGACCATGTTGATCGGCACGCGCATCACCGCCGCAGTTGACTGCGGCCTATGCCGAGGGCGAGAAGATGCTCAATCGTTGTCCGTCGCCGCGCGTGCTCGAGGCGCTCGCCGCCGGCGACCAAGTCGATCGTGAAGTGCAGGCGCATCTGGAATCCTGCGACACCTGCCGAGAGGCGGTCGCGGACGTTCGCGAAAATCAGCGTTTTCTGCGCAGCGCTCGCCCCGCGCTGTCGCAAGCGTTTCACACGGCCGCACCGAGCAGCGCGCAACCGCGGAGCGTGGCCGGTTTTGAACTGCTCGAAGAGATCGGTCGCGGCGGGCAAGGTGTGGTGTTTCGAGCGCTGCAACTTGATACCAAACGCCCGGCGGCAGTGAAAATGCTGCTCAGCGGCGGTTTTGCGACGGCGCGGCAGGAGAGCCGCTTCGAGCGTGAAATCGAGATCGCGGCGCGATTGCGTCATCCCGGCATTGTCAGCATCTTTGAATCGGGCGTTTCATCGGATGGCCGCCGATTTGTCGCGATGGAATGCGTAAACGGTGAGCCGCTCGATCGTTTTGTGCGCACGCCGCCGAATGCCGCCTCCGGGCGCGAACGCACGGAGCGCATGCTGCGGCTATGCGCCGCGATTGCGTCAGCCGTCGGACACGCGCATGCCAACGGCGTGATTCACCGCGACCTGAAGCCGTCCAACATCCTGGTCGATGCAGCCGGCCAGCCGCATGTGCTCGATTTCGGTTTGGCACGCGAGCTGGATGGTCTGAGCGATCGCACGATGACATCCGATTTCGCGGGTACACCGGCGTATGCCGCTCCGGAGCAGTTCGAATCCGACCCGGCGCTGATCGACGCGCGTACCGACGTATATTCGCTCGGCGTGATCATGTATCAAACGCTGACCGGGACGCATCCCTATCCTTGCGACGGATCGCTGCCCGCGCTCATGGAGCATGTGCGCACGACGATCCCCCAGGTGCCGTCGCGTCGCGTGCCGCATCTCTCGACCGACATCGACACGATCGTGCTCAAAGCGCTTTCGAAAGAACCCGAGCGGCGCTATCGCAACGGCGAGGCGCTGGCGGCGGATATTCAGGACTGCCTCAGCGGGCTGCCGATCTCGGCCCGGCGCGACAGCACACTATACGTGCTGCGCAAGCTCGCGTTGCGTCATCGCATTCCGGTGGCGATCGGGGGCGCGGCACTGGTGACGATCATTGCGGCGACGGTTGCGCTGGCGCTGTTGTCGAATCGCCTCGATGCGCAGCGCCGCAGCGCCGAAGCCGCCCTCGCCGAGAGCACGTTGCAGCGCGCGCGGCTACTAGCCAAGACGGGGAATAGCCTGCTGGCCGAGCAGATTCTATGGCGCAGCGCGATCGAAGCGGGCGTGGTCGCCGCCGACGGATTGGGACTCGAAGGCGAACCGCTCGCCCGAAAGGCGGCGTGGGGATTGCTCGAGCTGTATGCGAAGTTGCCCAAGCGCGCGACGTTTGAAACGGGCAGTCGGGTCGCGCAATTCTCGTTTGAACCGGATGGTCTCGCCGTTCGAACGACGCACGCGGACGGATCCCTTCAGCGCTGGTCGCTGACCGGACAGCGATTGAGCGGAACGACCGGCTTCTTGCCCAGCCGAGTGTCTCTTCTTTCGGTATCTCGCGACCATCACTACGCGGTCGCGCTGGAAGCGGACGGCTCGCTAAGCGCCTACGACCTTGAAGCGAGAGTGCTGATCGCCGGACCGCAAGCCTCGCCCCACCGCGCGCCGACCGTCATCATCAGCGAAGATGGGGCGGTCTTCTTGTGTACGTCCGATGACGGCGCCGTTCGCCTGTACGACACGTTTTCCTTGACCGTGCTGAAGACGTTCGATACACAATTCGTACGCGGCACGATCAGTGGCGATACGCTCGTATTGGCGGTTGAATCGGGTGAGTGTTCAGATATCGAATTACGATCCCTGGACGACTTTCGTTTGGTCAGCACGCTGCGCGTGCGCGATTACCACCCGGATGTGCGACAACGATACGCTGCGAACGTCAGTAGCGACGGTCGCTACGTATTGGTTTCGAACGAAGCGCACCTTTATCTCTACGATCAGTTGCGTGGCGGCGATCCGATCGCAGGGCGGGGCGGTTATTCGCCGCTCGGCACCGCCGCGTTTTATGCCGACGGACAGTGCGCCGTCTCGCTGACGTTTGACGGCACCTTGACGAACTGGAGTATTCCGGGCCTGGAACGGCTGCGCGTCCTGCGCATCGGGCCGGGCAATCGACAGGTGGAGGTACTCGGCAAGTCCATTGCGACCTGCCAACCGGACGGATCGCTCGCGATCTGGCCCAGCGATGAGATGAACTGGCCGACGAGGCTGAGCGGATCTCAACGCAGCATGCATGCACTCGCGCTGAGCGCGGACGAATCGATCCTTGCGGTCGGCGATGACCACGGCTGGCTGACCCTACGGCACGCTTCCGACGGGTCGGCGTCCGCCAAACCGATCCGGGCGCATCGCAATACGGTCAAGTCGATCGAATATTCGCCGGATGGCGATCGCATTCTGACCGCCGGCACCGATGGCGCGGTGCGCGAATGGACCGCCGCCGGAGCGGCTGTGCGCGACATCGCCGTCGATCTTGGAAATGCGCAGTGCGCGCGCTACGGCCCGGACGGCCAGTACATTGCCGGCAGCGCGAACGACGGAAGTGTTTACCTTTGGAGCGGCCGCGACCGGCTCGCGCGGCGTACACTCGGCAGCCACGGCACGCGCGTTCCGCAGGTGGAATTCTCCCGCGACGGCAGGCTCCTTGCCTCGCTCTCGGATAAAGCGGGTGCGGCGATCTGGGACGTGAGAACGGGCGATAGGCTGCGCACGCTGCGCCACAGCTCCATCGTCTCGCGCGCCATGGCTTTCTCGCCGGACGGAACCACACTCGCAATCGGCGACGATAGCAGCACGATCTGCTTTTGGGATGTTCAGTCGGGCGAGCTGCTGCGAACTTTCAGCGGACTGCCGTGGGGGCCCTTCGATATGAAATACCACCCCTCCGGCCGCGTACTCTTCGCGGTGGGACGCGGCGGGGAGATTATTGTGGTGGACCCAATCAGTTGCAGCGAACTCGCGGCTTTTCCGGCCCACGAGGCCCTGCCGTTCGCACTACAAATCAGCAAAGACGGACGCCGACTGTTCACGGCGGGCGAGGACGATTGGATCGGCGTGTGGCACCTCGATCAACTGCGCGAGTGTGCCAAGGGGAACGCGGCATTTCAGCGCAAGCGGCGGGGCGACTCGGCACCAACGTCGAACTGATACGCAGATGCTGAAAACTTCGGCAACGGCGCGAAACGCTGCCCGACCGAAACATCTCTCCCTGAATGAACTACCCTCGGTTTGTAATTTTCTCGCGAAATTTCGCGGCTATCGCTAAGCCGTCACGCGCGACCGGAATAGGTACCTGACGAATACCGCGGTCGCAATTCGTCGGCGTCGCTGGCGGCGGCCGCGCGCAACTCTCTCTCGGTCGGAGCCATCATGAATACCGTTCTTCTCCGCCAGGATTGTCGCGCACGCGTGAGCATGCTGCTGGGTCTCGCGTGCGTCGGGTTTGCCAGTGGTCAGCCGTATCCGAACATTCGGTATTTGCCGCGTGCGTCCGGCGGCCTGATTCTCGAATCGGCGGGTCATTGCATTTCGGGCGATGGGCGGTTCGTCGGTGGTAACTCGTGGGACGAATCGGGAAGGCCGGCGTATCGGTGGGGCGGCCCGGGTGTCACCTTTTTGACACGGATCGGGGCGTTGCCGAGTTCGTTCGCCGGCGCGACCGTGCAAGCGTTTTCGCACGACGGCGAGATCGCGGTCGGGACGAGTTCGTCGTTCTTCTATAGCAACGAGGCATTCGTCAGCTACAGCCCTGGTTTCGTGTTCGGGCTCGGCGTGCTCGATGAGCGATTCAACAACAGCTACGCGAACGGAGTTTCGGCCGATGGCAATGTGGTTGTCGGGACGTTGCAACGAGCTGTGCCATCTGGTTTCACGGCGTTTCGCTGGACACCAAGCGAGGGGATGCGCGAGCTGCCCGCACTCGCCGAAGCGCCGCAGAACTGGCGCGGCGAAGCGCGGGGCGTATCGGCCGACGGGCGCGTGATTGTCGGTTGGAGCGGCCTCGGAGCCGCGCCGACAGAAGTTGCCGTTCGCTGGGTCGATGGCGGATTGCCGCAGCCGCTTGGCGACATTCCCGGCGGCTCGCAGAGCAGCACCGCGATCGCCGCGAGTGCCGACGGGGGCGTCATCGTCGGCACGATTCGGCCGCTGCCGCCAGGGTTGGAGAGTCAGCTCTTTCGCTGGACTGAGTCAGACGGCATGCAACTGCTAGGCAACCTGCCCGGGCGCGGCGATGCGACCGAAGCGGCGCTCGCGGTCTCGGCCGACGGCACGTTCGTCGTAGGCGTCGCGTCGAGTGAATTGTACACGGAAGAGGCGATGATCTGGGAGCCGTTCAACGGCTTGCGGCGTATCGCTACCCTCGCTGGAGATGCCTCGCTGTTCCAACTTGACCGCGCGACCGGAATTTCGGCCGACGGGCGCGTGATTTCGGGCACCGCGACGATCAGCACCGGCTTTGGCCGAACGGTGGCGTGGCGGGCCGAGCTTTGGCCGCCGCGCTGCCGGCGCGAGGATATCGACAATGATCGCGTCGTCGGCCTAACGGATCTGGCGACGCTGCTCTCGAACTTCGGCGAGGAGGCGGCGCAGTACTACGACGGTGACCTCACGCTCGACCGGCTCGTGTCGCTTTCAGACTTGGCGGTGCTGCTCCGTGCGTTCGGCACGAGTTGCGAGTGACGCGCCTGACGAGATTGCGCTTCACGCGAGCGTGGCATCGTCCGATGGGCGGTGCCGTGCTCGCGTCTGTGTTCGGTGCGAACTACTGACGCGGCAATAACGCGCGATTCAGGGCGCAATAAGCGCCGACCGCCAGCGGCGCATCGTCCGCTTCCGCGAAATTCAGTTTGATCGATCACTCCGACGCACACGTTATGCAACCGCCCCGAATGCCGGGCCGATACGACGTTGTCACCCAATGGCCGGCGCGAGGCACGCGGGCGGCGGCTGACGACGTTTGGAAACGTCCGCATTCGATTCCGTTGGAGGATCACCGTGAAGACCGTATTCGTCACCGGCGCCGAGGGCTTTGCCGGCCGCCACCTCGTCAATCTACTTACCAAACAGAACATCGAAGTCGTGGGCGGCGTGCGCAATCGCGCTCGCAAGCTTGCGTTCGAAAAGCAGTACGGCAAAGCGCTGGTCTGTGATGTCAGCGATGCGATCAACGTCGCCCGCTGCATCGCCAGCGTGAAGCCCGATGGCGTCGTGCATCTGGCCAGCACCTCTCAGACCGAATTTGCTGCCGACGAGCCGCTGAATGCGTATCAGTCGATCGTGACGGCGTGGGCGAACGTGCTCGACGCGGTTCGGCGCGTGGTGCCGCGCAGCCGTGTGCTGCTGGTTAGTGCGTGCGATGTGTACGGCAACGCGGGTTCGAACGGTCAACCAATCAACGAGAGCACGCCGGCGCAGCCGGTGAGCACGTTCGGCTCGCTGAAGGCAGCGGCCGAGCAAATCGCGCAGACGTTCTTTCGCAACTATCACCTGAACATGAGCATCGCGCGGCCGTTTTATTTCACCGGCAGCGGGCAGGGCGAATCGTCGCTGCTGACTACGATCGCGCGGCGAATTTCGACGTGGAACAGCTCGACCGACGGCGGCAGCTTCCGCGTGCCCGATCTCGATGGTCGTCGCGACCTGATGCACGTCAGCGACGTGGTGGAAGCGTTTTTCAAACTCCTGTGCGATGGCAAGCCCAATGAAACTTACAACGTCTGCTCCGGCAATACATGGACCATGCGGCAGTTCTGCGATGCGCTCGCGACGCGCTGCGGCAAGCAGATCACATTCGACGGCTTCCAAAGCGAAGGCGACGGTCGCATTGACTGCCTCTGCGGCGACACCGGCCGAATCACGGGCCAGCTCGGCTGGCGGCCGACACGCACGTATGAGCAGGGACTCAGCGACCTGGTCGGCGGTCTGACGACTGCGCCCGCACTGGCGAGCTGATCGCATTGCAGCGGCGCTGCACCAGAGAGCGATGACGAATTCCACTGACCAGGGCCGATGGACCGGCGACGCGACCCGAATTCGGCAAATGCTGGATTCGGGTCGTCGTTTTGATCGCGGGCTACGCGCTGATCGCTTCGAGACTCGACGCGATTTCGTCGTCGGTGATGTCGGCGACGCGCTCGGGGCGGCCCAGGCCGCGGAGCAGAATCAGATGTACCGCGCCGCCTTGCACTTTCTTATCCAAATGAGCCGCGGCAAGCAACTCAGCGCGGCCGATCGCGCGCGGCAAGCGCGTCGGCAGGCCGACGCGGGCGATGAGCGCGGCGATGCGGTCGGCGTCGGCGGGCGCGAGCATGCCACGCTTCACCGCGATCGAGTTTTCGGCGAGAACGCCGAGCGCGACGCATTCGCCGTGGCGCAGCTCGTAGCCCAGCACATGTTCGATCCCATGTCCGACTGTGTGGCCATAGTTGAGAATCGCGCGCAAGTTGTACTCGCGCTCGTCGCGGCAGACGACGTCAGCCTTGATCTCGCAATTGCGCGAGATGAGTTCCATCAACGTCGCCGGGTCGCGCTCGGCGATTTTGTCGATGCTGTGCTCGTGCCAAGCCATGAAGGCGGCATCGCGGATGGCGGCGTGTTTGATGCTCTCGGAGAGGCCGGCGACGAAATCGCGGCGCGGCAGGCTGCCGAGCAGGTCGGTGTCGATGATGACACCGACGGGCTGATGAAACACGCCGATGAGATTTTTGGCGGAGCGGTGGTTGAGTGCGGTCTTGCCGCCGACGGATGCGTCGATGGCGGCTTCGAGCGTAGTTGGCACCTGGAGCAGGCGCAGGCCGCGCAGCCAGGTGGCCGCGACAAACCCCGCCAGATCGCCGGTCACGCCGCCACCGAGGGCGACGATCAGGTCGCGCCGCTCGACATGCTCTTCGGCGAGTCGGTCGTAGAGTTGCGAGGCTGTGGCGAGCGACTTGGCGTTTTCGCCGGGCGTGAAGGTGATGAGCGTGGGGCTGCCGGGAATTGAGGTTTGCAGGTCTTTCCAATGCAGACCGGCGACATGTTCGTCGGCAATGACGACAACCCGTTTGGCCCCGGCCTGCTCCTGAATGAGGCCGCCGAGCTGCGCCCGGGCACCGCTACCTACGTAAATGGGGTAGGCGTGTTGGGCGAGCTGGACGTTTACGATACGCATACTCGACTCCCAAAGGTGGGTTTACAGCGCCGGTGGGGCGTTTGCAACTGGGTTGTCCCGCTGGACGGCAGGCAAAGCTGGCTGGACGACCGGCGCGCCGGTGCGTCGAGCACGCGGCCGTCGAAGATTCCAAGTTGGCGTTCTGCGCGACATTTTGTTGACTACCTTCGGCTGATTGCGTCGAATAGCATACATTATAGGACTATGCCGGTATTGGACGTGAATGTTGGAATGTGGCGGAGCGGAAAGCGGTTCGCTCTGGTCGAGATTGGCCGGGAGGGTTCTCATGCGAGGAGCGTAGGAAGTGCGGAGGGCGGCGAGCCACAGAGGTCACAGAGGGCACAGAGAGACGAAGAGAAATTGCTTTGGATTTAGCGGATTTCGGCATGTGATTGTGCGCGGGGAGTGGTCGGAAGGAGAGGAACTCGACTGGATCGGCGATATGCTCGAGATGCAGAGGGGCGCAGCCGGTTCCTGGCTGCGGCGAACGGGTTTTCGGACGGAAGTCTAACTTGGGGCGGCACTTACCCTCTCATTGACGTTGTGTCAACAGATTGTTATTCTCATGCATTATGGGAAAGGCCGCTACCAAGCCGAATCGTCGCCCCGCTCGTCCGCGTCCCGCGCCGAAGGCCACGCCGCGCGCCAGGACGTCAAATCCGGCCACCGGTCCGATTCGTAACTTCAAGCAGGCAATGAACTTCCTGAACACGCGGACCAATTACGAGAAGATGCTTCGCGTTGGCTACAATCAGACCAACTTCAACCTCGCGCGCATGCAGCGACTGCTGGAGGGAGTGGGCAGCCCGCACAAGAAATTGCGGTGTCTGCACGTCGCGGGCACAAAGGGTAAGGGTTCGACCTGTCATATGCTGGCCGGCATGTTGCGAAACGCCGGTTTCACCGTCGGGCTGTATACCTCGCCGCACCTGATCGATATCCGCGAGCGGATTCAGCTCAACGGGAATATGGTGAGCGAGGCCGGTTTCGCGCGCTTGATCGCCAAACTCGCCCCGGTCGTCAAGCGGCTGGAGTCCGAAGGTCCGACTTTCTTCGAAATCATGACCGCCGCCGCGTTTTTGCATTTTGCGAACGAAGAAGTGGATTATGCAGTCATCGAAACCGGCCTTGGCGGTCGGCTCGATTCGACGAACGTGATCAAGCCCGAAGTTTGCGGCTTGGTCAGCGTCAGCTATGACCACATGAAGCAGCTGGGCAGCACGCTGGAGGCGATCGCCGAGGAGAAGGCCGGGATCATGAAGCCCGGCGTGCCGGTGATCAGCGCGCCGCAAGAGCCGGCGGTAAAGCGTGTGTTCCGCGACCACGCCAAGAAGATCGGCTGCGAGCTGAAATTCGTTGGCGACGAGCTGGAGTTCAGCTATCGGTTTGAGTCTTCGCGAGCGACCGGGCCGCATGCCCGCGTTTGCATGATGACGCCCAGCAGCCGCTTTGATCATGTGCAGGTGCCGATGCTCGGCGAGCATCAGGTGTGGAATTGCGGCGTTGCCTTGGGCATGATCGACGCATTGCGGCTGAAGGGACAGCAGATTCCGGAGCAGCCGGCGGTTGATGGGCTGGCCCGGGTCTATGTGCCGGGCCGCTTGGAGATCATCCGCGAAAGCCCGAAGACGGTGATCGACTGTGCGCATAACGCGGCGAGCATCGCGGCGCTGATGCGGGCGATCGGCCAGAATATCGGTTACGACTCGATGGTGGTCATTTTCGGCTGCTCGGCGGACAAGGACATCGACGGCATGCTGCGCGAGCTACAACTCGGCGCGGACAAGGTGATCTTCACCAACAACGCGACGCCGCGATCGGCCGATCCGAAGGAGCTGTATACGCGCTTCGTCGAGAAGTCGCAGAAGATGGCCCAGGTCGAGCCGACGCTGCTGGATGCCTATCGCACGGCGATGCACTGCGTCACGCGCGAAGACCTAATCTGCATCACGGGCAGTGTGTATCTGGTGGGCGAGGCGAAGCAGATTTTGAGCGGTCCGCTGGCGTAGTCGTCGGTCGACACGAATTGATGCGGCGCACGGCCCCCTGGTTGTGCGCCGCTTTTTTTGTTTCCCGTACTCCGTGCTTCACGCAATCCGCGCTCCTGCATTTCGGTTTTCCGCCACGTCGCGCGGCAACGATTGCTGAAGCCGAGCCCCGCATGTGAGCGAAGGGATTCGTTCGGAAGAAGAAAATCCGTCCCTCACGGTCGGGGCTCGGTTTGGGCTCGCTGCGCGAGCGGGCGTTGGGCACAGAGTCCCAAGCGCTACGTGCTTCCGCGTTGGGTGGAGCGTTTTCCATTTCCCGTTTCCCGTTTCCCGTTTTCCTCTCCTCTCCGCGCTCAGTGATGCACCTGCTTACAAAAACCCGCGTGCCGACCATGCTTTCGCACGGTCGGCACGCGGGTCGAGGTAAGGAGGAAACTCAGGAGAGGCAGAAGCTTACGGGGTCGCCAGACCAAAGCCCGAGAGCAGGAGCGACAGGTCGGTCAGGCCGATGCCGCCGTCCGCGTTGATGTCGCCGTAGAAGATGTCGAAGAAGCTATCGATCATCGTGCACTGGCCGTCCTGGAGCTGGATCGTCGCACGCTTTTCGAGGGCACAGCCGCCGCGGAGGACCGCGACATAATCACCATCCGGCACTTCGGTAGCGAGGAAGAAGCGGCCCTGATCGTCCGGCTCGACCGCCAGGGTTTCGAGCAAGTCGCCGGTCGGCGTGTGCAGTTCGAGGATCATGACCGGGGGCACGAGGCCGCCGGGATTGATCACGCCGGCGATGTCGCGCGACTGGAGGCCGAACGCGAGATCATCGGGCTGCTGATCGCAGGGGTCGATGAGCGGCTGAATCCACTGCGGCGGAGCCTGCACAGCGCGGCAGTTCTTGATGTCGCGGTGGCCCGACCAGCGGAAATTCTCGACGTTGAACTGCACGCTCTGTTCATCGGCTTCCGAAATCTGGAGCCAGTAGTGCGTGCCCTGTTGCTGCACGAACGGGTTGGTCGCGGGCATCGCGGCGGACATGCGATAGACGCGGCGCTGCTGGCAGTCGGTACCGACGTACTTCACATAGTCGGGCACGAGGCATGCCTGAAAACGCTGGTCCTGAAGGTTCGGAACGCAGGCACCGGCGGTGTTGCCGTAGACGGCGATGTAGAACGGGCGCTGGGCCTGGGCCGGCGTGTTGAGTGTGCCCCACCAGGTGATGCGGCTGATGCGACCGCTCGCGCCGCAAATCCAGTCGTCCATCGCGATCAGCGGGAATGGCGAGGGCTGCTGACAGCTTCGCACCTTGGACGTGAACGATGCCCGTGGCGGCGTCCAGGGTTGAATGTACTTCCAAGCCAAGGCCACCGGCTGAGCCAGGGCTGTTTCCGCACAAGCCGCGATTGCGAGTCCGAGCATTCCTTTGAGCATCCAACGTGTCATGGCCAGTCTCCCATCCTCGTTTCGGGCGGCGGCAAGAGGTGTCCGCTGAGATTTCCGGCGGCTCGCTCGTGGCGAGGCGTCGGTGCCCGGTTCCGTGTTACTGATGTACGCTTGACGTTTCGAGTCGAGTTGGGCGAGTCGCTTTTCTGCATCATACTCGCCGCACAGGCGTATGAATGGCGGTTGCGGCGCGGCGCGCTCCGCAAATCTCCAGGTTTCGCGCCAAAATTTTTTGGGCAGCAGGGTGACATTTGTGAATTGGCGGCGGGGGGCGAGGTTGCGCAGCGCCGGTTTGGCGCAGAAGCCAACCGCAATTTTGGATTTTTGATTTTGGATTGGAAAGCCGGGTACCCGGGGAGATTTTCGCGTGATGGCGAGCGAACGGGATGATAGTCGTATGGGTGACAGGGCGAGAGCCGCCGATAATGAGGTATTGCACGGCTGGCGCGGTGGATTCGTGATGGCCTCTTCCTGTGATGGCTAAGATATGCATGGAAACGCGGCGAGGCGGTCCAACGGGGCTGGCGCGTCGCGGGTCCAACAGGCGCGGTGGTCCCAACGGTGCGAAAGTCCGGGCCGCGCGCCGGAGAGAAGGCGTACATGAAGACTCTGGCCGAGATCCGCGAGAAATTTCCGATCACGCGGAATTACAACTTTCAGAATCACGCGGCGGTCGCGCCGCTGTCGTTGCCGGCGGCTGATGCGCTGGTGGGATATGCGCGCGAGCTGGCAGAGTTTGCGTACCTGCGCGGCACGTACTATCGCGCGAGCGAGCATGTGCGGCAGTCGATCGGGCGGCTGATCAATGCCGACGCCGACGAAGTGACGTTCGTGAAGAACACATGCGAGGGCATCAACTTTGTCGCCGGCGGCATTCAGTGGGTCAGCGGCGACAACGTCGTGAGCACGGCGATGGAGTTTCCGGCGAACGTCTATCCGTGGTTGGCGCTCGAGTCGCGCAGCGTGCAGTTGCGTCGCGTCGCCGACGAGGATGGACGCGTGCCGTTTGATCGAATTGCCAAGGCGATCGATCGGCGGACGCGCGTGGTGGCGATTTCGTCGGTGCAGTGGTCGAACGGCTTTCGATTCGACCTCGCGCGGCTGGGTGAATTGTGCCGCGATAAGGGCGTGTTGCTGTTTGTCGATGGCATTCAGTCGGTGGGCGTGCATCCGCTCGACGTGCGGACGATGAATATCGACTTCATGTCGGTCGGCGGGCACAAGTGGCTGTGCAGCCCAGAGGGCACGGGATTTTTCTACTGCAAGCGCGAGCTGATCGGGCATCTGCGACCGACCGAGCTGGGCTACATGGGCATGAAGAAGGGCTACGAGCACGACCCGGTGCGCCTGCGGCCCGAGGATTTTCACGACGACGCACGGCGGTTTGACAGCGGCGTACACAACCTGGCGGGCGTGTGCGCACTCGGCGCGTCGATCGATTTTCTGCTCGACGTGGGCATCGACGAGGTGCAGGTGCGGATCAAGCAACTTAGCGATCTGCTGGTCGAAGGGCTGCGTAGCAAGGGTTGGCGGATCGCTAGCCCGCGGACGGCGAGCGAATGGAGCGGCATCGTGTCGTTCGGCTCGGATCGACACGATGTGGACACAGTGCGAAAGCACCTGCGCAGCGAGTTCAAGATCGTGCTCGCGACGCGGCTCGGTAACCTCCGTGCCAGTCCGCACTTCTATAACTCGCCGGACGAGATTCGGCAGCTCATTGATGCGATGCCGGTCGGATAATCCGTTGGTCGCACGCAGGAACTGCAGGTGAGCCGTGCGTTGGAACGGCGATTGCACGATAGTCGGACGCAGGCGGCGAAAGTCGCGCGGCGGTCCGTGAAAAAGAGGGCGGCTGGGTATCGCTTGACTCAATGGGTTGCTCTATGTTGTTGAGCGATTCGCCAGTTTGGGCTGTCGTCGCGGGGCGTTGGATTTGAGAATTGAGTATGGCTCGCGCGAATTTCTGATCGGGCGTGAAGAGAGCGGGCAAGCGCGGCTATACTAGAGCGTGTGAGGGGAGCGGGACGATGGAACCGAGGCGGCAGGGCAGAACAATGAGAAACGTGCCGACAACGATCCGGTGCGTGCCTCGTTACGGGTACGAATTCGCCGAAGTGCGCACGATCGACCTCGATATGCCCGAGGGTTGGGAAGATCACGATCTGCGGGTCGTGCTCACGCACTGGTTCGACGCGCGCGGCATTGTTCACGCGGTTTATGACATTGATGTCGATGACGACGGCTTCTTCGCGATCGTCAATGACGAAGCGTATCAGGCATCGTGGGGCGAGCCGCTACTGTGAGCGGCCTAGCGTGCGGATGTTGAAATTTTCATGCGGGTCGCCGATGTCGGCGGCCCGCTTGCGTTAGCGGGTTGCTCACTGTTCCGTGGTTTGCCTGTGCGCGGTTTGTCGCTGCGCTTTACCGGCGGCGACGCATCGGCTCTACTTGCCAACCATGCCAAGCATGGGACGAATCGCGCCGCCACGAGCATCGGACCAAACCGGGATTCAACTGTTGCGTCGCCGGGACAAGCGGCTGCGGGCGATCATGGATCGAGCCGGACCGTTTCGTGTGCGCATCGTCGCCGACCCATTTGCCGCGCTCGTCAGTTCGATTCTGCATCAACAACTATCGATGAAGGCCGCAGCGACGATCAGCGGGCGGGTGCTCGATTTGTGCGATGGGCGACGGTTCACGCCGCAGGCGCTCGGCAGTTTGTCGAAAACGCAATTGCGTGCGGCGGGGTTGTCGAACCAGAAATGTGCGTATGTCGCCGAGCTTTGTGAGCAATTCGGCGATGGCCGGCTCAGCAGCGCGCGGCTGCGCAAGCTCGATGACGAAGCAGTGATCGAGGCGGTGACGGCGGTGAAGGGCATCGGGCGCTGGACGGCCGAGATGCTGCTCATCTTTTGTCTGCGCCGGCCCGACGTGTGGCCGATTGACGATCTCGGCATTCGCAAGGCGTGCCAAAAATTGCTTGGCGCGGCGAAGGAGCCGCCGCGCGACGAGTTGGTCGCGTTGGGCGAGTCGTGGCGGCCGCATCGGACCATCGCGAGTTGGTATTTGTGGCGAAGCGTGGAGTTCAAAGAAATAGCATAGTGACGGCCCACCGCCAGTGGTTTTCGCGAGATCGTTAGCCGCAGGTCGATCCAAAGTTCGCGAGCAGCGCCGCAAGGTCGATCAAGTCAACATTTGCGTCTCCGTTGAGATCGCCCTGCGCACGGGTCATGCCGCCGATCGAGCCGAAATTCTGGAGCAGCGTGGAGAGGTCGGTGAGATCGACGGCGCAGTCGCAGTTTACGTCGCCGTCGAGCGAGCATTGATCGTCGTAGACGGCAATTTTCAGCGCCGAGTGGCTGAATATGATTGTGCTGCGCGGGTCGCTGGGCGTGAGGTCGGACAATTGGTTGGCACCAAAGGCATACAAGTGATCCACGCCCGCCAGCAGCGGCGATGAGCCGGAAATCGGCACGTCGAGCCCTCCGACGCTGTAGGGGGCCGCGAGTTGCAGGCCACGCGGTTCCAGTATCGGGTTGTACCAGGCGGCCTCATTCGCAGCGCCGCCCGCGCCGCCGGCCCCCGCGGCGATGTAGACGTTGCCGCCAGCGTTCAAGTAGTTCGAAAACGCGGTCGTGTCGATTGCTCGACCCACGACAAATACTCCGTTAAACGTCAGTAGGTTGGCAAGCGAGGTGTCGGCCGCGGCATTGACCACCCACTCGTGACCGGCGGCTTCCATCGCGCCGCGAATTTGCGCGTGCGAAAGACTGGCGTGCGTGCTGTACGCCAGGAAGCGGCCTGTCTCGCCGCCGGTGAACCAGTCGGCGACATTTGTAACGAAAACGGCGGCATCGTTGGGGGCGTTGAACGCCCGCCCGGTCGTGAGGGGCCATTCGTCGGTGACCACGACAATGCGACCGTCGGCGAAAGCGAACGGCGCGAGTATTGGCAGCAATATCGGTAGCGCGCGGAATCGTGGTGATGGCATTTTTGGTCCTCCGGTCGGGCCAGCACACCGCGGCCCGTACTGGCTAATAACGCAACTCGGAAGTAGGGTTGCCGCGTGATTCGAATTTTCCGATGGATTTTCAGCCTGCCGCGGCACGCGAACCGCAGCCACCAAACGTGTTTGTGCAGGTCGACCGCTCGATCACTGCTCGCTGCGTGGCTGCGGGCGCAACACAAGCCGCACGGCCCGCGTCGTTGTCGGGCGCAACTTCGCGCGTTCGTCGATCCGCAGCGGCATGATCCACAGTGGGCCGAGTTGGTCGCAGAGCACCCCGGTGCGCGAACGCAGCGCGGGATCGACCTTCTCATCGCCGAAAAACTCCGCGATGGTCTTGGTCCCCGGCGCGCCGAGCGGCCAGAAGCGATCGCCGACCATGCGTGGCCGGACGAGCAGCGGGAATTGAATCCGTGCGTAGTCGAGCCATTCTTCATAGGGATGCCGCGTGCGGCGAAGCTCGGCGATCGTGTCCTCGCCGACGTCGGAAATCTCGGCTGTCAACTCGGCCTGAAGCATCGGAACATACGTCGAGCCGGGTACGGTAATAAACGTCGGCGTGTGGTTCTCGGACGTCGTTTCGCTTTCCGGCGGGCCGAATTCGATGCGGTCGTACACTTTTCGCACGACGATCGACCCCGGCAGGTGCAGTTCCTTGCCGCTGGCCATGTCGGCGGCGAGGCGTAGCACGCTTTCGATATGCGTGAACGCAAGGTCCTGCTCGCCGCCGATGACGAGCGAAATCGCGAGCCGCACGACTTCGGCCTGTACGATCTTTTGCTTGCCGAGTAGCGCGCGGGCGTTGAGCACGATGCGCCCGCGGCCCTCTTGCAGCACGAGCGAATCGAGCGTGCGTGCGGCGGCGTCTTCGAGATAGGTACCGAGCCAGCGGGCTTGCTCCGCCAGGCGCAGGATCGCCTCGGTCGCGTTTGGGTTGACCTCGCTGTTGATCAGCGGGATGACGCGCGTGCGGATGCGTCCGCGGGTGAAATCGCTCGATGTGTTGGTCGCGTCGGTTCGCCATGTGAGTTTGCGATCGCTGCACATTTCCTCGATCGTCGCGCGGCGCGTATGAAGGAACGGGCGGACGAGTTTCACGCGGCTGCCGGGCTGAATCGTGCGAATGTCGCGCATCCCGGCCAGGCCGCGCAGGCCGGTGCCGCGACAAATGCGATGCAGCACGGTCTCGGCGTCGTCGTCGGCGTGATGCGCGACAGCGACCAGCTCGCATCCGGCGCGGAGCGCCACGCGTTCGAGAAACTCATATCGGCGTTCGCGAGCGACCTCCTCGGTCGAGCCGCCGTCGCGGGCGATTGCGGCGCGAATGTCGGCCCGCTCTTCATGGAATGGCAGGCCGAAGGATTGCGCCAGATCGCGGACGAACTCGGCGTCGGCGTCGGCGTCACTGCCGCGCAGGCCGTGGTGCATGTGGGCGACGTGCAGATTCCATTCGAGGTGGAAGCGCCGCGAGATCTCGTGCATCGCGTGGAGCAGGAGCGTGGAATCAGGACCGCCGGAAACGCCGAGCACCCAGCGCGCGGCGAGTTGGTCGAGCTTGCGCTGCGCGAGCCAGTCGTGAACGCTCTGCAGGAAATCGTCCCAGTTCACGCCGGATTGCTCCCGATGGGGGACAGGCCCTGCGTCGATCGGTTCGGCGCAAGGGGCGATGGGGCATCGTAGCAAAAGCCAGCGCGAGGTGAAACAGGAATTTTGCGGCGTGCAAGATCGAAAGCCGCGGCAACTCGTAGGGTGGGCATTGCCCACCATTCGTCGCCTCGCTCGACGCGCCGCGGAATGGTGGGCGATGCCCACCCTACGCGTCACTTAACAGGTAGCCGCACAGACACCACCAATCCGCCATCGGCGTGATTCTCGGCCCGAATCGTGCCGCCGTGCAATTCGGCGCTTCGGCGAGCGATCGTCAGGCCGAGGCCGCCGATGCGCCCGTCGCGCAGGCTCTTGAACGGCTCAAAGATCGTCTCCAGATGCTCGGCGGGTACGCCCGGACCGCGATCGCGGATGCGAATGTCGATGAATTCGTCGCGACGCGCGGCGTCGATGTCGATCGTGCTACCCGCGGCGGCGAAATGGATGGCGTTGCGAAGCACATTCTCGAACAGACTTCGCAGCATCGGCTCGTCGCCGCTGATCGTCGCGGGTGGCATCGCGACTTGCAGCGCGACGTTGCGTGTGCGACCCTCGAACTCGGCATCGGCCGCGATTTGGGCGACGACGCTGCTCAGGTCGATCAATTCTCGCCGCGGCTGCACGCTGGCGTGCTCCAGCTTCGCCAGCGCGAGAAGCTGATCAATCATGCGATTGAGTCGCTCGGCTTCGCGCTCCATGCGATCGAACAGCGGATCGTCCTGCTTTCGCCGCAGCAGGCCGATCGCGACCTGCATTCGCGCGAGCGGCGACCGCAATTCGTGCGACGCATGGCGGAAGAACGTGCGCTGGTCGGCGATGAGCGATTCGATCTGCGCCGCCATCTGGTCGAAATCGCGCGCGAGCTGCGCGATCTCGTCGCCGCGGCGCAGAATCCTGCCATCGGCCCGGGCCGTCCAATCGCCCGCGGCCAGCGAGCGCACCGCTGTCTGCAAACGGCGAATCGGTGCAACGAGGTAGCTCGTGAACAGCCAGCAGAGCAGCGCCGCCATGCCCACGACGGTCGCGATGCGCGGCACCCAGACATCCGGTCGGCTGAGCACGCGCCCGATGGGCGGGAACGGAATCGCGGCCGCGATGACAAAACGCCGCCCGTCGCGCGTGGCGAATCCCTGCGCCATGGTCGATCCGCCGGGAAAGCCGCGCGTGCTTAGGACGGTGTTGCGAAGCGCTTCGGCGGCGAGGTGCTGGATGTCGGGTGGTGCGCTGCGGCCGAGCAGCTCGCGCAGGTCAGTATCGAACAAATACGCGTCGATGCGCGTCGTCTCAAAAAGCGTCTCGTTTGACCGCCGCGCGTCGTCGGCCTGACCGGCGCGAATGAGCGATTCGAGCGACTTGCCGTGGGCGGCAAGCACGGGGCTGACCACCAGTGTGCCGGGGTCGGCTTGCAACGGAATGGCGATGAAGAAGGTCGCTACGGCGATCAAAAAGTTCGCCAGCGCGAAGGCGAGCAGTGTTTTGAGGAAGAGTGTTCGCATCAGGCGCGCTCGCGCGGCGTTGGATCGGCTGGCAACGCGTAAATGTACCCGACGCCGCGCACAGATTGGATGCGTTCAACGTCGCCGATGCGGTGGCCGAGCTTGCGACGGAGGTTGCTGACGTGCATATCGATGCTGCGGTCGAAGGGAATGATGCGTCGGCCGAGCACTCTTTTGAACAGATCGTCGCGGGTCACCAACTGTCCCGCGCTGCGAACCAGAATTTCGAGCAGGCCGAATTCGACGGCGGTGAGCTGCACCGGCTCGTTGTCCTTGAAAGCGCGGCGAGCGCCGAGGTCGAGGCGCAGGTCTTGCAGCACGATTGGCGCGGGCGGTCGGGCCGATGTATCCGGCGCGGCAGCGCGGCGCAAAATCGCGCGAATGCGCGCCGCCAGTTCGCGCGCGTGAAACGGCTTGGCCAGATAGTCGTCGGCGCCGAGTTCGAGTCCGACGATGCGATCCAGCTCTTCGCCGCGGGCGGTGAGCATGAGCACGGGCACGTCGCTTTTGGCGCGTAGCTGCCGCAAAACATCGAATCCGTTGGCGGTTCCAAGCATGACGTCGAGCAGCAGGATGTCGCATTTGCCGGCGGTCGCGGCTTCGAGTCCGCGCGCAGGGTCGACGGTCGCGGTCACCTCAAAGCCGTCACCGGTGAGATACTCGGTGAGCAGTTCGGCGAGTTCGCGATCGTCGTCCAGCAGCAGAATTCGCGGCAGGCTCATGATCTTCCACGCTCTCATATGACATCGTACTTGTCAGGCGGGTCGGCGCAGCATGCGCGGCGCAAAGATTTGTAAACGTGCTTTGACAAAACGAGACACTCTGGCGACAGTCGGCTGACCAATAGACACGAACAATGGGCGTTGGATATTGGTAGCGACGCACGCGGCTCGCTTGTTCGCGAGCCGGCGGTCGATCGCAGAAACGGAGACCCTCCATGAAACGTTTCCTGATCCTGAGCGCGGTGAGCCTCGCCGTCCTGGCCGGCTGCACGTCTGAAGAAGCGACGCTCGATACGCTCGGCGCACTTGTCGCCGGCGAAATGACGAGCGATGCTGGCACGAACGCCGCTACGGCACGCCTGTCCGACGAAGATCGCGCCACACTCGAGTCGCTGCGAGCGCAGGTCGAGGCCGGTGAGATCACGCAGGAAGAAGCGGTTGCTCAGGCGCGCGAGTTGCTCGGCGATTCGTTCGGCGCGGGCGGGCGCTTTGGGCAGGGGCGCGGCGGCGCGGAGTTTGGTGGTCGTGGTTTTGGCGGGCCGGGCATGGGCGGGCACGAATTCGGCATGTCGCGAGCGGATCTCACGGATGAGCAGATCGCGGCACTCGAAGACCTTCGAGCGCGCGTGCGTGCGGGCGAGCTGACGAGGGAAGAGGCGCGAGCTGAGGCGGAAGCACTCGGCATTCCGGTGCCGACGCCGCCGTGGGTGGCGAATCTGACCGAGGAGCAGCGCGTCGCCGCCGAGGCGATTCGAGCGCGCGTCGAATCTGGCGAGATCACGCACGAGCAGGCGCGGGCCGAACTGGCCGCGCTTGGTATTGAGCGTCCGGCGCCGCCGTGGATGGAGAATTTGACCGAGGAACAGCGGGCGGCCGTTGCGGCGGTCTTTGATCGCGTGCGCTCGAGGGAAATCACGCGCGAGCAGGGCCGGGCCGAGATTCAGGCGCTTGGCATCGAACTGCCCACGCCGCCCGGTTTTGACAAGCTGACCGACGAGCAACGTACGGCGCTCGAGGCGATTCATGCGCGCGTTGAGTCGGGCGAGATCACGCGCGAGGAGGCGCGGGTCGAGATTGAGGCGCTGGGGATCGAGTTGCCGGAGCGGGGCGGTCCGGGGCGTGGTGGCCGCGGGCCGCGTGGGCTGTTCGGTGGTCGGTAGCGATTGAGTCTCTGTGCCGGACGGCGGATTGCGCAAGCGATCCGCCCGATCCGAACCCGGAGTGCGAGCGACTTACGCAGCTCGCTCGCGCTCCGGGTGCGGGGTACGCTCGCTGCGGTCGCGTTCACTCGCTGGCGCGTCGCGTTCGGATTCGCAGTCGCGCAGCGCGTGCGATTCAAGAACGCGAACGCTATCACAACTGCCCGCGCTCGATCAACTCTACTTCAACTGCGTCCAAATCATATGGCAGCGCGGCCAGCCCCAGACGCCGGCGAATGTGTACGGCCTGGGCACGATGGTGTGCGCCGTGCGTCATCACGTGCACCATCGCCGCCGCTGCCGTTGGGAAGCTCGATTAGCGCGGCCCAGTCGCCAACGCTCTCCAGTGCCGTTGCGACCGCGCGCAGAGCGGCGCCGGCACCCTGACAATGACCATCATTGGCCCCACCGCTCCGCCAAGGAAAAGAATGGCCTGCCAGAGTTCGTTCTCCCTCGCGAGTTCAACGAAATGAGTGCCGATTCAGGATGCGTTGCTCCTGGCGTAGAGCATTCGTGATGAAATCCCATGATTGACAATTTGCCGTGCGACGGACTACGCTAATCAATCGATTCACTTCAATCTCGCTGGGCGACGCGAAATGGAAGAAACGGCTGTCTGGTCGAATTTGCGCGAATCCACGCCGGTCGAGCCCGAGCTCGACGGGGTCAACGATTATCGTATCATTCGGCAAATCGGTCGCGGCGGCATGGGAGAGGTCTACCTCGCCGAGCAGCAGGCCCCCGTACGACGGCTGGTAGCCATCAAGCTGCTTCGCATCGGCGTCGATTCACCCGAAACGCGGGCCCGATTCGAGGCCGAGCGCCAATCGCTCGCATCCATGAGCCACCCGGGCACCGCCTGCATCTACGACGCAGGCACCACCGCTTCCGGGCGCCCATACCTCGTCATGGAGTACGTGAAGGGCGAGCCGATCACACAGCACTGCGACGAACACTACTTGAGCATCCGTGAGCGGCTCTACCTATTCGTTCGAACGTGCGACGCGATTCAACATGCCCATCAAAAAGCGATCATTCACCGCGACATCAAGCCCGCAAACGTGCTCGTCACGCTCGAAGACGAGCGGCGACTTGTCAAGGTCATCGATTTCGGGATCGCGAAGACGCTCACCGCGGCATTGGACACCGGATGTCGATACACGGCTCCCGGACGGCTCCTCGGCACACCCGAGTACATGAGCCCGGAGCAGGCACAGCTGCGCGGCAATGACGTAGATACGCGCACGGACATCTACTCGCTCGGTTTGGTTCTATACGAACTGCTCACCGGCACCGTGCCGTTCGCTCGAACGGACAGCTCGTCGATCGACGACCTGCGGGCGCGCATCTGCGATTTGCCCGCCGAACGCCCGAGCGCGCGGCTCGCACGTCTGAACGCGAGCAACGCGGATAGACGGGCCGACTCAACTGAGGGTGCGCCGAAGAACGCGGACGGCTCCAACCACGACGCGGAAATCAACCTGGCGGAAGTCGCCCGGCGACGCAGGGCCGGTGCCGCAGGTCTGGTTCGAGAGATTCGCGGCGATCTCGACTGGATCGTCATGCGCGCCATCGACAAGGACCGCGCTCGTCGGTACGCCTCGGCGTCGGAATTCGCCGACGATGTGCGACGACATCTTGAACACCGTGCAATCAAAGCGCGCCCGCCGTCGATCGCGCGCGGCATCAGGCTCTTCGCGCGCCGCCAACCCTTCGCCACGTTTTGGGCGATCGCATTCATCTTGCTGTTGACGGCGACTCTGATCGTCACGCGCACGCAGCTCGAAAAGGAACGGTATTGGCGGCGTCAGGCTGAGGAATCAGACTGCAAGTTGCGCGACGCGCTTGCCGAGCAGGAGCGGCGCGCGGCCTCGGCCGAGCAGGCCGTCGCTCAGCAGGGTGCCGCGAAAATGCTGGAACTGGCGCGCAGCCTACGCCAACGAAAATCGACACAAGACTACCAGAGCGCGCTTGAGAATGCCGTGGAACTCGCAAAGCAGGCTGGAACGATCGGGTGGATCCAGCTTGAGCAGTCGCTGAGGCTGCTGGCCGATCACCAATTGCGCGAGAACCGGCTCAACGATGGCGTGAACAGCTTTGAACAGCTCGCGCGTATGCTCGCCGCCGAGCACAAACTGTGCTGGGACATCCTCTACTATGACTGGCGTGGGCGCGTCATCGCCGATCCCGCAGTGTGGGACGCGCTGCGCGCCGAGCCGCCGGCGCGGGCGCAGCGAATCACGCGGATCGAGTTTGACTGGAAGGCGAACGCACCCTTCGAGGGCATGCCCGCGGACAATTTCGCGGCCGTGGCCACGACGACGATCCCGCCTCGCGAGGTCGAGTGCGCTCTGACGCTGATCATCGATGACGCAGTGCGCGTGTGGCTCGACGGAGTATGCCTGCTCGACGAATGGAGCTGGCACCCTGCGCGGGTGGAACTGTCTCTGCCCATCGCCCCCAGCGATCAGCCGAGCAGCCTGGTCGTCGAGTATTTCGAGGTCGGCGAACCGGCGTGCATGATCGTGCGGTACTTCAACGGTGCGCGGCCCTTCGAGCCGGAACCCATCCCTGAGTCGCAATCGCTGCGATATGCGGAGCTGCTCGATTCGCTCGCGAACCTGTACGAGCAAATCGACGCGTGCGACAAAGCCGAGTCGGCTCGGAGCCGGGCTCAGGCGATACGAAACGGTTTCGACGATCAATAAGTTCGGCTGACGTGCTGCGATTCACTCGCGAAATCGGCCTAGGCTCGCGACAACTGCCCGCGCTCGATCAACTCTACTTCAACTGCGTCCAAATCATATGGCAGCGCGGCCAGTCCCAGCCGCCGGCGAATGTGTACGGCCTGGGCACGATGGTGTGCGCCGTGCGTCATCACGTGCACCATCGCCGCCGCCTTGGAAAACGTGAACATTCCGCCGCTGCCGTTTGGAAAGTCGATCAGCACGGACCACTCGCCGGATCGCTCCAGCGCCGTCGCGATCGCGCGCAGCTCGCCGTCTGCCTGGCTCAGAAGCGTCAAGAAATCATGCGCCGAGCTTGTCGCCGGTTCGTCCTCAATTGACGTTCGCACGGTTCGCCGGTCGATGCGATCCGCCCAGCGAAGCATCGCACCGATGATGTGTCGCAGTGTGTCGTGCAGACTCCCCAATCCGATGTCGAACTTCTGGTGGAACTGTTCGGCGGTCAACCCGCGACACGCCTCGATCAGCACGCGCGTCGCCCAAGTGTTGTGATCGAGCAAGACTTGTAGCGTCGGATGCATGCGTACTCCGCGACAATGGCCTGCAAGCGAAGAGCGACACGCGCGTCCGTAACATAGAACTCATCACACCACCGCGAAAAGCGGGATTCAAACCCGTTCCCTGCGCGGTTGTGAGATAGGCTTTTACTCCGAAATCAGCCGCAGCTCCGCCGGCCAGCCACCGAGACGCAGCGTTGCACGCCCCTCGAGCAGCGCCACCAGCCGTTTCCCCGCAAATTGCTCGCGCCAGCCGGACAAAATCGTCGGTCGCTCCGTGGCGATGCCGCGCAGAAAATCGAGCATGTCGCGAAGCCGCGTTGCCCCGCCCACCAGTTCGTACTCGACCTTCTCGATGTCGCACGTCGCACGCAAATATCCGGCCAGCAAATCCACCGCCGCACGTTCCATCGGCGACTCTTCGCGCACCTGCTCGACCTGCGGCCAACTCGATTTGGGCGATTTCGCCGTTTCGGCCACGATGTCGAGAATCTGCTGCACCACGCGCGGGTTCTTGGCCTGCGGAAAGCCGCGAAGCACTTCGAGCTGCGGCGCTTTCGTCGGTCGGCGGCGGGCGATCTCAACCAAAATGTCATCCCGCATCATCGCCCGGATCGGCCGGTTCTTTTCCTGTGCCCATTGATCGCGCCACTCGATCAGTCGTTGCAACACCGCGAGGCCGAGCGAATCCAGTCCCTTCGTCCCGCGAAATTTGTGCAGCCGCTCTTCCACCGGCGGGCGATAGAACGCGACATCCTCGAACCGCAGCATCTCGTCGGCGGCCCACTCGCTGCGCTGCATCGTCTGCAACGACTGTTCGAGCTTGTCGGCCATCGGCAGCAGGTATGCCACGTCCTCGACAGCGTAGCGCAACTGATCATCGGTGAGCGGTCGCCGCATCCAATCGGTGAGCGTAGAACCTTTCGCGATGCGATGATTGGTGAGCGCCGCGACAAGGCGAACCAGGCTCATCGGATAGCCGATACCTACGAAACCCGCCGCGACCTGCACGTCGAACACATTTCGCGGCGGCTTGCCGGTCAGCCGCACGCAGAGGTCGAAATCCTCTTTGCCGGCATGCACGATCGCGCGAACCGACGGATCGTGCACCAATTCCCATAGCGGCGTGGTGTCGAGCCCCGCGCTTGGGTCGATCAGCGTGACGCCGTTGGCATCGGCGACCTGAATCAGGCAGAGCCGCGCGTCGTACGTCTCATCGCGAATGAACTCGGTATCGAACGCGAATCGGCCAGCGTCGCGCCAGGCGCGACAGCAGCGCTGTAGGTCGTCGGCCGTGTCAATCATTGCAAACGGCTGCTGCATGCAACCTCCCCGACCGGCGGCAAGCGACGCTCGGCGAGCCGCGCGCGGCCGGCGGTGACGCTTCAGACTATGCCTCGGCTATTTCGCTTGTATCGAACTGCGAGGCAGATGATAGGGGAATCGGCACATTCTGACGACGAGCGCGGCTTCGCGGGTGGCAAGCCGGACGCGCAATTCTGCTCACCTACGCGGAAATTGCGCGATAACTCACTTCGCCCCGACACGACGCGTCTTGATGGACCACCTCACGCGAGCGACCGATGCATCGTCAGAGACTGCGCGCGCGGCGGAAGGCGCAGGCGAACGGTGTTGGTTTTCTCGGACGGGTCATGTTACAAACAATCCTCGAATATCAGCTTGATCTGGTTGCATTCGCCGCGCTGGTCCTGGGGAGCGCTTGGCTGATGCTCGTCACGATCGCCCGCCGCAGCACATCGCGTCCGCCGACGGTCGTACTCGCGTCGTGCGTGCTGGTCGCGATGGTCGTGGCGGCGGTGAGCGCCTCGTATGCGGGCCGTGCAGAACGCGCCCGGCTGTGCTCGATGCTCCAAGGCATCGCACCGACGTACGCCTGGGAAATCTCGTGCCACGATCACGAACAAATCAGCCTGAAGACCAAGCCCGACGACCCGAAGTACCTTGAAATCATTCACTCGCAACTTGGCTGGCTCGGCTGTAATCCGAGCGTCGCGGATGTGTACACGTTCACGCGCCTCGACGACGGGCGGTTCGTGCTGCTGGTGGATTCCGAGACCGACTACGACGGCGACGGGGCGATTATGGGCGAGCGCGAACAGCGCACGCCGATCGGCGAGGAATTCGAGCCGGGTGACGCCGCTGCGCTCGCGCTGCAGGGTCAATCCGTCTTCGACGATCAGCCGGTGTTTGATCGTTGGGGCACCTGGGTCACCGCATACGCGCCGGTCCGCAGCGGCGACGGCACGATTCGCGCGGCGATCGGTGTTGATTACGACGCATCGACGTGGGCCGGTTCATTGCTCATCGCGCGCGGTAGCGCGCTCGGCTTCGTCGCGCTGCTTTACATGATTATCGCGTCGTCCATCTCGTTTGCGTCGCTCTCGCAGGTCGAGGCCGCGCGGTCGAGGAACTCGCAGACTGAACTTGAAATGTATGCGCGCCAGATGGACGCCAAGAACCGCGAGCTCAGCGCGGCGCGAAACGCCGCCGAAAGCGCGAACCGGGCCAAGAGTGACTTTCTGGCTAACATGAGCCACGAGATTCGCACGCCGTTGAACGCGGTGATCGGCTTTGCCGACCTGCTCAAGACCGATCTGGACACGTCGCAGAATCGCGATTGGCACGATTGGCTCAACACGATTCACATTAGCGCCAAGCACCTGCTGGCGATCATCAACGACATTCTCGATCTCTCGAAAATAGAGGCCGGCTCGATGGAGCTGGAGAGCAAGGCGTGCGATCTGGTCGAGCTGGTTGACGACGCGATGATTGTCATGCGCAGCCGTGCGGTCGAAAAAGGCCTGTTTCTGTCGGTGAAATATGAGGGCGCATTGCCCGAGCGGATCATGACCGATTCGACGCGTCTGCGCCAGGTGCTGATCAATCTTGTCAGCAACGCGATCAAATTCACCGACGCCGGCGGCGTCACGATCACCGTGTGGATGCACGACTCGTCGCGTGGGCCGCGCGTCTGTTTCGACGTTACCGACACCGGCGTTGGTATCCCCCAGGAACGCATGGGACGCATCTTTGAACCATTCACGCAAGCCGACGCGTCGATCACGCGCAAATTCGGCGGCACAGGACTGGGCCTCGCGATCAGTCGCCGCATCGCCGACGCGCTTGGCGGCTGGTTGACGGTCGACAGCGTGCCGCAGCAGGGTACGACGTTTCATTTCGCGGTCGATCCTGGATCGCTGGCGGGTATCGAGCTTCGCGAAGGCGTGCAATCACGCGTCGGCTCGGCTGGGGATGAGCACAGTGCAAAACGCAGCAAAAAATTGCGCGGCCGCGTGCTGGTCGTTGACGATGGCGACACCAATCGCAAACTGGTGCGCGTGCTGCTCACCCGCGCCGGTGCCGAAGTCGTCGAAGCGTGCAACGGACGCGAGGCGGTTGATCTGGTCGCGCACGAACGCTTTGACTTGATCCTCATGGACATGCAGATGCCCGTGCTCGACGGTCTGGCCGCGACCAAGAAACTCCGCCAGCGCGGTGTCACGATTCCGATCCTTGCTCTCACTGCGCAAGCGTTTCAGGAGGACCGCGATCGGTGCTGCGCGGCCGGCTGCGACGGATATTTGTCGAAGCCAATTGACGCCGAACGGTTGCTCGACGAGGTGCGCGCACGCCTGATGATCGACGGCGTCGATAGCGGCGACGTCGGCAGCTCTCGTGTTGCCGCCGCAGGCGCGCCCGCGACACAACCGGCCGGCACGCCGCCCGCCGCAAACTCGGGCCGCAAGATTCGCTCGGCGCTGCCCACCGACGACGCCGACTTTCGCGAGATCGTGGTCGAATTCGCGGGTCGGCTGAAAAGCAAGCTCGACGAGCTGAGCGCGGCATGCACCGCACACGACGCCGCAGCCGTCGAGCGATTGGCGCATTGGCTAAGGGGCGCGGGCGGAACCGCGGGCTTCGCGGAATTCACCGCCCCCGCAGCCGCGCTTGAGGCGGCGGCCAAGGCGGCGACGGTCGGCCAGTTTGAGTCATTACTCGCGGACGTTTGCGCAATCGCGCAGCGTCTGGAAATACCGCAAGACGCGACGACGAGTTGATCCTTCGCACATCACGATCGGCTGACGCGGAGAAGGTGTTCAGTTCGATGCTGCGGCAATGAGCGCCGCGCGAACTTCTTCCAGTAATTGATCGACCTTGAACGGCTTGAACAACACGCCGCTCAGGCCTTCCTTGCTGGCGCGAACGATCGAATGGTTCGGGTCATAGCCGAAGCCGGTGATGAGAATGACCGGACAGGACTGGTTCGCCGCGCGGGCGGCTGAGAAGACTTCGTAGCCGTTGCGGCTGGGCATTTTGATGTCGCTGAGCACGAGGTCAAAGGTCTGGGCCTTGAGCATCGCGATCGCTTCGTTTCCGTCGCGGGCCATGACCGGCAGCGCGCCGTACTGACCAAGCACCTCGGCGACCGTCTCACGAATGATGTCCTCATCGTCGGCGATCAGGATTCGCTTGTCGCGCAAGACCGGGTCGGTCTGCACACTGTCGTATCGCAAGCCGCTGACGGCGCTGGGGTCGGTGGCGCGATGGACGGCCTGTTTCACGCGATCAACATCAGTGATGATCGCTTGCAGCTTGGTTTTCAAATCCGCGTTGTCGCTGTGTTTTTCGAGGATGGCCGACACGTCGCGCAGGATGTCGTTGAGCGGCCCCTTCACCTCGGCGTCCACATCCGCCGCAAGCTGCCCGGTCGTTGCGTAGCGTTCGCCGACGAGCAGTTGCAGAATTTGCAGTGCCATCGCGATGTAGCGGGCGAAAATCTCGGCGAACTGGCGATCGTCTTCGCTGAAGGCCGACACGCGATCGCTTTCGACGTTCAATATTCCGATCACGCGTTGTTGAAGTTTGAGCGGTACGGTCAGAGATGAGCGAGCGTTGTCGAGGCCTTTGAGGTAGCGCGGGTCTTTTGTTGTGTCGGGACAGAGATACGAGCGACCGGTCGCCGCGACGTAACCGCTGATGCCGTTGCCATCGGCTCCGACGAGAATTTCGAGTTCGGCGGCTTCTTCGGAGATGCCGCGGGCCATGACCGTGTCGAGCCGATTGGTGCGTTCGTCGAGGACGCGAACGATCAGATGATCGAAATCGAGCAGGTCGTGGCTGTAGGCGACGACTTTTTCTTCGAGCATCTTCAGCCGGTCGGCGGCTTCCATTTTGCCGACCGTGTCTTTATCGAGGCCGAGCAGATCGCGACCGGCGTTGTCGATCGCGTTGAGCTTTTCTTGCAGTCGCCGCGTGCCCGATGCGTCCCAGAGCAGGGCCAGAAAGCGATCGACCTGACCGTCATCCGCCAGCAGCGGCGATCCGGTCAGGTCGAAGGTGTGGTCGCGTCCGACGGTGATGGTCTGGTGGACGATTGTCATCCGATGGTCGTGCGATTTGCCGTCACTCATCGCCCGACAGATCTCGCCGCAGACATCACGAATGGTCTGGGCAACGTCGCTCGCGTAGGACTTAAATTTGCGATTGGACCAGGTGATCTCGCCCTCGCGACCGACGATGCAAACCGGGTGGCCGATCGCTTCGAGGATAGTCTCGGTCTGAAACTGGCCGGCGGAGCGGGCGAGCGCGAGCAATTCGGACGACTCGGCGACCGCGCCGTCGAAGTCCTGCGAGCGCAGCGCCGCGACCGCCTCGTCAGCGGTGCGCACGACGTGCGGCTCGGCTTGCTCATTCAGCAAGCCGACCAAATCGCCTTCGTCGCCGGGCGTGCGGGCGAGTACGACGATGCGGCGGGTTTTGGTGGCGGCGAGGTCGGAGTTCATGTTCGGCTGGTCTACACCAGAATGACTGCAAACGGTTCCATGCGACACAACTCTGTCGGGATTATAGCCAAGCGTTACCCGAAATGCTGCGCTTGTTTGGACTTAGAGCCTACTTCGCGTGCGTCAAGCGAAATGGTTGCGAGTCGCAGGGTGGAGCGGGCATTCTGCCCGCCTGCTGCCGTCACGAACCGCGTTCGGAAGCCAGCGGAGTCGAAAAGTTCAGAAGCGCTCCAGAATTCGGCTTGTGCGGGCAGAATGCCCGCACCACCCGGACGGCCGCACTATCGGACGCGTTGCGGTTGCTTGCCGCGGAGTTTTGCCTGACGGGCGGCTTCGAGTTTTTCGCGTTCGTCGGAGGTCAGGGAGCCGATGCCCTCGCGGCTGATTTTCGCGAGCAGTCGATCGAGTTCGCGTTCGTCGGCGGGCGGCTCGGTTGTCGGTTCGGGTTGCCAGGTCGGTTCGTCGGCATCGTCGTCGTCGCGTGCGACCGATGGGCGTGGAACTCGACGCGTGAGGCGCACCGGCGTGCGACGCTTACGCTCGGCGAGTTGCCAGATGCCGTCGATGACAAGCACACCCGCCGCTCCACTGAGGATCGCGGCGAGCCAGGCGACTGCGCCGACCGGATTGGGGATCGCGACCGCGACAATGACGATGAGCGCAGCGACGGCGGTGACCTTGGACGACGAGACGAAATGCCCGAAGACCGGGACGAATTCCATTTGCAGTACGCGCCAGGCAACGAAACACCACGCCGCGAATCCGCCGATGGGAAACATCAGCGGCGTGAGGGCGGCTGCGGGGGCGGCGGTCGCGATGGCGAAAAACGTTGCGCCGCCCATGAGATTGCCGACGACGTAGAGCCACCAGAGCTTGCGCGAGCCGATGGTGTCGTCGAGTTTGCTGCCTATTGTCCAGATGATCGCGATCGCGGATATCAAATAGCTGAAGCCGGTGCCGAGCGGGTGCAGGAGAATTGCGATCGGGTGCGTTTGCGCGGCCGAGAGGCGAAACCAAGTTTCGACCTGCTGTGCGTTGGCGTTTTTTTCGTTGAGCAGCAGCAGGTACAGAACCGTGCCGACAAATTGGATGGCGATGAGAACCCCGGCGGCGCGCGTGGGCAGGTACGCCTTCCAGTCGCGCCATGGGCCGGGGTTGTCGCCCTGCCAGTTGTATTCGCGTTCCTGCCAACTCATGCGGACGCCTCGAGCGCTTGGTCGTCGCTCGCCTCTCCTGCATTATCGTAACCGCGGGTCGGGCAGGGCAAGCATTTTGTTCATAATGGAAATTCGCGGCGGCAGCGGGCAGCGGATTTTCGCTGGCCTATACTCCGGTCCCCGGCGAATGAGTGCCGGTTTTTCTTGCTCAGCGTCGCAGGGAGTGAGCCTTATGCCCGCCGCCGATATGCAGACATTTGTGGCCGAGCTTGAATCGCGCGGCCTGCTGAAACGCATCAAGGCCGAGGTCGATCCGATTCTCGAAATCACGGAGATCACCGATCGAGTGACCAAGGCGGGCGGGCCGGCGCTGCTGTTTGAGAATGTGAGGGGGTCGAAGATCCCGGTGTTGATCAACACCTTCGGCACGAAAGAGCGGATGTGCCTGGCGCTGGGCTGCGCGGATTTTCAGGAGCTGGCGGACCGCGTGAAGATGCTGGTCAAGCCGGAAGTGCCCACGACGCTGATGGAGAAGCTCAAGAAGATTCCGCAACTGATGCAACTGGCCAGCTTGCCGCCGAAAATCGTGCGGCGGGGGATGTGTCAGGAGGTGGTGCATACGGACGACGCCGATCTGACGACGCTGCCGGCGTTGAAGTGCTGGCCGGGGGATGGGGATTTGTCGGCGAATGTGTATGCGCATGTACGCGAGATTGTGAGGCAGGGTTCAGGGGTCGGGGTTCAGGGTTCAGAAGAGGGCGCGGGGCGCGGGGCGCGGGGCGCATCCGCTGCGTCGTCGTCCGTATTTGTTGATGATACCCTGCGCCGCTCGCTTGCGGCGATGAATGAGGGGAGCGAGCACGCGCGCGAGTTGTTCTCGATCGGCCACAACGCGGGCGGCGCGCACGCCAATCCAAAATCAAATCCCGGCGCGCCGGGCCAAAATCCAAAATCCCTCGACGCGAGTCGGTTGCTCCCGCCCGGCGGTGAGGGCCGGTATCTGACGCTAACCAACGTTTTCACAAAAAACCCGCAGACCGGCGAACGCAACATCGGCATGTACCGTGTGCAGGTCTTCGGGCCAAAGCTCGCCGCGATGCACTGGCACATGCACCACGACGGTGCGCGGCACTATCGGCTGCATCGCGAGATGGGCAAGCGCATGTCCGTCGCGGTCAGCTTCGGCGGGCCGGCCGTCATGCCCTATGCGGCGACGTGCCCGCTGCCGCCGGGGATTGATGAGTGCCTGTTCGCGGGGTTTCTCAACGGCGGCGGGATCGAGCTTGTGCCGTGCGTATCGCAACCCGAGATTGAAGTGCCGGCGAATGCCGAGATAGTCGTCGAAGGGTACATCGATCCGCACGACGACCCGATTCTGGAGGGGCCGTTCGGCGATCACACCGGCTTCTACTCGCTGGCCGATCTGTATCCACGGCTGCACATCACGGCGATCACGCATCGCAAGAGTCCGATCTATCCGACGACGATCGTGGGCAAGCCGCCGCAAGAGGATTTCTGGCTCGGCAAGGCGACTGAGCGGATTTTCCTGCCGCTGCTGAAGACGCTGATCCCGGACATCGTCGATTACAACCTGCCGATGTTCGGCTGCTTCCACAATTGCGTGTTCGTCAAGATCAAGAAGGAATATCCGTTCCAGGCGCGGCGGGTGATGAGCGCGATCTGGGGCGCGGGGCAGATGGCGTTCACCAAGATGATCGTGGTGGTGGATGAGCATGTGAATGTGCATGATCAGGATGCAGTGTTGTTTCAGATGCTCAGCAACTGCGACCCGCGCCGCGACTGCGTGATCACCGACGGCCCGCTCGATATTCTCGATCACGCATCGCCGGTGTGTGGAGCGGGCAGCAAGATCGGCTGGGACGCGACGCGGAAGTTGCCGGGCGAAGGCGCGGTGCGCGAATGGCCAGAAGAGTTGGAAATGACGCCGACGGTGCGCGAGCAGGTGACGCGGCGCTGGCGGGAGTTTGGGCTTGCATAGACCCTCGCGCCAACAACTCGCAAACGCCTGATAACGACGAATGCAGACACGATTCGTCGGCACCGGAGCACAATTGCGTTGGATCGCCATAGTCAGTCTGCTACGATCGCAGTCACGCAAGTCGTAGCACGCGGCACGGGAGCGGCAATACCGAGCTTCCCACGCACGCGAACTGACAGATTGCATTCCGACCACGAGGGCCGAACATGACCGACCGGCAGATACGTTCTCAGAGCGTGGCAACGACGCAGCGCGTTCGTCGCATCGTAGGTCTAGCGGTTGGTGTGACGCTGCTTTCGGCCGGTGCGGCGGCGCAGATCACAATCTCATCCGGCACTGCCTTCGCCGCCGCAAGCGGCTCCAGCGGACGTGCCGGCAGCAGCACCGGCCCGTTGCTCGATCAGCCCCCCAACGTCACTGGCAATGGCGGCACACTCATAGCAATCGCGCACATCGAGGGCGGCCCCGTCCTGCCGCAGGAGCCACAATCCTCGTTTCCCGGTACGACCTGCGAGGTGGAAGCGGATTCTCGCTCGGAGATCACGTTCGCAGGCGGCACGAACTTCATGCGTATCACTTGTCATGGTACGACGACTAACGCGCTGATCGCGATGGACGGACCGGGACTGTCGGCGGGTGCCGGCGCGAACGGTAGCACCGACGTGACCTTCACGGTGACCGAGTCGATCGCGTATTCCCTGACCGGGTTCGCAGCATTTGACGACGACGACGTCTCCGGCAGTGTGCGCTTGTTCCGCGGAATTCTCCCGCAGCACGGCGTCTTCAACACCGCCAATGGCTTGTTCAGCTTTAGCGGTATGCTGAGCCCGGGCACATACCGACTGCTCTGTAATTCGAACGTCATTGCCAACTCCAATCAGCCTGGCGTACCGAATCCCGGGAACTTCAGGGAGTCAAGCTACTATGACGCTGTGCTGAGCATCGGATGCGTCGGCATCCTTCGGCAGCCGGAGAGCGCGACCGCGTGCTCGGACGAGGATGTGAGTTTTTCGGTGCTGGCGGCGAGCACCGGTTCGCTTACCTATCAATGGCAGGTAGAGGACACGCCGGGGAATTGGGTGGACGTGACGGATGTCGATTTGCCGACCGTCGGCGCCGTGAGTGACGGCGATTCGCACACGATGACCGTGTCGTTTCTGGAGCCGGGCGGACGGGCGACGTTTCGGTGTTTGGTGACAAACCCGGGTTGCTTCACGACGAGCAGCACTCCGGTGCAACTGTCCGTTTGCAATTTTGCGAGCGATGTGGATTGCGACGGCGTGGTCGGGCTGATCGATCTGGCGACGCTGCTGACGCACTATGGCGAGACGGGCAATTCGACGATCGAAGAGGGCGATGTGGACGGCGATCGCGACGTGGATTTGACGGACCTGGCTACGCTCTTGACGGAGTTTGGGACGGCATGCGAGTAGGGCAGTTGGGTGCGGCGCTTTACGGCGATACATGCGAATCGGCGCTTCGTGGCGCGTCAAATTCCATTACAGCGTGGGCGCTGTTCTAATACCCTATTATCCTGACAGCCCGAGGGCGACCGATGCGAATTCAAACCGACGCTCGCGATGTCGCGCACCCGGGAATTGAACTACGCGTCGTCCGCATTCGCAAAGCGCTAGCCGCAGCAAGCGTCTTGATCTGGCTCTTGATTCCAGCGTCATTTGTTCTGTTTGTATCGATTGGCGATGGGAGTTCGTGGGGGGCGATCGCGCACCGCGGACATGTTGCAATCGAATGGTATGTCGCCGGCGAGCTCATATGGATGAACGCGGCAATCGGATTTCCCGGGAGCGAGATTGGCCGCCCGTGGTGCCGATGGATCGCTCTCAAACACGATCTGCGCGAGATGCTCCCGGTTGTCCCACGGTATGATCGCAGCGTGGGAAGTCGTTTGATTTCGATTCCGTTGTGGATGCCCATCGTCGCGCTTGCGCTCTTGCTTGGAAAGACCGCGCGAAGCAGCTTTCTATACGACCCTCGACAGTGCGCGGCTTGATCGTACTGGCTGATCGGAAACGTCAGCGGGCGATGTCCGGAGTGTGGAACGACCGTTCCGCCCGCACAACCAGGCAATGCAGATGCCACCACGGGGAAGCGTGCTGAATGATGCGAGAAACGACTGTTCGAATCTGCCGCGGTGCCTTCGCATTGGCCGTTGCGATCTGCGCGACCGGCTGTGCGGCACATTCGCGCGAGTTAGACGAGTTACGGCACTTCGTCGCCGAAGACCGATTCGCGCCGCGCGGGGATGGCGTCTTGCCCGCACCTTCGCCGCTGCCGCACCATTTGCTCCGATTCGCAGACACACACTATGACACGTCTGTTCGGCTTCGCGCGCTCGCCGCGAAGTACGCCCTCGCCCTCGATCGAGAGATGCTCAAGGTCAACGACATCAGCGTCGGGTTTTCGGAGGACGATTTCGTGTCCATTTTGTGGCGACACGAAGAGCCGAAGAACTGGCGTCTGCGCGAACATTGCGCCATGGGCCATCTTCGCGATCACATCGCGGCCAATCTTGATTGGTTTGGGGGCGGGTGCGAACTCAAAGCCGCCTTGCGTGAAAACGAGGCCGCACACGCCGCGTTGATGTCGCAGTACCAAGCCGACGAGTAGACCTCGGGAAACCGACCGCAAACATCGCGATCACTCCTCCGCCGCCTCTTCCCGATCGCGCATCCCGCGCATGTTCTGCCACTCTTCCTTGCTGATCATCACTTCGCGCGCCTGACTGCCCTTGTACTCGCCGACAATCCCCGCCGCGTACATCTGCTCGACCAGCCGCGAGGCACGGCTATAGCCGATCGTCAGTCGCCGCTGCAGCAAACTGACCGAGCCGCGACCGGTTTCGAGCATCACATCGACCGCTTGATCGAACAGCTCGTCGCGCTCCTCGGCACCGTCGCCGCTCAGCTTGGGCATGCGCATCAACTCGGGGTGATAGCGCGGCTCGCCCTGTTTCTTGGCATGTTCGACCACCGCACGCAGCTCTTCGTCGCTGATGTACGTGCCCTGCGCGCGAACGAGTTTCGACTGCCCAGGCGGCAAAAACAGCATGTCGCCCTGGCCCATCAGCACCTCGCCGCCGTTCTGGTCGAGCACGATGCGCGAATCGAGCCGGCTGGCGACGCGAAACGCGATGCGGCTTGGCAAATTACTCTTGATGAGACCCGTCACGACGTTCGCCTGCGGTCGCTGCGTGCTGACGATCAGGTGGATGCCGACCGCGCGGCTCTTCTGCGCGAGGCGGCAGAGATAAAACTCGACTTCCTTCGCCGCCGTCATCATCAGGTCGGCCAATTCGTCGATGATGATCACGATGTAGGGCAGCGTGAGCGGGATGCGGGCCATCTCCTCGTCAGATTCGATGTGCATCCGCTCGCGCAGCAGCGCCGGGCCGAGCTTGTTGTAGCCGCGAATTTCCTTCACGCCCGCTTCGGCGAGTAGCTCATATCGCTCGTCCATCTTGGTCGCGGCCCAGTCGAGAATTGCCTCGGCCTTGCTCATCTCGGTCACGATCGGCGAGATGAGGTGCGGGATGTCCTTGAACATCGCCAGCTCGACCACCTTGGGGTCGACCAGCACCAGATTGATCTCGTCCGGCGTGCGCGTGAGCAAGATCGACATAATCACCGAACTGATGCAGACCGACTTGCCCGAGCCGGTTGTGCCGGCGATCAGGCAGTGCGGCATCTTGGCCAGATCGGCGATCAGCGGTGCGCCGCTGGCGTCCTTGCCGAGGAACAGCGGAATCGCATAGCCGTCGGCGCGCTGCCCGACGCTGCGCATCAGGTCTTTGAGCCGCACCTTTTCCTTGTCGATGTTCGGCACTTCGATGCCGATCGTGTTCTTGCTCGGCAGGGGGGCGACGACGCGGACGGCGGGGGCCTTCAGCGCGCGGGCCATGTCGTTGCTGAGCGAGGCAATCTGGCTGACCTTCACGCCCGCCGCCAGCTTGAGCTCGAACACGGTGATGACCGGGCCGGTCTCGATGCCGACGACCTGCACGTCGAGGCGGAATTCCTGGAGTGTCTGCTCGAGGATGTACGCCTTCTCGCGGCAGAGCGTTTCGATTTCGTCTTTGTTGATCGGGTCGGGGTCGTCGAGCGTCGTGATGCTCGGCAACTCGTGATTGCCGACCTTCGCCGGGTAGGTCGCGATTGAGCGCGGCGGCGTTGTCGGCGCGCCGCCGCCGAGCTGCGTCACGCGCGGCGGGCCGGCGGGTTTCAGCGTGCCGTTGGTCGCACCCGGCTTGGCGGCCGAGATCGGCTCGATCGCGGGCAGCGTTTCGTGATCGATATCGTCATCCACGTCGTCGGCAGCGGTAGCGTCAACGTCGGCGTCGTCATCGATCGATGGTCCGGCAAAATCGAGTGCTTTCTGGCCCGCCGGAGGTTGGGCGGGTCGCACGGGGACCGATTTCGCGGCTGATTTTGCGTCGGCCTTCGCCTCGCCAGGTGCAGCCTCAATCGGATTTTCTGCGGCAGCGGATTTGGCCTTGTCGATTACCGGCGTATCAATTCGAACGCTCGGCTCGACGCGCGGCGGCTTGGTAGTCGATGCCCCTGTCGCGTCGGTCGCGGGCGTCGATGCGGCGGGCTTCGTCGTGGTTCGCTCGACACGCGGCGACTTGATCGGAGCGGCGACGGGTTCGTCGACTTCACCGACCGGCGCGCCGGCGGTCGCGACGCGCGCGGTCATGTTGGACATGCCCTGTGCGACGGCGGCACCCGCGCCCGCGATGGCGGCGGCGCTGCTGCGCAGTAGCGCGCCGCCGGATTTCTTGCCGACCTCTCCCGCACCCTTGGCGACTTTGACGACAAGCTGGTCGGCGGCGAGCAGCAGGCCGACGATCAGCCCCGCAGCCAGCGTGATCAGCGTGCCCGCCAGTTGCAATTTGCTCTTGAGAAACGCGGCGACCACCACGCCCAGCACGCCGCCCGGCCCGGTGACCAAGTGGGCATCGCCGGCGACGATGAAGATGTCGGCCAGCGTGCTGACCACGGTGACGACCAAGCCCAGGCCGATGCAGCGCATCCACAGGTCGCTGACCTGAATGCGGCGCGACCAGGCGACTAGGCCGACCGTGACGAGTAGCGCGAAGCCGTAGGCACCGAAGCCGAGATAGTAGAAAACCGTGTGCGCGATGTCGGCACCGACGGAGCCGCACAGATTTCGCAGCGGATCATTTGGCGGAAAGGCGCTAGTGGACGGCGGATCGGCGACGTTGAAACTGAGCACTGCGACCCAGCCGAAGACCGCGGCGATCCACGCCACCGCGACCAGGCACAGGTGCAGCGCCGCCTGGCGTTGCTCTGCACGCGACATGTGAGGACTCATCCTTGAACCCTGCAGTGCCCGACATCCTGGTCAGGCGTATGGGGGCATTATAGCGCGGCGGGGGTTGTCGTCGCTACTGGAATTGACGGACGTTTCCGCGGAGTCATTGCCTGCGACGCCCGTTGGGAACGGTGTATCGTTCGTCGATGGAGAAAGAGCAGAGCAGTCCGTCGCCTGATCAGGAGAGTCATCAACGAAGTTTGACAATCGCTCTGTCGCTGACCGGGGGTGTCGCTTCGCTCCACACCCGGGCTAACGACTGTCGAGGCCTTCGGCCTGACTTATTCGACGTCGCACTTCGCGCGGCGGGTGCGACGTGCGAATGACCGAGAGAGATGTGGGTAACAGCAAACTCGCCCAGCAGAGGCGTCAACACGGATTGCGTAGTTGGACGGTGGCACTCGCCCCCTCGACGGCGTCGGTTGTAATTGGGGCGAGCATTCGGGAAGCCAGTTCGTCAATTACGCTGAAACTGCCCATAAATTGCATTGACAAGAATAGTTGTCAATGCTATCCTGCGGTACATGATCGACCTGTGTGTCATCGACGATCCGGCTTCCGCCAGTGTCGCGCTCGACCCGGTGCGCAGTCGACTCCTGTCTGAACTGCGTACCCCGGCGTCGGCTGCGGCGCTCGCCGGTCGAGTCGGGCTGCCGCGGCAAAAGGTGAATTACCACCTGCGGACGCTCGAGGCGCACGGCCTTGTTCGCGTCGTCAGCGAGCGACGCTGGGGCGGGCTTACCGAACGGCGGCTCGTCGCGACGGCGTCCTCATACGTCGTCTCGCCCGGCGCGCTCGGCCCTGTCGCAGCCGATCCGGGTCGAGTTCTCGATCGGCTTTCGGCAAGTTACCTGGTCGCTCTCGCCGCACGCGCGGTGCGCGAAGTCGGAAGCCTGCTTCGCAAGTCTCTCGAAGTCGGCAAACGTCTCGCGACGCTCTCGATCGATACCGAGGTGCGATTCCGCTCCGCCGAGGAGCGCGCCGCGTTTACAGGCGAGCTAACCGCAGCAGTCACCGCGCTGGTCTCGCGTTATCACGACGAGTCCGCACCGGGCGGCCGTCGCCATCGCCTGTTGATCGGGGCCTACCCCACGCCGCACACACCCGCCCCAACGAATGAAAAGGAATCGTCATGAGCGTGCAAAAGGATCCATCCGGTCGCCGTTCGGTGCAGGTCGAAGTCGAGGTCCCGGGATCGCCCGAAGAAGTTTGGCGAGCGATCGCGACCGGTCCGGGCATCTCGTCTTGGTTTGTTCCGACGCGCATGGAAGAGCGCAAGGGCGGCGAGATCATCTCCACCTTCGGCCCCGGCATGGATTGCCCCGCCACGATCACCGAGTGGGAAGCGCTCAAACGCTTTGTCGCCGAGGCCACGATGGGCCCGCCCGGCTCGCCCGCGGTGGCGACCGAGTGGAGCGTCGAAGCCCGCGCGGGCGGCAAGTGCCTTGTGCGCGTCGTGCATAGCCTGTTCGCCAGCAACGACGACTGGGACAATCAGCTCGACGGTCTGGAAAAGGGCTGGCCGGCGATCTTCCGCATCCTGCGTCGCTACCTCGAATCGTTCCGCGGCATGGAGTGCTCGGCGATGCAGTTCATCAGCTTCGCCACGGATTCAGAGGCGAAGACGTGGGAAAAGCTGGGCGGCGAGCTCGGGCTTCGAAACGTCGCCGCCGGACAGAAGTGGAGCACGCCCGCCGGCGTGCCGCGCATGGCCGGCGCGTCGCTGGGCGACGGGATGAACGCCAACACGGTGCTCATCGGCCTCGACGCGCCCGTGCCCGGCACGTCCTACATCGGCGCGTTTTCCTGCGGCGGAATGGTGCAGGTGTACATCGCGATTTATCTCTACGGCCCGAATGCGAAGGCCGCCGCGCAGCGAGACGAGCCGCACTGGCAGCGATGGATGGGCGAGCGGTTTCCGATGCCGCAAATGGGGTGATCGGGAAAATCGCACGAGTCACAGGCGCAAGCACTGTGAACCGCTAACGCCCGGCCGCCGCCAGCTTCGACGTATCGTGCCGCAGGCGTTCCAGCGATGCTGCTGCACCGTAGGATTTGTCGAAGAAATTCAGCATCAAGCTATAGAAATGATCACCCGCGTAGGGCGCAAAGCCGTCGTGGCCGCCGCCGGCGAGGATCATCGCCGCGACGTTCGGGTTATCGACCTGGGCCACGAAATCGGCCACGTCCTGAGCCGCGGCGAGCGGGTCGTTGACCGCATGCACCATCAGTACCGGCATGCGGGCCGCTTCGAGTTTGTCGCACGCGGTTTTTCCTTGATACGGCATCAGACGCACATAGCGCAGGCCGTCTTCTTCGACGCGATCAAATTCGGCGAACTCGCTGCGTAGAATCTCGGCACGAAATAAATCGCGCAGGCAGCCGACCGGATCGGGATAGCCGCGTTCCTGCATGTGTTCGATGACGCGTTTCTGCAAGCCGTTGAGAACCGGGTTGATCCAAATCGCGGTGGGCCGCGCGGAGGTCGCGACGATCTCTTCAAAACGCATCACCGGCGAATAGGCGATCATGCCGGCGGCGAAGTGCCGTCGACCGTCGCGCGGGCGCAGGAACGGACGAATCGCATCGCCAACGCACGGATCATCATCGCGCCGACCGTCTTCCCACGCGGCGAGCAGTGCCTGATTCGCGCCCCAGCAAAAGCCGATCAGCCCGGTGTCGCGTACGTACGATTTCGCTTCGAGCCATGTACTGACGGCGAGCAGTTCGCCGGTCTCGAGCGCGCCAAACGTCGAGTAAATTTCCGGATGGCGAACGCGCGTCTGGCCCAGGCCGCGCAAGTCGAGCGCGAGCACATGATGACCGGCCTCGCGCAGGGCGAAGCAGATGTCGCGCGTGCGCATGATGCTCTTGTCGCCCAAAATGCCGGGCAACACAACGATACAGTCGGCGAATCGCGCGCCGGCGGCATCGCGGGCCAGGCCAAGCCGACCGGAGAGTTGTACTTTGTCTGAAACCGGGATCCAGACGTCGTTGAACTCGTCCCACGCGGGCGGCACGTCGATTTTTTTCTGCTGGGCGACCTGGGCGGTGTGTTGAATGCCTTCGAGATTCCAGATCAGCGTGTGCATGCGATCGCCGCGCACGCCGAAGTGTCGGTACACGTCGCGTGCGTTGCCGCTCGTAGTTGCAAGGTCGTCGGTGAGCAGCGGTGCGGGATCGTCGGCGGGCAGGAGCGGTGCGAGTTGCGTCTGCGCGACAGCGAGCCACTCGCGCGGCGGCATACCGGAGCCGCCACCATCAGCCGACAGTCGCACGACGCCGTCGCTGCGCACCGGGAACGACCGCTCGGCCATGCAGCCGGTGAGGCTGATGAGCAGGCTCGCGGCGAAAATACAACAGTGGCGCGACGCGCCGCTTGGTAATGGCACCCTATAAGCCCCCGAATACTTCGACGCGTCACACATGGACGAAAGTCGAATTCGTAACACTGGAAGCAGCACCCACGCCAGACCGCGCGGAGCGCCACGCGAAACGGAATACATGAACGACCGGACCGACCGCGAACCCTCGTGCTGGATTGTAGCGTCCCGCGCCCGTTTTGTACCGTGCGCAGCGCTAAGTTACGAATTGACACGCCTTTACAAAATCACTACATTTCGCCGCTCCGAAAATCGGCGTGGCCGCGAACAACCGGACGCCGGACGCGAATTCGACTCAGAGGCCCGCGCGTGCAAACAGCTCTTTATGCGATCGGCTTGACGCTGCTTTCCATCATCATCGCCGTGCCATGCCTTTACGGTTTGCACATGTATCTGATGCTCGGGCTGGCGATGGCGTCACGCGGTCGCGTGCGGCGGGCGCAGAATTCGACCATCAGCCGCTTTCGCGCGACGGTGCCGGACGACCGCTGGCCGATCGTGACCACTCAGATTCCGCTATACAACGAGCTGCCCGTTGCGCGGCGCGTGATCGAGGCGGTCGCGGCGATTGACTACCCGATTGATCGGCATCAGATTCAGGTGCTCGACGACAGTAATGACTCGACGCGCGAGGTGGTCGATGCCGTCGTGCGGCAGCTCGCGGCGCGCGGGTATGACATCAGCGTCGTGCGGCGTGCCGATCGGCGGCATTTCAAGGCGGGCGCGCTGCAATATGGATTGCAGTCGGCGCGTGGCGAATTTGTCGCCGTCTTCGATGCCGATTTTGTGCCGCAGCCGGGGTTTTTGCGTGCGCTCGTGCCGCTGCTGGCGAGCGACGAGCGTGCGTGCTGCGTGCAGGGGCGATGGGGGCATCTGAATCGCGACGAAACCTGGATCACGCGGGCGCTCTCGCTGGGGATCGACGGGCACTTTGGCGTCGAGCAGCCAGCCCGGGCGTGGAACGGCTTGCTTTTGAATTTCAACGGCACGGCGGGCGTCTGGCGGCGGGCGGCGATCGACGATCCGCGCGTCGGCGGATGGGATGGCGATACGCTGACCGAGGATCTCGACCTTTCGTATCGTGCGCAGCTCGCGGGTTGGCGCGTGGCGTATCACGTCGATGAGGTCGCCCCGGCGGAACTGCCCGCCGACCCCGACGCCTTGAAGACGCAGCAACGGCGCTGGGCCACCGGCTCGATTCAGTGTGCGCGCAAGTTGCTCGGCGCGGTGTGGATGTCCAAGCTTTCGCCGTTTCAAAAGGTGGAGGGCACGATTCACCTGCTCGGCTACAGCGTCAACGTAATGATGCTGCTCATGGCTCTCTTCGGACGACCGCTCGCGGCGTCGCTCGATGGCGGGCCGGGCAGTATTTCGTGGGCGTGGATCGTCATGTCGCTGGCGACGCTCGGGCCGATTCTGGCGTATTGCTGGTCGCGGGTGTCGTTTGGGCAATTTGTGAATCCGCTCGACATACCCAAAGTGCTGCTGCTCGGTCTGGGGCTGGCCGTGAACAACACGGTCGCGGTGCTCGCGGGCATCGTGCAGCGCGGCGGCGAATTCATCCGCACGCCCAAGTCCGGCTCAACGGGCGGTGCATCCGTTCCCGCGGCCGGCGGTCGTGCGCACGCGCGGACTGCGATTCCGACCTATGCGGCGATTCGTTCGCGACTCTGGATGTTCGAGCTGATATGCGGCGTGCTGTGCGTGGGGCAGTGGTTGCTCTTTCTGCCCATCGACGGCCCGATCGGCAGCATGTTCCTCTTGCTCTACGGCGTCGGCTTTCTGACGCTCGGCTATGCGTCCGTCCCGCGAGCGCGCAGCGCTGCACCGGCGGCGACGCGCGCGCAGGTGGGTTACCCGCCGCTGGCCGAGTCGCCGGCCCCTTCGACGTAAGTGGGAGTTATGCCGACGATGCGAGCAGTTGGTCGAGCTCGTTGCCGAGCCGCGTCGCCGCGTCGGTGGTGACGAACGGCAGGTTCGCGCGCACGTTTTCCGCGGCGGCGTGCATGGCCGCGTGGGCCATGTGAATTCCCGCTTCGACGTCCGATCGCAGATTCGGATTGCCGATCTCGCGCAGGTCGCAGAGCGAGTCCATCACGGCGCGGGCGATCGCTACCGTTTGCAGCGGCACACTCGCAGCGACTTCGGCGGCTGCCCGAACGCGATCGCCGCGCGACGCATCATTCTTGGGCAGTTTGAACGCCGCGCTCAGTTCGCCATATGCGGCGGCATCTTCGTCGATGAGTTCTTCGAGCATGCGGCGCGACCGATCAAGCGAGGTGTGCAGCTCACGCACACGCGGCTCGACGGCGGCGAATTTCGGCCTGCCGGCGGTCAGGGCGCAGACCATGCATCCCAGCGCCGCGGCCAGCGCGCCGCTCACCCCCGCTGCCGCTCCGCCGCCGGGCGTCGGCATTTCGGACGCGAGGCGCTGGAGAAACTCCGACATGCTGAGGCTGACCAATTGTTGCGGATCGCTTTGCATGAAGACAGTGTACCGGCAAGCGCGCGGCCATCACGTTGGATTGGCAACGGATTCTTCAAGCAACGCGGCGACGCGCTGCGAGAGATCGTCGGCCGAAAACGGCTTGGCGATGAACGGAATCCGCAGCTCGTGCCAATCGGGTCCGAAGTTGGTGTCGCCCACGTTGCCCGACATGAGCATGACGGGCAAGCCCGGGCGAACGCGCCGCACGCGCTCAATGAGGGTGCGGCCGTCCATTTGCGGCATGAGCAGATCGGTGATCATCATGCGAATCTGATCGCCGCGGCGATCGAGCACGCGCAGCGCTTCGTCGCCGCAACTCGCCTCGATCACCTGACAGCCGGCGCGTTCCAGCGCGGCGACGATGACCGATCGCACGGCGTCGTTATCCTCGACGACGAGCACGACGGCGGATGTAGCGATGCGCACGGGCGGCTTGTGATCGCCGTTGACGTGCGTCGCGCGACCGTCACAGCGCGGCAGGTAGATGCGAAAGGTCGTTCCGGACCCGCGGAGCGTTTCGACAAGAATGTAGCCGGACGCCTGGTTGACGATTTCTTGCACCGTGGACAGGCCCAGGCCGGTGCCGCGATCGGGATGCTTGGTGGTGAAGAACGGCTCGAAGATGCGTCGCGCGACTTCAGGGGTCATGCCTTCGCCGGTGTCGGAAACGGTGAGCAGGACGTAATCGCCGGCGGGTGGTGCTCCGCCGGTGTCGTTGACGGTGACGTTTTCCGTTCGCATGCGGAATTCGCCGCCGCCGGACATGGCGTCGCGTGCGTTGACGGCGAGGTTGACGATGATCTGGCTGAACTGTCCGAGGTCGATGCGTGAATTCCAGAGCTGCGGGTCGAATTGCAGATCGAGCCGCACGGCGTCGCCGAGGACGCGCTGCAGCAAGCGCTGCGCGGAGCGGATCTGCTCGTTGATGTTGATGGTCTCAGGTTTGATTTGTTCCTGTTTGGCGAGCATGAGGAGTTGCCGCGTGAGGCGGCTGGCGCGGTCGGCGACGCCGCGAATTTCGCGAAGGGCGTATTCCAACTCGACCGGGTCATTGATCGACGAGCTGGCGATGTCAACATTGCCGAGCAGGGCGGTGAGCAGGTTGTTGAAATCGTGCGCGACGCCGCCCGCGAGTCGCCCGACGAGTTCGAGTTTTTGCGCGTGGAAGAGCTGCCATTGCAGCAGTTTGCGGTCGCTAACGTCTTGCATCATCGCGACCACGGTCGGTTGCCCCTCATCCGTTTCGACTGCCGAGGTGGAAATCGAGATGGTGCGTTGCTGGCCGTCCTTGCGCGTGATCTCCCATTCTTCGCCGAGCAGGTTGTCGCCGTGACGCATGCGATCCATTCGTTCGATGGCGCGGCGTTGCAGGTCGGGGTCGGGATAGAGCGACTGATACCAGCCGGCGGCATTGATCTCGTCGATCGTGTAGCCGGTGATCTGAGTCATGCGTTCGTTCCAGAGCGAGAAACGTACGAAGGGTTGCTCGGCAACAGCATTGCAAACACAAATGCCTTCGCTGGCGGTTTGGATGATCGCCTCGCGAAACCGGTTGACCTTCGCCGCCGCCTGGCTCGCCCGTAACTGTCGCGTCGCAAGTCCGGCGATGTCTGCCCCGAGTTGCAGTGTTTGCAGCACGTCTGGTGACGGAGAACCCGGCTCGGGCCGTGAGATGGCGAATGTGCCGACCGGCGCGCCGTCGGAGCCGAAAAACGGCACCGACCAGCAACTGCGCACGCCTAGTTCGGTCGCTGCTCCACGGGCAGACTGCCAGTGTGGATCGAGCCGCGTGTCGGCAACGACGACCGACTGTTTCAGGTAAAACGCCGCGGCGCATGATCCGCCGTCAGAAGCGGGAGTGAGCTTGGACAGGATCGCGCGAGCGCGGGCATTGAGGCTCGGGCCAGCGACCAGGTTTAGCTTCTGTGCGACAGGATCGAACAGCATCGCCGTGCAGATGGCGTCCGGCTGCTGGGCCTGGATCAACCGGCAGATTGAATCGAGCGTGCTCTCGAGCGGCTCGCCGCGAGTGACGCCGAAGATCAGATCCAGCAGCATGCGCAAGGCCATGTTTCACCTGTTCGATTCGACATTGAGGATGGTGACCTTGTCACCGAAACCGAAGGGGACGTGCGTCTGATGCATGGGCATTGTCGGGAATCGTAATGCGCTTGTCGAGACGATTTTCGGCAAGAAATTTGCCCGCTTGTTCGGCGACCGGGCAAGTCAAGCGGAGCGCGAATCTCATCCGATCGCCCTCTCGGCTTGGCGACGCGCTATAATCCGCGACTCTCGCGAAAGACGCGAGCGGCGGAGACCGAGCGTGAAATCACTGGTTGCGATTCCAGTTTACAACGAACAGCGTTACTTGCCCGGCGTGCTCGACGCGGTGCGGCGGCACGCGACCGACATTCTGGTGATCGACGACGGCTCGATCGACGGCACGGCGCGAATCCTGCGCAGCGCGAGCGGCGTCGCGACGATCACCCATCCTGAGAATCGCGGCTACGGCCAAAGCGTGATCGA